>CAYTGO010000024.1:0-33819 GCA_964437425.1 uncultured Candidatus Scalindua sp.
CAAAGAAACCGCTTATCGATATATTGAGTGTACTATCAAAGGAGAACATGATAGCAGATAAAACATTTACTCAAAAACTGAGAAGGATGGTGTAGTTAAAGCAGAAAAGTTTAAAGTGAACTAAAGTTTGAAGTGCCTAAAGTTATGGTGGTCAAAAGAATAATATTGAGCTTTGACATTTGGATTTGATCAGTCATTAACTTTAGCCACTTTAGTTCACTTTAAACTTTAGCTCACTTATTTATACTTAGCGCCTCTGTGGTGAATAAACCTATGAATAAAAAATATCTGTTTTATATAATGATAATGGTTGGGATATTAAGCATCTCCGCGTGTACAAGGGATATTGTGGAAGATGCTGCCTCTCCTGAAGAGAGTGCCATAGAGTTGGCAAAGACGTGTATTGTCGTTGATGAGGAAGCCACCGGTCTTAAAATGAATGCGCAGGAAGCTATCACGTTATGGGAAAAGGAGCCGGAATTCACCCCGGTAGGTTGGGAAGCGATAGACGTGGACGAATCAGTATATTTTGTTACGTTTCACTATAGAGTAAATGAGATAAAACAGTTATGGGCGTTTCATGTTACCCTGAAAGATGGTACTGTTGAGAAGATAGAACTGGGCGAGGACGGGCTGGAAGGTAATCGTTACATGTCCAGAATTATCAGCACATCCTCATATCCAAAGGAAAAACTGGCAGCGAAAGTGAGAGAAGTCCTTAAAAAACTGGTATTTCAGTGATAGGAATTGGTCATTCGTCAGTAGTCATTAGTGCTTGGGGAGAAAAGTGACTAAAGTGAGCTAAAGTTTAAAGTGCCTAAAGTTATGGTGGTCAAAGGAATAATATTTAACTTTGACATTGTTGTTTGTTAATTCTTTGATCCCTTAATCTGTATTTATCTGTGAAAATCCGTGGCTAAAATTCTCTGTTTTTTTCCTGAGTTTCCCGACTGAGTCGGATCTAGAGCTATCTAACAGGGTCGCCCCAGGAGACCTGCTTTCATTTACTCATTTGATCTTTAAACATTGATTTGGCATTTGAGCTTTGGTATTTGGATTTGATCAGTCATTAACTTTAGCTCACTTATTTATACTTCCTGTCCTTTGTCGCCTCGTAACCCGCAACTCGTACCTCGCACCTCGCAATCAGTTCCTGGCAGCACTTTTCATGGTGTCTGACAAAAGTTTATATGCTTCAGCCCAGGCATCCTTGACGTCTGGTGTAAAGTCTTTACCTAAGCCCTGCTCTAAAGTCCAGAGAAGCGCTTCTCCGACAGTTTCATAATATTCATCCTTCACACCGTACCCAACATGGCGTCTCCCCAAATCCTGAATTGTTGGTACTATTGTGTCAAGCCTATCCAGGCCTGTAACCGCATAATCTAACATCTGCATAAGCATCTTACCTTGAGTCTCTATATCTCCCTTAAAAAGTGATCTCAACGAGGGAGCCAACTCAAAAAGACGATTGTAAAACAGCTTTGCGGCTTCTTCAGAAATAGGACGTACTTTATCAAAGGTATCTTGAACTAATCTTATTTGGTCGACTTTCATCGTATTTCTCCAGATAGTATTTACAAGTATTCTTCTCTCTTCTATATATAACAATCCCTGCATTCTGACGGTTCCTGTTTTAATCTCTTCCGGCATAGTCGGATGATATAAAAAATTACTTATCTCTATTGAACATTACACTCAGAATCGTATAATACAGCGAGACACAAAGGTAAATTATAAAATGTATTGGACCATGTGGAGGAGTAGAAAATGTTTTTAAAACATAAAACTAACGATGATCTGGTTGAGATCCTAACTTTAAAGGAACTGTTTGATCCTTGTCAAAGCGGAGTAGTGGGCCGTTATCAACAAGGGGAAGAGGTGCAGGATCCGGAGAAAGTAGAAAAAGCAGAACTGCTTTTTCCTTCCGGTGAGGCACTGCCCAAATGCTGGACAGATCCGCATTACAAAGATGGCTGACAATGCAGTGATTGTTACGTGTCAACAGTGCTTGGGAAGAATAGTGACTACCTGTCCGCCAGTCTGTTAGGCGGGAAGTGAGCTAAAGTTTAAAGTGCCTAAAGTTATGGTGGTCAAAGGAATAATATTGAGCTTTGATATTTGTTATTAATCCTTACTATCCTGTTATCCTGTCTAATTCTTTCTCTGTTTTTTCCTCTGCGTACTTCCTGTCCTCGGCGCTGTTTGTCCGGGGAGCGCCTCTGCGTTGAGATGTTTTTTCATTAGTATCAATTTGTGTCTGTTATTTGGACTTTTTAATTTTTATTATGACTCGGTCAGATTAGGAATAGAATATGTCAGAACAAGAACCGCAACCGGATATTATTTATACCATTACAGATGAAGCGCCTGCACTGGCAACCGCTTCCTTTCTTCCCGTCGTAAAACATTTCGCAAAAGCCGCAGGAGTTACAATCGGTACCAGGGATATTTCACTGGCCGGCCGTATTATTGCTAATTTTCCTGACGATCTGACTGCTGAGCAGAGGCAGCCTGATGCCCTGGCTGAGTTAGGTGAGCTTGTTAAATATCCTTTTGCCAATGTAATCAAACTACCAAATATCAGCGCTTCCGTACCGCAGCTCAAAGCTGCTATCTCTGAATTGCAGGGGCAGGGGTATGACATACCGGATTATCCCGAAGCTCCTCAGACAGAAGCGCAGAAAGATATTCAGGCAAGATATAAAACTGTTTTGGGAAGTGCGGTAAACCCTGTTTTGAGAGATGGTAATTCAGACCGCAGGCCACCGGCAGCGGTGAAAGAGTACGCCAAAAAACATCCGCACAAGATGGGTAAGTGGGATCCGGATTCAAAAACTCACGTGTCCCATATGGACGATGGAGACTTCTTCTCCAACGAAAGCTCTGTTACTATCTCAGGTCCGTCTGTGGGCCGTGCTAAAATTGAGTTTTTTAATCAAGACTTGCAACTCACTGTTCTGAAAGACAACCTGTCACTGCAGGAAGGGGAAATTGTTGATGCAACGTTTATGAGCCGGAAGGACTTGCGCAAGTTCCTTGCTGAACAGATTGAAGATGCGAAGGAGAAGGGCGTCTTGTTCTCTCTGCACCTGAAAGCTACAATGATGAAGGTCTCTGATCCGATTATCTTTGGTCAGGCGGTTGAAGTGTTCTTTGCGGATCTGTTTGATAAACACGCGGCACTCTTTAAAGAATTGGGTGTTAACCCTGACAATGGTCTGGGTGATGTGTATGCCAGGATACAGAGTCTGCCGGAAGAGCAGAGAGAAGAGATTGAATCCGATATACAGGCCTGTCTTGAAGTCCAGGCTGATCTTTATATGGTAAATTCAGATAAGGGTATAACGAATCTGCATGTTCCGAGTAACGTAATTATTGACGCATCTCTGCCTCCGATAATTCGTGATGGCGGAAAAGCGTGGGGGCCGGATGGGAATGCACACGATGTCAAAGCTGTAATTCCCGATACCAGCTATGCCGGTATCTATGATGAAACAGTAAAATTCTGTATTGAAAACGGTGCGTTTGATCCTGCGGCAATGGGCAGTGTAGCCAATGTCGGTCTTATGGCGGGAAAAGCTGAAGAGTACGGCTCCCATGATCAAACTTTTAAAGTGCCAGAAGATGGGACAATCCGTGTCGTCGATGAGGAGGGTGTAACAATTCATGAACATAGCGTAGAAGAGGGTGATATCTGGCGTATGTGCCGGGTGAAGGATGCACCGGTCAAGAACTGGGTTGAACTGGCGGTTGAGAGGGCTAAAGCAACCGGCTCACCTGTTGTCTTCTGGTTAGACAAGGAGAGAGCGCATGATGCTCAACTTATTGATAAGGTAAATCGTTACCTGGGCAATCTTGATCCGGACGCTAATCTGAATATTAAAATTTTGTCCCCGGTTGACGCCATACGCTTTACGCTACAGCGTGTGAAAGAGGGAGAGGATACGATTTCAGTTACAGGAAATGTTTTGCGTGATTACCTGACCGATCTGTTCCCCATTCTTGAGCTTAACACCAGTGCTAAAATGCTCTCAATCGTCGGGCTGCTGAACGGCGGCGGTCTGTTCGAAACAGGAGCGGGGGGCTCTGCACCCAAACATGTTCAACAGTTCGTAGAAGAGGGGCACTTGCGGTGGGATTCCCTTGGCGAGTTTGCGGCCATTGCCGCGTCATTGCAGTACCTCAGCACTGTACGCGAAAATGTGAAAGCAGGTATTGTCGCCAAGGCGTTGGACCAGGCAACGGCAACGCTCCTGGACAAAAACCAGTCACCATCAAGCAGGGTGAATGAGTTGGACAGCAGGGGAAGCCAGTTCTATCTCACGCTATACTGGGCACAGGCACTGGCAGAACAGGAAGAAAATCCTGAACTCCGGGAATACTTTACTCCGCTTGCAAAAGCACTGGCCTCAGGAGAAGAGCAGATCATAAAAGAGCTGAATGACGAACAGGGACAAGAGGTTGATCTGGGCGGATACTACCATCCCGACCCCGAGAAAGTAACAACCGCCACACGTCCAAGCCCTACACTAAATGCTGCAATTCAATCGTAATTAGTCATCTGTCATTCTTTTGTACTTTTGATTTTGGATTTCATTGGGATTTGTTTGTTATTTGAATTTTATTATTTGATACTTGTATTTTTCTATATGCACGATCGTGCATACTTTTGTTTCTCCCAGCTTTTTCCCTTTGTCTTTCACATCAGTGTCTATCCGTGAAGATCCGTGGTTAAATGTCTTTTCACTTCAACATTCCTTGTTCGATATTCTCATTTCCTTTGTCTTTTGCCTCTTTTTTTAAAACACGCATCCTGTAACCCGCCAATCCATTGCCCAGTACAAAACATACCCGTTCTATACCGATTCTTACCCTGTTGACGGTTTTGTAATATTTTGTAATCATTATTGTCAATGAGAGGGAGAGGGATAATGAATATTCCTGAAATCTACAGGGAAGTAGAAATTAGGAAATGTAGCCTTACTGGTGGAGAGGATTCAGGGGAACATCTTCTTGTCCTCGGCGCTGTTTGTCCGGGGAGCAGTAAGGCTATTTTTATTTTATTTATTTTAGAAAGGAGAGTGACATGAAGTATTGCAATTATGTGTTGATAGCAATTTTCACTTTTGTATTGTCGGCTTTTTCAGTAACTTTCTCTGCCGGTGATGCTCAGGCAGGGTGGACAATCAAGACCATTGACGGCGGCTCCGGTACAGATGTGGGACTGTACTCGTCTCTCAAGGTAACGTATCTGGGCAGGGTGGACATCAGTTATTGGGATTATACCAACAGAAGCCTCAAGTATGCGACAAACAGGCAAGGCCGCGGCTGGAATATTTCCACAGTGGACGATAGTGATATTACGGGGATGTACACATCATTGGCATTGAGTCCAAAAAGTTCTAAGGGTAATAATAGAAAGCGGAGAAGAACGCAAGTAAGGCACATCAGCTATTTTGATTATGATAGTGGAAAGCTCATGTACGCAGCGGCAAGGAAAACCAGTCGTCGTGATTATGTAAATTTTAAAGATAAAAATAAATTCACTGTAGACGATGGTAATCGCGGTAGCGACAGCGTTGGATGGTACTCTTCTATCTCAACAGCGGCGGACATTCTGCCTCATATCGCTTATTACGACCATACCAATGAGAACCTTAAGTATGCGCACTCTTATGCTAATAGAAGATTGGGATTTATAACTGAAACAGTAGATGGAGATAGTGAGACAGATGTTGGAAGTCACTGTTCCATTATCAACGTGGACGCCAACGGAGGTTGCTATATCAGCTATCGTGACAACACCAACAATATGCTTAAGTGCGCGACAAATGTTAATGGTGACTGGACTTCTGAGGATGTAGCCTCAGATGGAGAAGATAACTCAATTACCAAAGATTCTAATGGGAACATCCACATCGCCTATTATCATCTCACCGACGGTACCCTCATGTACGCGACAAACAAATCCGGTTCATGGGTAACCAGTTTGGTAGACGATACGAGGAAAGGTATGGATAGTAGAGCTGTCTGCGGAAGATACAATTCCATAGCTGTGGATGATTCCGGCTACGTGCACATCAGCTATTTTGATGCTTCTACTGATAGTGATGACAATGACCTGAAGTACGCGACAAACAAATCAGGTTCATGGGTAGTAACCACCCTGGACAGCGAGGGTATAGTGGGAATGTACACCTCCCTGGCATTAAACATAGGAAATGTAAATAGAAGAGGGAAAATCTTTATCAGCTACTATGACATGACAAACGGGGCCCTCAAACTGGCAACGTTTAAGTAAGAAATTGAATACTGAATATTGAAGATTGAAGAATAACAGTGCCTAAAGATCAAAGTGACTAAAGTGAACTAAAGTTATGGAGAACAAAGAATTTTCTAGGGAACTGGAAAAGAGACGCAACTACTTAAATCCAAATTACAAGGTTCAAAGTTCAAATGAAATCCAAAGCTCAAATGACAAAGTATATGATTTGGAAGAGAGAACCGCTTTATACGGAGAAGAGATAATTAAATTTGTAAGATCCATTGAAAAAGATGTAGTAAATCGCTCATTAATAAGTCAGGTAGTAAGATCAGCTACAAGTATTGGGGCAAACTATGCAGAGGCAGATGGAGCTGAATCAAAGAAGGACTTTAGACACAAAATAGCTCTTTGCAAGAAGGAATCAAAAGAGACAAAACATTGGTTAAGGATGATTTCAAAAGCAAATCCATCAAGTAGCGTGGAATGCCGGTGGTTGTGGCAAGAGGCGCAAGAGTTAACATTGATTTTTTCATCAATCCTTGTGTCTAAGAAGAAGTCGTCTACTGCTTAGGTCTTTTGCACATCAGTCATTGATTTGGCATTCAATGCATTTTGTCATTAGACATTCTTTTGTGGTTTTGATCTTGGATTTCAATGGGATTTTGAGCTTTGATATTTGGATTTGATCAGTCATTAGCTTCCCGCCTAACAAACTGGCGGACAGGTAGTCACCTTGATCTTTAGGCACTTTAAAATGTCAATTTTATAAAGGAGGTAAACAGAATGCGTATCATGAAAACCATTGTTTCAGCAGTCTCAATATTATGCCTGTCGGTTGCACTTTCGGCGGGCCTGTCTGGCATATGCTCATCCAGCGCCTATGCAGTCCCGGTGTTGGTGGACGAAGACTTTAGTGGATTCTCCGCATGGGATTCCAACCCTGGCAACGATTTTAAATTGGTTTCTACTGCCAAATTTGATGCCACTTCCTGGAATCAATTCGGTGCTGACACAACGATCAATGGCGTGGACTACTCTGCAGGCGCTGACAAGCCATGGACCTGGTCGATGGGAACCAGCAATGCAGTGAGGTTGAAGGATCAGGCCAGATATTTTATTGCAGACAATCATTTCGCTGATAACTGGCTGATGATTGGAACCGGTGCTTCCGGAAACGTTGTGGAACTGCATTCGAACACTCAGGTTAAGTTGACCTTTACGCCTACTGAAACCGGCGAATATGTGATTTCATTCAATTATAATCCGTCTCTCGAACCTGTGTATCGTTTTAATGATGATGGTTCACAGAATACACAACCGCCTGCTCTATTCACTACAGAAGTATACACAGTAAAGATGGAGACTGGTGGTGTAACTACCACGCTCAAGAGCATTAAACCCCAGGATCTGTTTCAATCCTCAGCTGATTATTCGGTGTTTTATGATACTGATACTTCCATGAAGCACAGATGGTACATTAGCACCGGAACAGGATCCAGATTTAAGCAATTTACGCAGACAGTCGCACTGACAGCCGGTGTCCCGGTAACATTGACTTTCGATGCTGTCAATTTGCCCGAAAAGGATAGTTCCTCTGATACGTCCCCAAATGGTTATTGGATTGGCTCAGAGTTTATAATCAACAATATAATGGTTGGGCCGACAGCCGGGGCCACAGCATTTGCAGATACAGACTACGAAGATGCCAATAAAATCTATGCCCCCTTAAACACTGCCGTTTATGCGGTGAGCACCGGTGAATTACCGTTCAGTGTATCTGCTACAAAGTATAAGATACAGCCGTCAGATGAGGGGGGGGTCTTAGCCGGCACCCTGGTCGAAATGGATACTACCGAGAAGTATAACCAAATGAAGGAGCTGAACAAAAGGCTGACTGATTTACTTGCGACTTTACCCGCGCATAAAGCGGAAGATGAGTACGAGAAGATAAAAGCTGGCAACGGTTTCATAAGTGATTATCTCGATTCTGAAGGACTTTACACTGAAAGAGTTACTGAAATAGATAATACTATGAACAGGAATTTTGGCAGGATTGTGTGGATTTTACATGAAAATTTCCTTGATAGCTTGTATAGCTGGGATGCTCTGGACTTTGTCGGCAGCAGCTCTGGTAAACCATAATATCCGGTTTCCGGAAAGTTAGTTTGTAAGTTGTATCTTATATTACAGGCGGGTTCCCACAGCCATTCCGGTGGGGGGACCTGCCTTCTGTTTTGTGTTGACAAGGAGAGGTAATTAACAATTATGAATGATCAATTATGAATTCCTTGTTGATAATTCTTAATTCTTAATTGATAATTGGTAATTCATTCGTGAACATGGGTAATAAGGAAATTGTCGATAGAGCTTACAATTTTGCATTGAGGGTTATAAAGCTGGTCAGTTCTCTTCCTCGCAACAAAACATGTGATGTGATTGGCAGGCAACTACTACGATCAGGTACATCAATTGGAGCAAACATGGAAGAAGCACAGGCTGCTTGTAGCAAGAAAGACTTTTGCAATAAAGTTGGAATTTCACACAAAGAGGCAAGGGAATCATACTACTGGCTAAGGCTTTTAAGAGACAGCGGACAGGTTAAAAATGAAGTGTCCAAAAACATAATTTTGGAATCAGAAGAGATTGTTAAGGTTTTATTCTCAATTAGAAAAGCATCAAAAAAGACAACAGATAATTAATAACTCCATGTTGATAATTCTTAATTGATAATTGATCATTCTGTTATGCTTTAATATTTGGATTTAAATTAAGAAATCGTAATTCGAAATTCCTTGTTCCATATTCGTATCAAAATCTTATATGCACGATCGTGTACACTCATGCCTCCATTTCTTTTCAATCCCTTTGTCTTTCACCTCTTTTTTTTAACACGCAACCTGTAACCTGCAACTCGCAACAAGTATTTTTCATACCAGATTCGTACCCATTCTTACCATGTTGACAATTGTCCACAATCAGGTAACGTAGCGGGTAGCAAAATGTCTTTTGCTTTTCATTTTCCATTCTTTTTGATTTTGGATTTCAATGGGATTTTGAGCTTTGTCATTTGGATTTTATATATTTTCAATATTCAATATTCAATCCCTATGGCTTTAGTTACTTTAGTTCACTTTGATCTATAAAAGCACCAGGATGGTATCCGCCTAACAAACTGGCGGACAGGCCGGTGGAATAACAAACCACCGAAAATCTACATGGAGGTAGAGATGCGAAAATATAGACGTATTAAACACTTCAATAAAGTTATTGCTTGCACTGTCACCTTGATGGCGATTCTGCTATTCGTCACAGTTCAACCTGCACAGGCGCAAATTTGGTCTTCTATTGATAATGATACTATCATCAATAACGATCCGATAACAACGGAGGATGAGGACGGCATTACTTTAACCGGCGAGGGTTCTACTGTCATCAATAACGCTACGATAACAACGACGGGGGATTTTTCTACCGGCATTAGGGCAATCAATTTTAATTCTACTGTCATCAATAATGGTACAATATTAACGTTTGGGGAGTATGCTCACGGTATTTTAGTAACCAAAGATGGTACCATCACCACTAATAACGGCACGATCAGGGTCACAGGGGAAGGAGCCCACGGGATTAGTCTGGTTGGAGACAATACAGCAAACAACAGCGGCTTAATCTCTGCAACCGGTGATGCCGAATACGCGATTTTTGGAAGTACTGGTGGAGATACCATCCTGAATCTGCTATCCGGCTCACAGATCATCGGCAGAATAGATTTACGCGATTCTAACGACAACGATACTGTGAATATATCCGGTCGAAACAACTCATCCACACTGACTATTGAGGGTGCTGAATCGATTAACTTGTATGTGCCGGGTATTGTGGTCGGCAACGTTGCGGTGACAGTAGACCCGACCGGCCAGTCCGTCAAAGGGCCGGTCCTGAACTCCCTCTGTACCGGCCTGCACAGTGTCATCCGCAAACGCCTTAACCACTTCAAACCGCAACTTATAAAGCTGGCATCCACACGTATTGAGCCCGGTATGTTGAAAACGCCGAATCAGCCACAGGCGTGGGGAGATATGTTCCACTCCTATCGAAAGCGTGATCATCACGACCTGCTCTTCGCTTACGACCACGAATACAACGGGTTTACCGGCGGATTCGAAAGGACATATAACAGGCTACGCGCAGGTGTACTGGGCGGCTTCTCCCGTGCAAATGTAGAGGCCGATTCCGAATCGTTCAGGACCGACTCCAACAGCTACTTTACCGGCATCTATGGACAGTACGATTTTGGCAGGTACAAACTGGCGGCATCCCTGATAGGCGGCTATGAAGACCATGATAATACCCGTATGGTGCTCGATAACCTGAGTGGCTATGAAAACGCGCGGGCTGACTTTGGCAGCCTGTTCATTAGTCCGTCGGTCTCAGTAAGAGCCGACTACACTGTAGCACACAGGCTTATGCTGCGTCCTATGGCAACAGTGGTTTACAGCGCCGGATGGTACGACGACTACCACGAGCACGGCACCACGCGGTCTAACCTTGAAATAGACGATCGTACACTGCAGGCCCTGAACAGTACTCTTCAGCTCTCCGCGATCTACATGATTACTGACTGGTGTGAATTTGAGCTAAGTGGTGGCGGTACGGCGCGGTACACCGATGACGGTTCTATTGATGGGAATTTTGGCGGTAGTGACTTTCGTTTTACAGCCACTAATGACGACTCTATTTACTCAGGACAGCTGGGTGCTTACCTGAACGCTCAGGTAAGCGATCAGCTAAACCTCTATCTTAACGCGGAATTCAGCGAAGCAAGCGGCGACGAAACCCGGAACTTCTACATGGCAGGGCTTCAATTCAACTTCTAAGGATATTCACCACGGATAAAAGCGAATAACGATTATCGAACAAGGAATTTCGAATGATAATTTAAAGGTACGAAAGATGATTCAAGATATCGGAGGCAAGTCGTTGAGGATATTCAAGTTTATTAAAAAAGTGAAGGCTCGGTTCATGGAAGAGATTGAATGTTATCATTGTGGGAAGAGAAACTATTTACATTGGCTGATACTACCTCCTTTGACTTTCCAGTGTAAAGGCTGCAATTGCTATATTGTCAGGAGATGCAAATAGAAACAGTATTCATTAATAATCCGTGATTTTCTGTGAACAATCTGTGGTAAAAAGTAATTTGATCTTCCCGCCAGGGGCGGATCTTGAAGCTGCCCACAGGGTCGTCCTCAGGTGACAGGCATTGATTTGACATTTGAGCTTTGGCATTTGGATTTGATATTTATTTGTTTCTGTCTTTCGCCTTTTACCTATATTTTTGTTTTACTCATTGTCCTCGGCGCTTTCCAGTCCGGGGAGCGTACTTTGCGCCTCTGCGTTAAATTTCTCTTTTGAGCAACAGGCACTAATTACAATTCATACCTATTTCGTACCTATTTTTACCCTGTTGACTATAACGTAATTCCCAATATCATTAATGTAACAACTGTCCTTTTTGCTAATGATAGTTGAACTTTGATCTTTAAGCATTGATTTGAGCTTTGACATTTACAAACCGTCGGACACGAAGGCATTTTATATTTACCTTGATGTTATTGGGTACCGGTGAAAAAACAAACCACCGGGAATTTACAAGGAGGTAGAGATGAAAAAATGTAGCTTTAGTAAACGGTTCGAAACAGTTGTTGGCTGTACTGTTATCTTATTGGTGACTTTACTATTCGTCACTGTTCAAAACGCACATGCGACAGAGACTACGATTACCGGTTTGGTGACAACCAGGCAATTTCTCGGTGGCGACGACACCCTTGTGATCGAGGAGGAGGGAGAGATAAATGTGGAAGACGGCGAAGCCGTTATGATTCAGGGTAATAATAATCGATTGACCAATAACGGCACTATAACGCATGATGGCTTTTGGGATCGTGGTATTCAGATTTTCAACTCCAGTAGCAACACCATCATCAATAACGGCACAATAACATCAGGTACCGGTCAAAATACGTGGGAAGCCATTAGCAGTGACTATACTTCCGACTCCAACACAGTCACCAATAACGGAACAATATTAACGGAGGGGAGCGGTGCTCATGCTATTGAAATGAAAGGCGAAAACGATATCATCACCAATAATGGAACGATCACGACAGAGAGAGAGGATAGCGATGGCATTTCTTCGAGTGGCGCTGGCTCTACTATCACCAATAATGGTACGATCACGACAGAGAGAGAGGATAGCTATGGCATTTTTTTGACTGGCACTGGCTCTACTGTCACCAATACCGGCACAATAATAACAACAAATCCCGATGATTCCTCCTATTCCATCAGCAGGGGCATTTTTTCGATTGCATCTGGCTCTACTGTTACCAATACCGGCACAATAACATCAACTGGTCTCAATAGTAGAGGCATTACTTCGAATGGATCTGGCTCTTCGAGTGGATATGACTCTACTGTTATCAATACCGGTTCGATCAGGGTCATAGGGAATGGCTCCCTGGGAATTAAGTCAAGCACTTTTAGTTTTGGTTCTTTCTTCACAACACAAACAATAAACAACTATGGCTTTATCTCCGCTACAGGCGAAGACTCATACGCGATTCTAGGGGAGTCCGGTAATGAAACCCTGAATCTATTCTGCGGATCTCAAGTCACCGGTACAATTGATTTAGGCGGCGGCACTGACACAGTAAATATCTATAGCGGCGATTCCTGTCAAGACCCCTCTACACTGGATATCAGGGGCGCTGAAATAATTAACTACGCTCCTGTTGCGAATGCGGGTGATAACCAGCAGGTCTTTACTGGCAAACTGGTATTTCTGGACGGAACTGCCAGCAGTGACCATGACGGCGTCTCACTGACGTATAAATGGGCTTTTACATCTATACCGTCCGGGAGCAAGTCTATTCTATATGATGACACTTCCATGTCGCCTACCTTCATACCAGACATTATGGGGACATATGAGCTGTCCCTGACCGTTAACGACGGTACCATGGACGACATTGACAACATGACGGTTACTGCCTACACAGAAGGTGGTCTCAAAGAAGCGGTAATAAATGCACACCCGGCTATCAGCGACCTGAGTAGAAGCGCATTTAAAAAACCGCAGTACAAGGGCAAGGATACCTTCTACCAAAAACTATGGAACATCTACATCAATATTGGGTACCGTCCTGATATTTCCCTGAATAGATTAAACAACTTTTTAAAGAGAATGGATGGCTGTGCGACCATAGGGGAACCTGATAATAATGACTGGATAATAGACTGTGACGCACAGAAAAAGATCAGTTCCATACTACTACTGACTGCAGAGAATTAACAGAAGAGAGGAACCCTCTTGTAGAGTATCTGTGAGCGCCTCAGGGGAAACTTCCCTGGGGCGACTTTGTCTCCCCCCCCCCCCCCGCTAACAGAGAAAAGTGTCTGCCTGCCCGCCGGTCTGTTAGGCGGGAAGTGAAAGACTTGTTTCCTGTATTTCCCAACTGAGTCGGACCTGAAAGCTGCTTCTAGGGGCGACTCTGGCGGCTTGCTTTCCTAAGATGTATATTTCTTTCTCTGTTTCTATCTGTGCTATGTCCTCGGCGTTTTCCAGTCCGGGGATTATCAGTGTCAATCCGTGCCAAATATATCATTTATATGCCCTGCCAGCACTGAAAAATTAAATGGTTTTTTGATGATAAAATCTACATTCAACTCGTTTTCATCTTTAGTCTCAACTTTTTCACTCCAGCCAGTCATCACACCAATTTTTGGTCTTTTATCGAGGCTGTTCAATACATCAACTACCTTATGGCCGGACACATCAGGCATAACAAGGTCGCACAGTACAAGGTCAAATGTTTCTGCTTTTAACACTTCGATAGCCCTGTTTCCACTCTCAGCCGTCTTAACTATGTGGCTATTTTTAGCAAAGAACTTTTCCAGAAGAGAACACATATCTTTCTTATCATCCACCACTAAAATACTGAGACCTTTAACCTTAATTTTTTGATCCTCTACGGATAACCCTGTTTTTTGAGTTGGAGACTCAGTAATTGGGAGTCTAATTGTAAATGTCGTGCCTTTTCCCTCCTCACTCTCCACCTCTATCCCTCCATCATGTCTTTCTATTATACCGTATGACATGCTCATACCTAACCCACTTCCTTTTTCCCGTTTTGTAGTATAAAACGGCTCAAACACCCTATTCTTCACGTCCACTGACATACCCTCTCCTGTATCGGATATGCTTATAAATACATTTTCTTCGCTCTGCCATGTGCAAAAAGACAGGAAACCGCCCTCCGGCATTGCATCCATAGCATTGTTCATCATGTTTATGAACACCTCTCTCAGCTCTGATTCAATTCCCATTATTGTTGGCACTTCCACAATACCGTCTTTGTCTATTTCGTAGTTTATACCACCTGCCTTAGCAATGTTCATCCATCTGGGCTTTACGAAATCAATCGCCTGCGTCAGTACACCCTTTATGTCAACAGGCTGCAACATAGAAGTATCTTTTTCCTGTTTGGTAAATATCCTCATCCTGCGTACTATTTCGGCTCCGTCATTTGACGCTTTAAGAATTGTACGTAACCCGTCCACCAACTTCTTGTTATCTTCATTACCCATCTCAAGTATTTGTGTACTACCAGAAATTATGGCAAGGATATTGTTAAAATCATGTGCAATACCAGCCGTTATCATACCCATAGCTCTTAGTTTTTCTGACTGAAGGAGTGTTTCTTCTGCCTGTTTATGTTTGATAAAAAGACCTATCTGACGGCCAATAGATGTCATCATATCAAGCAAATAATTATCTGGCTTTTTTATCTCGCGGCTATAGAAACATAAGGTGCCACAGACTTCACTACCTATGATAATGGGAAAGCCAAAGGCTCCATGCAACCCTTCTTTTTCTGCAATGGATGCTCTGGGGAAATTTGCATCTTGGACAACATCTTCAATCCATAATGGTTTAGCGCTCTCCCAGACACTACCTGGAAGTCCGATTTTTGCTGGAAAGGTTGTGTTTTTTGTAACAGCTTTGAATTCCGAGACCTGGAGAGATGGTTTATGCCAAATATCTGTATTACACAAAACACCGGCTTGTTGATCAAATATCCAGATCTCACCAAGATCCCACCCCAGGGCAGTACATATAGCTTGAATAATTTTAGGAGATGCCTCTTTAATGGTGGTAGATTCTACCAATACTTGTGTTACGGCGTGCTGAGCACTAAGTCGTCTTTCCGAATACTTGCGTTCGGTAATATCATCCTTAACAGCAATGAAATTCGTTATAACACCTTCAGCATTTTTAACAGGTGAAATAGATGCAGATTCCCAATAGAGTTTGCCATTCTTCTTCTTATTACAGAATTCCCCCTTCCATTCATTTCCAGATGTAATAGTTTCCCATAATTCTTTGTATATCTCAGGGGGTGTTTCACCAGATTTTAAGATACGTGGATTTTTACCAATGGCTTCTTCATTAGTATAACCTGTAAGTTGTGTAAACTTTGGATTGGCATATTCTATATTGCCTTCAGTATTCGTAATTACGACTGTAGCTGGACTGTATTTGACGGCATGAGATAACTTGCGTACCTGCTCTTCCGATTTTCTACGCTCGCTAACGTCTCTCATCACCTGCACCATGCCTTTTGTTGTACCTGGTGTTATGATTGGGGAGAGGGAAAATTCAAACCATTTTTGAATTGCCGGGTATTCAATATCCACTGCCAATAACGAGATATTGTTTTTTATATTGTGGCAGATTTGGCACTGGCCAACAGTTAAATGTGTCGGGTGGAAAACATCGTGGCAATGCTTTCCTACAAGATCAACTTTCGCGATAGAGGCAAACTGGCTGGCCGGCTTGTTTACAGATCGTATTATATGATTAGCGTCCACAATGATAGTAATATCCGGAATGGCATCGTAACTGCTTGAGCTTCTGGCCATTGCAACAAAAGGTTCCTGCAATGTGGTACGAATCACCGCCGTAAAAATAAGCCAGAATGAGAACAGCTTAAAAATGTGTCCCACCATATTCGACAGGCCGTACACGCTTACGTAAAATGTAAAAGCAAGTTCTGCGCCCATAGTAAGCATAATGGAGGCTACCATCAGATACATAATCCGCTTCTCTATGTAGACGCGCCTTCTTAACAGATGATATACGGCAAGGGCAAGTATTCCTATAACGAGGTACTCGCTGTATACCTTGAATTTTGTGAGGCCTTTGCCCTCTATAAAACAGTCAGGGAAATTCCCTGACAAAACAAAGGCAGCTATAAATGCGGCGACCAGCCCAAAAAAGATGAAGCTTAATTTTGTATAAAGGTGACGCGTCAGAAATAGTGGAGCGAATAAAAGCAGCAATGCTTCGATGTAGCGGGTTGATATCCAAAGCTGTATCGAAGGATTGCCCCCGATAACTGGAAGAATATTCATTCCCGAGTAAGCGAGGGCATGCAGCAAATCCAGCCCTGCAATCCAGAAGTACCCGATCCCCAGGAAAACGAGAAAGTTGTTTCGAGAAAACTGACGCATCTCCCACGCCACCACAAACATGATAATGGCGATCATAATGGCAAAAAATTCCGCCAGCGTATGAAACAGCAGGAAATAATTGAAACTCAGATATACTAGAAGTGCAGACAAAAGAAGAGGAGCACGCCAGTCTACCTTACCTAAAACGAAGAACCTGAAGTCGCGTATCATACTTTGATCTCTATTTTGCATTAGAAACTCTTTCCTGGAAAAACTTTATAGTAAAGCAAATATTAATTACAACTTCTATCTCATCAAACATACCACAACATCTTGAGATAAATAGTAATAATGCCTGGCAAGGCCATATGTTTACACTTCATGCTTCCATTGTTTAGATTACGATAATTTCTATTATCTGACAGTTTGTATTTTGTATAAGATTTGCTTGCTGATAAAGTATAATAGGTTGGTTTTAGACTTAAAGCAATGAGAAAATGAGAGAGATAACCTCGCAATTTTACCATCTGATTATGCTTGTTATGTGAGGATATATCTTCTTTTTTTATAAATATGGATAACTCAAAAAACAAGCTAACTCTCCCCATACTCATAGTGAAGATGAAGTGCTTAAATTGATACTATAACCCGTACAAATTGGTACAAATAGAGACAAATTGAGCCAACCCAAATGTGGTTATAAGTATTTGATGCATAATGTATTATGCTGATTTGAAAGAACTTGAAAAACCATCCTGACGGGATTACGAGTGACGTGCTCTACCATTGAGCCACACGCCCAAGCCCTACACTAAACGCTGCATTAGGGTCATAATTAGTCATTAGTCAATCGTCATTAGTACCTGTCATTCGTGATTCGTAAATCCCAAATCGTAAATCTTCATGTCTTGCTTCTAACCTATGTGCACGTTCGTGCACACTTTTGTTTCCTTTAGCTTTTTATAAAACACGCAACCTGTAACCCGCAACTCGCAACCAAGTACACACCATACCTATTCTATACCGGTTCTTACCCTGTTGACTATAAGGATTGAACATTTAATATATATCAAATCCAAGTTTCAAATCATAATATTAATGACTTTGACCACCTTAACTTTAGCTCACTTTAGGCACTTTGATCTTTAGTTCACTTATTTATACTTCGTGCTCTTCGTATCCTTCGTGGTTAAATTTTTCTTATGAATGAGAAAATTACTATATCTGATATCGTCCTCGACGAATCAATCTATCCCAGGGAGAGGATTGATCGGAAGAGGGTATCTCTCTTTGCAGAAAACATGAGGGATGGTTTCAGTTTTGACCCTATTGTGATTGAACACCACCCTGATAAAAAAGGTAAGTACCGCATACTGGACGGCGCGCACAGGTGGCACGCCAGCAGAGAAGTTGGGGTGAGCGACATGCTGGCAGTCATAAAAGATCTGAAAGGAACCGATCCTCTGCTCTACGCGGCCACAATGGCGATAGGGCCGAGACAACTGACAGACGATGAATCAAAGAATACTGCCCGACGAGCATTTCAGAACAACCCTGCATTAACCTCTTCAGAGATCGGCAAAGCGATAGGAAGATCAAGGCAATCGGTAGACGCCTATCTTGCTGATCTCCGGGCAGCCAAACAGACCGAACAGGAGCTTAAGATGTTCTGTATGAACATGTTAGGGATTTCGCAGGATAGAATTGCAAAGAGACTGGGTATTATACAATCATCTATTAATCGCTATTTATGCAAAATGCCAGCATTGGCAAAATGCATAAATAGCGATCTTTCACGAGGATATACCGTTTCTCAAGTTGCGGAAAAGCATGGATGGTCCGAGCCGTTGGTATGGTCTCTGGCGTTAGAAGGTAAGGACGATCTGGCGCGATTTAAGGAGCTTGGCTGGGGACTGCGGACGTGGGATCTATGGAGTTGGGGCGATTGCGACAAACGTTTTGGCGACGACTGGCCCGGACGTATACCCGCTCAACTGATTGCCCACATACTATACTTCTTCACAGACCAGAACGATCTGGTGCTTGACCCCATGGCAGGCGGTGGAGTAACACCTGACACATGCCTGGCCATGGGCAGAAGATGCTGGAGTTTCGATATGGTAGATCGCCCGGATACCCGGCCTGAGATAGAGCCATACTTTTGGGACATAAAGAGCAAAGAGTGGAAGAGTACCATTGCGGCATCTAAAGACAAACCCGACTTCATCATCATGGACCCGCCATACTTTAACAAAAAAGAGAAGGAGTATGATAAAGAGAGTATATCGGGATTAACAAGGAAGAAATACCTGGAGTTCCTTGAGAGGTTCCTTACCTTCCTGAAAAAGAGTTCTAAAAAATCGACAACGCTCGCCTTTATCAACGCTGACTGGCGCGATTTTCAGAACAAGCCTGCAAGAGACGAGAAACCGGAAGATGGTATTTACTCAGATGATTATATCAATATATTAAATAAGTCCGGATGGAAGCGTACCCATAACATCCCGTCACCCATGTCATCCGAGCGTTTTGATGCAATTGTTGTTTCCGCCATGCAGAAGAAAAAGATCCTTGGAGTAACCAGCCGCTACGTAATAATTTGTAAATGAAAAGAGACATTCACCGCAAAGAGCGCAAAGATATACCAGAAGAGAGAAGAAGGATTTACTTGACTGCATTAAATGTATGGCGTCCTCAGGTTTATGATAAATAATATTGGAATAACCCTTGAATTAAACAAATAACATAAGTTTATGAACAGTCAACTAGTAGTGGTGTTAATTTGTATTGTGTACTCAGTGATAATGTTTGGAATGATATTTTATCTAGACAATAGTTTTAAATACAGGTTTATTTTCGGATATATTTCTAGCGTTATATTTGTATTGCTTTTCGTATTTATTTTAAAATGCTCCTTTAAATATGCAGCACTTTTTTCTATGCTTATAAGCACAGCCGGAATGGCAAGGATACCTTCGCTAAGGAAAAAGTAGAAATAAGGGGATACCATACTTATTTAATTAACATGCGACAATACAAACGCTAAATTTCTTTTTCCCTGCTTCATACCTCTTTCTTATCAGTGGCTAAATTTTTCTGTTTTTCAATTCTTCCACTTCAGCATTCAACATTCCTTGTTCAATATTCAATATTCTCTTTTTCTTTTGCCCTTTACATTTTTTCCTTTTTAATCGACAATCTTCAATAGCCAGTATTCAATCATAAATTCCTCTTGCTTTTACTATTTACTAAAGTATTATACCGCTAGTATTTAGTTATTCGTCAATCTTCAATCAACAATAGTCATTCATAATTACTAATTATTAATTGTTTTTGACCTACCAAATTGATATACCATCAGTTGATGGATATGCTTTTCATAAATTAAATTTTATAAAAAAACAACTCAGCATAAATTAAAATAATCTGCTTTAAATGCAATTTTAATATTTCAAACTGTAATTGTTCCTTAGTAAGAAAGGTGATCTAGATGGCAAGACCTAGAGTATTTATAAGCTCAACTTTTTATGATCTCCGGCAGATAAGAGAAGATCTAGAAAGAGTTATCAGAGAGCTTGGATATGAACCAGTACGGCATGAAGCGGGTAATATTCCTTATGACAAGAAGGACAAGCTAGAATCATCTGCATACCGTGAGGTTGAACTATGTGATATTGTCGTAGCAGTTGTTGGAGGCAGATTTGGTTCAGAGTCTCACGAAGAGCCTGGTTATTCTATCTCACAAAAGGAATTAAAGCGCGCATTAGAGCGCAATATTCAGGTTTTTATATTTATAGAAAAAAACGTATTGTCAGAATATTCCACATATCAATTAAACAAAGGGAATAAAAAAACATTATACAGTTTTGCTGATGATATTAGAATTTTCGAGTTCTTAGAGCAAATTCATGCCTTACCAAAGAACAATCCAATAGCCCCTTTTGAAACTTCCTCAGATATTACATCATATTTGAAGGTTCAATGGGCTGGCTTGTTTCATCGATTTCTTCAGGAGCAAAAACGAATCTCCGAAATGAGAATCTTAGATGAAATGAATTCTACGGCCAAGACATTAAAGGACATCGTCAATTTCTTGACGGAAGAAAGAAAGAGCAAGGATGATGCAATTAAGAATATTCTATTGGCTAACCATCCTGCACTAAGACGGTATGCCGAAATTACAAATACTAGCTATCGTGTCTTTTTCTCTAATCGTGAGGAACTACGGCTATGGTTAAAAGCAAGGGGTTGGTCTCAGTCTGATTCGGAGAGCTGGGACGAAGATAGTGTAGAAGAATGGTGGCATGATAAGCGAAACGGTTATATTAAAATTACAAAAGACATTTTTGATGAGAATGATCAACTGAAAATCTATACTGAAAATGATTGGAATGATTCTTGGGTAGACTTCGTTGAAAGCACTCCTGCTAATCCAGACGATGAAATTCCTTTTTAATATCCAACTAGTTGTTATCGCTCTGATGTTCGGTTTAAAATACTAAATATAAAGGAGCCAACTTGAATAAAATAATCTGCTTTAAATGTTGTTTTAATTTCTCAAACTGTAATTGTTCTTAATAAAATTTGATTCTTGTGTGTATCATTTCAATAATGATGATATACAGAAACTGATTAATAACTCTAAACTGAATAGTTTTACATTTGGATTAAGTTGTCAAATTACTCGGTGATTTCTATGCGCCACCATAATGAGTCGAAACTACAAGTTTTTTTATGCCACGCAAGTGAAGACAAGATTGAGGTTCGTAACCTATACCATCGCTTGTTTGAAGTGGGATTTTCTCCATGGTTAGACCAGTATGATATTTTGCCTGGCCAAGATTGGGAAGCAGAGATAAGAAGAACAGTATATCGGGCTGATATTATCTTGGTATGCCTATCATCAAGAGCAGTTGCCAAACGAGGTTTCATTCAAAAAGAGATAGTTTTTGCTCTTGATACAGCCAAAGAACAACCAGAGGACTCAATTTATATTATTCCCGTTTTGCTGGAGGATTGCAGTGTTCCTGAACGTCTATCACAATGGCAGTGGGTAAATATTTCACTACTGGATGGATATACAAAATTGATTTCAGCACTGAATTTCCAAGCGTCACAACTTAAAAAAGAAGTAGGAATGCTGCCTGAATCGAAAATGCTTAAGTCTGGTTCCGTACCAACTCGATATGCGAAAAGCAATGGAATACATATCGCATATCAGGTATGGGGTGAAGGTGATAATGACATAATTTTAATTCACGGAGGATTCGTTCCCATCCAAAGTATGACAAGTCATGCCTATTTCGAATATTACATTAGGCAATTGGTGAATATTGGTAGGGTCATCATTTTTGACTTTCGAGGAATTGGCAATTCAGACCCTTTGCCCCCAAATTGTATTCCATCTGTTGATAATTGGGCGCAGGACGCTATTTCGGTTTTAAATGCAATTGGATCAAAAAATGTTACTGCAATTGGTAACGATACAGGTGGCGCAGCAGCCATTGCGCTTGCAACGAATTTTCCTAACCAAGTTAAGAAGCTTGTACTATTTCACGCTTATGCCCGCCTAATATATAGTCCAGATTACCCATTTGGCCATCGTTTGCCTGAGCAAGATACACAAAAAGGTTGGATAGATGAGGTTTGGGATGGTGAAGACAAAGATATGTTGGCTTTATTAGCCCCAAGTATAATAGATAACAATGACTTCATTCGATGGTGGCAACAAGCCACATTTCACGGGGCAAGCCCTGGAGTCGCAGGTACATTTGATGAAATGACGAGAGTACTTGATGTCAGACAAAATTTGCATTTAGTTAATGTGCCGACCCTGATCTTGCACAGAAAAAATACCAAATATATTGTGCCTGAACATAGTAAATACCTGGCAAAACATATTAAGAATACAAAATATGTAGAGTTGTTGGGGGCAGATCACTGGATATATGTTGGAAATGTTGATGTAATTATTAGTGAAATAAAACAATTCTTGAAGAATAATTAATTTTAATGTCTACTTTAATGTTTAGTTCTAACTGGGATCATGAATATAAACGATTAAATGCACTGTGTAGCATTTTTGATAGGGGGACATTTTACCACATCCAACAAATGGACCCAAAAAAAGATTGGAAATGTGCAGAAATAGGTGCTGGTACAGGTAGCGTTACAGAATGGTTATGTTCACAAATTGAGGATGGTGAAGTGTTGGCAATTGACATAAACACTAAATATCTTTCGAACTTAGATTTTCCAAATTTGACTATCCATCAAGCAGATATCACAAATTTTCAATTAGAAGAACAAACCTACGATTTTATTCATACACGGATGGTGCTAACGCATTTAGTGAAACCACAGGATGTAATAGCCTCTCTTGTAAAAGCACTTAAACCTGGTGGGTCAATATTATTAGAGGAGCTTGAATGTGTGACAGGTGGTATTTCTACTCCTCATTCTGAACCAATTCACCGAGCTTACAAGGCTATGAATCAACTCATGACTCTCGGTGGCAATGACCCTAGTTTAGGTCGTAGAATTAATTGTATCTTGCAAGACTTGGGACTTAATGATATTGATGGGGAAGGACGAATGGCACTGAACACATCAGATTCAGCAGGTGCAACTCTATTTCGACTTGGATTAGAGTACAATCGTAAAAGAATCATAGATAATGGTATACTAACAAATGAGGAAATCAATGTTGCATTAGATTCAGCTACAGATGGCAAGCATACTTGGTATTCAACAATGGCGATTGCTGTTTGGGGACGGAAGCCTTTGCGCTAACAGTGCTGGAATGATAGCTAACAAATCGTTGTAGCCGAGTTGCTAGTCTTGTTTTTATTTGCCTGTCTCCTTTTACTTCAACTTAATAGAATCAATAGGATATTTTAGCCACCAACTCGTCTATTTTTATTTCATCTTGTACATTTTTTTTATTTTATTTAGCGACCTTCACTTTTTCAATCCTTTAGGTGCCTGAACAATATAGTTACCGCCAATAATACCAATAATTCTATACATGTTGTTATTCTCCTTCTCTAATTTTTCTGGTTCAAGTTTTCTCCCCTGAACATCACTAATAATATAAATGACATTATAGTTCGTACAAATATTCTTTTGAATTATTAAGCTTGGTTATGTTATATAGCCTATTGTAAGCTTGTTAAAAAGAAGTTGTCACCGTCCGATAAGGGCACGTTATGTTGTATGCTTTGGAGAAATAACCAATAGGTTTTCTTAGATTAACAAGAATTTGTAATTTTGTCATGCTACCAGAAATATACGGTGTCTGTATGTTTCTGAAAGCATAGCCGTAGTCCATTTAACTGTTAGATAACAAAAAGAATATATTACTATGAAAGAATATATTATTATGAAAGAATTACTCGGCGCTCCACTACATGAAATTATCAAATTCGAGGAGGAATACTATTCAATTTACGAAAAGAGATTAAGAAGACTCAATAAATGGAAACCAAAGGCTGAAAAAGCAAGTCTTCAGAAAGAATTTGACCTAAGTATTGATCTGTCTGAAAAATCACATAAGATTGCGAAGGAAATTAAAAATGGCTATGACAAATTTAGGAGTCTTCTTCCAAAAAATGAGATAGACTTAATCAGGAAATTCAAAATACCGAGTCCAGAAGATGCTAGAAATATGTTAAAGGATAAAAGTCATCCTAATTTAAATTATGAGGAAATTGACAAGATTCTTAATATTAATTTTGAAATGGCAAATGATATTTTAATCGAGACTTTTCAGAATACAGCTTTCAAGGAGTTGACAGTTGAAGATGCAATTTTAAAGAAAAAGCCAGATATTAGAGAAGTTGACAAAATTAGTGTTGCTACATATGTTGATCTTATTGCAAATTTCTATGAATCAACAATAATGCATTTAACAACTTGTACAAAATTTGTGCAACTTGGAATGATATATAGAGGTATATTGTATACCAGCATTTTAGAGACTGAAGGAAATAAGTTAGATAAAAAAATACTATTTGATAATCTAAAAGCTCTTGGCTTTGAAGCAGCAGGTTTTATTATTCCCGGCTTAGGAGCGATAAAAAAACTTATTGAATTAATTGATTACTTTTCAGATTCAGACCAAGAACCTGGACTTATAAGAGACTCTGGCTTTGTTAAGGAATTTTTAAACAGGTATACAAACGTGTTGAATGAATGGATTCTAATTGCAATTGCTCAGCGGGACGCAATTAACCAGAGCATGAAATCTATCAGAAAACTTATTGATTAAAAAAATATTATCAAATAATTGAGACCATTTTTTTATCATTCAGGTGTCCAATATAAACTTCATTACTGTCAAGTAATTGTCAAGTAAGCAAATCAAGATCCCCATTCTGGCCTTAAGAGATGAATAAGTGACTAAGGTGAGCTAAAGTTTAAAGGATTGAATATTGTAGATTCTCTCCTAATAAACTGGCGGGCAGGGAAGATTGAAAAAAGACACTCACCGCGAAGTCGCAAAGAGCGCAAAGGTAAGAAATAAATAATTGTAAATAAAGATATTATTTTTACTTGCATTAATGATTATGTGTGATAGCATCTACCTAGTTGGTTGTATTGTTGTTTAATTTGTATATGCGTATATGAAGGCTACAAGGTTTCCAATCTTGTGGCTTTTTTTATTTTTATAGCTTATTTACTTTATAAAGGGGGTGATTTTTATTATGGAAAAAGGAACAGTTAAGTGGTTTAACGACTCAAAGGGCTTCGGTTTTATTACACCGGAAAACGGAGAAGATGTATTTGTTCACCATACCGCAATCCAGGCTGACGGCTTCAAAAGCCTTTCAGACGGAGACCAGGTAGAGTTCGAAACAGAACAGGGCGAAAAAGGCCTTAAAGCAGCAAATGTTGTCAAAATATAAAAATATTATTAAGCATACTAGTATATTTTTTGCCGTATAATTTATCGAAAGAAAGTTGTATTGATCAATTAATATAGAATAGTTGTAAAATATTATTATTATAACGATAACGTACAAACCCTCGATATCCATTAAAAGGTATCGGGGGTTTTTTTATTGCTACAGATAAAAGAATCTTAACGCAGAGGCGCGAAGAGCGCAAAGGAAAGAAAACAGATAATTTTAGCTTTTAATTTTAGGCACTTTAGTTCACTTTAGGCATTTTACACTTCCCGCCTAACAGACCACCACAACTTTAGTCACTTCAAACTTTAGTTCACTTTAAACTTTCCTTTAATCCCGTTGTAGTTTCAATATCAACAGTTCTCCCTGCGTGTTGAATCTGACAGGGATGCCGGATGTTCCGACACCGCAATTTGTGACTCCCTGCATATTACGGTATTGCCAGTAACCTCTATAGAATTCTTTCCCACGATTCAGATGTTTGATTATAGGAGTACCTTCCGGTAAACAAACCTGTCCACCATGGGTGTGTCCGCATAGATAGAGATTGATTCCCATCTTCTCAGCAAGATCATATATTTCAGGTGAGTGTACGAGTGCAATAGAGAAATCATGTCCTGATTTCTCCAGAGCGTGCATGGCCTGGTCAGTATAATAGTAGTGGACATCATCTGTTCCTATAAACTGTATACTATCACTGCCCTTGCTCAGCCTGTAATCTTCGTTAATTAGCATCCTGATTCCCAGACCTTCCATTGGTGCTACCATATGGCATGTGTCGTGATTACCAAGTATTCCAATGAATCCATGACGTGTTTTGATACCTTCTGTTATCTTTCTTAAACTCTCGATAGCGCTGTTTATCGGGACATGAATTCCTTCCAGGTAATCTCCAGTGATGACACAGATATCTACTTCGCGGTTGTTAAGCTGTTTTAGTATAATGTCCTCTAGTTCCGGTATGCAGCCAAAATGAAAATCGGAAAGATGCAGGATTGTAAAGGATTCAAACTTCGAGGGAAGATCAGGAAATCTCAAATCGAGTTCACGTAATACGATATTTTCCGCATTATTGCATCCTCCCTTATATTTGCCAACCAGCTTAAGGAGAACCCTGAATACCCTTAGAAAGAACATTAACAGATACCAGTGATGATGGCTCTTTCCACCGTATCTTTTACTTTTCATATTCTCAGTTTCCATCCAGAAACGGTTCGCTGCCCAGATAGTACGCTGATTAATCAATCTATCATCTGTTATTATGTTGTCCGTAATGTTTGTCATTAGTCAATTGTCATTAGTGCCTGTCATTCGTAATTCGTAAATCTCAAATCGTCAATCTAAAACTACCGTTTTGTGCTTGCAATATAGATAAGCAGGATGATGATGACTGCGATGTTGATAGTAAGGATAATCGCAACTTGTGATAGCGGATCTGATAATGACAGTAGCCCGGCAAGCAGGGATTGTGAAGTGTGATGGACCTTCCAGTAAGCGTAGGTATCGACCACTATCAAAGGTAAAATAATCAATTTTACGAATGTTCCGAATACAGTACGTTTTTTGCCTCGTCTTTTTATTGCAGCCATTTAGTAAATTCTCCATTGAGCAATACCATGCATGGGATTATAATAAATATTCTCACACGAAGCCACAACGAACACAAAGTATAAATAAGTGAGCTAAAGTTTAAAGTGAACTAAAGTGACTAAAGTTAATGACTGATCAAATCCAAATGCCAAAGCCCAAAACCCCAATGAAATCCAAAATCAAAAATCCAAAAGAATGGTAAATGTAAAGCAAAAGAAAAGGAGAATATCGAATATCGAACAAGGAAGGTTGAATATTAAAGTGAAAAGACATTTAGCCACGGATTTACACTGATAAAACACGGATTTCAAGAATTAATGAATAAAGGATTTTAGAAGACTAATAACAAATACGAAAAAGATTTTTTGCTTCATTTTTTTAAATATTTTTTCTTAGTGGCCTTTGTGACTTTGTGTGATTATTATTTTTATTTATGTTAAAATCATGAGTAAATCAAAACAGGAAAGATGTTTGCAGTGCCGGTTAGTAGTTCCAGAGTGTATTTGTAGTGATATTACCCCTTTCCGGACAGAGCATAGATTGACCTTGCTGACAAATAAACGAGAAGAGCATATCCACTCTAACACCGGAAGGCTGCTTAGATTAATGCTGGAAAATAACTCCCTTATTTATATAGGGGAAAAGGGGTGGGAGGATAAAATTGAATATGAAATAGCCAGGAGTGAATACACGCCGGTTATCTTTTTTCCGGTAACACCTTTCAGTGATGGGCAGGAGATTGTCAAAGAGAAGGGAAAACCACTGAATATTATTGTTCTTGATACTAATTGGAGCAGTGCAAGGAGATGGCTCTACAAGATTGGGTCTATGGAAATAAAGAAAATCGGATTAAGGACTGTACCACCTTCAAAATATTACCTGAGGAAGCAACCTAAGAAAGAGAACTTATGTACATTTCAGGCAGTTGTTTCGTTACTGGAGGAGCTTGAAACAGGAAATTCCGAATCAGCCACTTCCCACATGAATGAAATGTTTGACTTATGGGTAAAATCCATGGCCAAAGAGAGAGGATTGACTTTTCCTTAGATAGAAAACAGAGAATTCATCACACGAAGACACGAAGAACACAAAGTATAAATAAGTGAGCTAAAGTTTAAAGTTAATGACTGATCAAATCCAAATGTCAAAGCTCAAATGCCAAATCAATGCTTAAAGATTAAATGAGTAAATGAAAGGCAAAGGATTTTATCCGCTAAGGAAAACAGGTCTCCTGGGGTGACCCTGTTAGATAGCTCTAGATCCGACTCAGTCGGGAAACTCAGGAGAAAAACAGAGAATTTTAGCTTTTAATTTTAGGCACTTTAGTTCACTTTAGGCACTTCAAACTTTTGCTTTAACCACACTTGTAATCCTGTCTAAATTACTCTGCAAGTGAGAATCGTATGTATTTGATTATTCGATTATCGGCAAGATGCTTTCTCTCATAATTAGTTTTGATGTAGAGATCTTCATGTCGTTCATCATTATCATGGACGTCATCGATCTTCTCTTCAACTGCACATCTGTTGTCCCTTAACGATCTGAGACTGAATTCGAATAGGGGGGTTGAGTCAGTCTTCAGGTGTATTGTCGCTCCCGCCCTTGTCACCTGTTTATAGGCTTCCAGATAACGGGTAGCAGTCAGCCTTTTATTAGAGCTGCCATTCTTCAGGAAAGGGTCAGGGAAGGTTATCCATATTTCTCCGATCTCTCCTTCTGCAAAATAGTGAGCGAGGTTCAGTATCTCTATACGGAGGAAAGCCACGTTAGTGAGGCCACGCTCCTGAGCGGCAACACATCCTGACCACAGGCGTGGGCCTTTCATATCAATGCCGATAAAATTTCTATCAGGGTGTTTCTCTGCAAGTGCAACAGTATAATCACCCTTGCCGCACGCCAGCTCAAGGGTTATCGGATTGTCATTCTTGAAATGATCCTTTGCCCAGGTTCCGCGAAGTCGAAAGTCTTCCTGCTCCGGTTGATCTGTAAATTGTATGAGATTGTCAAATCCCTCAAGTTCTTCTAATCTCCATAGTTTCTTTCTACCCACAGCTACAACTCCAATTAATAATTATGAATTCTCACACGAAGCCACAAAGAACACAAAGGGGAAAGGCTCTTATTTTTTGTTTTTTGCTTTTCTGCTTTACAATAGCCAATCTACAATATTAAATCTTCAATCGTAAAGTCACCTGTTTTGTGGTAAGGTTGTTTTTAATCTTATCAGGGCGAGTTTTTTGAGAACAGGGTCTTTCCACTGCCGCCACTCTTCATATTCCATATGTGGGAACAGTGTTGTGAATGCTTCGTGGATTCCTGGAGACAAGCTATTCGCTTCATCACTGCTTGAGACTGCTGTTGTTAAACGCCCGTCTTTGACTATCAGATACCATCTCCTGTTTTTCCTCTCAAACCAGAGGACAAATGGATTTTGGTAACTGTTTTCCTTTGATCTTTCCCACCCGGATAGTATTATCTTCGCAGTACCCATTCCATTCTCAATATACAGATCTGCAGATTTATACAGGTGCCAGTTTATATGTTTGTACGGGTTTGACATGTTGGCCGGCAGGATACTGTTTTCCTCCAGAATTTTAATAATATCATCCTGGTGCTTTTCAACTAACTTCTTGAACTCTGCTGCCGCAACCCTGTCAATGCTCTCTACGACAGAGTTATTAGATACTTCCACTGGTGTCTGTTCACCCTGCCCACAGCCTAATGCGGTGATTACCAGCAGGAAAACTGAAATACTATATATTATTTTATTCTTCATATTGTTTATATATAATTTGGGAATTTAAGGATTAATCATTTAAATCGTCATTCGAGATTCCTTGTTCGATATTCTACATTCGCTTTACTTTTGCTTTACTGTCACGGCCATTTCTTCTCTTGTGTGGGTTCGTCAAGTTCTGTAAACTGCTCTTCCTCTGTTACCACGGGTTCCGCTTCGTCCGGTTCTAATTCATCCGGCTTCGGGCTTCGCATCTCATCTGCGTTAAACTGCATCTCAAATAGTTTTTTGTACAATCCACCTTTAGTCAGAAGTTCCTGGTGATGTCCGGTCTCAACGATCTTCCCTTTATCTAAAACAACGATCAGGTCAGCGTGCAGGATCGTTGATAGCCTGTGAGCTATTACGAACGTGGTACGGTCTTTAACCAGACGGTAGATGGCATTCTGAATAAGCTGTTCGGTCTCTGTGTCCACGGAAGAGGTAGCTTCGTCCAGGATCAGTATTCGTGGATTTGCAAGGATGGCACGCGCAATGGCGATCCGCTGTTTCTGTCCACCGGAGAGTTTTACTCCACGTTCGCCTATCAGGGAGTCGTACCCTTTTGACAGTTCAACAATAAATTCGTGGGCATTCGCTGCCTTTGCTGCCGCCTCTATCTCTTCATCAGATGCGTCAGAGCGGGCGTAGGCGATGTTGACTTTCACAGTATCGTTAAAAAGAAAAGTTTCCTGGAGCACCATGGCCGTCTGCTTTCTTAGGGACTGAAGTTTGACATCCTTTATGTTGTGATCGTCAATAATAATATCTCCCTTACTCGGATCGTAAAATCTGGGTATCAGGTTCGTAAGAGTCGTCTTACCGCTTCCACTGGGCCCCACAAAGGCGATCATCTGCCCCGGCAGTGCTTTTATATTAATATCACTCAGAACTTCCGGATCCTCGTTATACATAAAGTGAACATTCTTGAATTCCACTGTACCTTGTACCTTAGGTAAATCGACAGCATTGGGTGCGTCCTTTAATTCAGCAGGTGTATCCAGCACTTCGAAGACACGTTCGGTGGATGCAATAGCACGTTGTATCTGATTATAAAACCGTGTTACTCCTGTAATGGGGCCATACATCCTCTGCAGGTAAGGGAAAAATATGACGAAAGTACCGGCGGAGAGCTGACCCTGCAGAACCTTATAACCACCAAAGCAGATCACTACTACAGCTCCCACTTCGGTAATCAGGTCTACTGCAGGCCGCAATGTATGAACCAGTCTTAATATGCGGACATGTAAAAAGTAGTTCTCATAATTTTTCTCTTTGAACCGTTCTAACTCCTCAGGCTCTTTTGCAAAACTGGCAATGACGCGGATACCGGAAATGTTGTCCTGGATCAATGCGTTAAGGTCACCGGTTTTCTGTCTGAGGGAACGGAAGATTTTACGTATCCTTTTCCCAAAATTATAGGTACAGAGAGAGATAAATGGACAGACAAACAGCACGATTGATGTAAGCTGCCAATCGAGTTTCATACAGAAATAAATTATCCATGCGAATTTAAACATGTCCGTTATAAATGTAATGACCGGGCCGGCAATCGCCTGTTCCAGTGAATTTACATCGTTCATAAGGCGGCTCATAATGTCGCCGGTTTTATTGTTTTCGAAATAGTTTAATGGAAATCGCTGGATGTGGCTGTAGAGCTGATTCCGCAGATCATACACAAGCCTTTGACCCAGCTCAGTCGTAATATAGCCATGGGCCATGGTAATCCCGCTACCGAAGGAATGCATTACCAGAAAACTGGCACCGAGAAATATAAGCATAAAAATTGTCGAATTATTATCCTCAAACCAGCGGTCATGAACATAGTCAGAAGCTGTTAACAGTGGTTTTGACATGGGGATAGGGCTTGCATTTTCATCTGCCAGTCTGTCACTGCTATCATCACCGGTTTGCAGGCTGACTTGCTGATTGGTTTCTGTGGGGTGTATTATTCGGTCTGCTATCTGGATTTCGTCTACAACAATTCCAAGAATCTGTATTGGAAGGACCGCAATACATGCGCTGATTGCAGAAAGGACCAAGATTATCACAGTCCTGCGCCAGTAGGGGATCAGATAGCATAGCAGCCTGAAATACGTGCCACTATTGGATGTGCTCTTTTGCGTGTTATTCATGTATTGTATAAGTGACTAAAGTGTAAAATGCCTACCTGCCCGCCAGTCTGTTAGGCGGGAAGTGCCTAAAAGGTCTGTCCTCAATAAGCAGAGAAAGAGATGCAAAATTTGACTACCCCATTTCCCCTCCTTCGCAAGGAGGGGATTAAGGGGTGGTTTTTCTCTGCTTATTGGGCAATTACTAACTTACATAATACTAAATAAGTATCAAATGGACAATGTCATTTAAGAGATTTATCTTTATATATTTAGTTCAAAGGGTAAAATTAATAGTCTGTTTTTACATACAACATTTCAAATTCATTTCTTTCAAGGAGATATATAATGTCACAAGATAGAGTAAAGGTTGCAGTAACCGGCGCGGCAGGGCAGATCGGTTATGCACTACTGTTCAGGATAGCATCCGGGCAGATGTTTGGAGCAGAATGTGAAGTTGAACTTCAACTTTTAGAGCTTGAGCCTGCGCTGCCTGCACTTCAGGGCGTAGCAATGGAACTGGATGATTGTGCCTTCCCTTTACTCAAAAAGATCACATGTACCAGTGATATGGATGTGGCTTTTAATGATGTTAACTGGGCCATCTTAGTCGGTTCGGTACCGAGAAAAGCTGGAATGGAAAGGTCTGATCTGCTGAAGATTAATGGCGGGATCTTTACCGGCCAGGGAAAGTCTATCAATGACAATGCCGCGAAAGATGTCCGTGTGTTTGTAGTCGGTAATCCCTGTAACACTAACTGCCTTATTGCTATGAATGCCGCCAAAGATATCCCAAATGATAGGTTTTTTGCCATGACGGCTCTCGATGAGAAGAGGGCGATTACCCAACTGGCACAAAAGGCCGGGGTAGATACAACTGAAGTGAAGAACCTTACCATATGGGGGAACCATTCTGCGACTCAATATCCGGACTTTTATAATGCAAAGATCGGCGGTAAACCTGCCAGTGAAGTTATTACAGATGAGGCCTGGTTGAGGGGAGATTTTATCAAGACGGTACAGCAGCGTGGGGCTGCTATTATAAAGGCCAGGGGATTGTCATCAGCAGCATCAGCGGCCAATGCGTGTGTATCAGGTGTTAACAGGCTGATTCATGACACGGCTGAAGGAGAGACATTCTCTATGTGCCTGGCTTCAAATGGTGAGTATGGAGTAGATAAAGACCTGATCTTCTCTTTTCCCTGCCACGTGAAAAATGGTGAAGTTAAAGTTGTTGACGGAATTGCGCACGGAGATTTTGGTAAGGAAAAGTTCTCATCTACGTTGAAGGAGCTTCAGACAGAGAGGGATACTGTCAAAGAGATGGGTTTGGTCTAGTATAGGATGCAATTAAGTTATAAGTGCCTAAAGTTAATGACTGATCAAATCTAAATGCCAAAAATCAAAATCACAATGAAATCCAAAGTTAAATAAGTTGATTACCACGCTTAGCGTGGTTTCCACAACTTTAGGCACTTTAAACTTTAGTTCACTTTTAACTTTTCTGCTTTAACTTATCATATACAACATATTTTGCCAGGACGGTCTGAGATATGCCCCTGGCGAGCATAAGAATGGTTAAAGCCAGCCATAAGGCATGGTTTCCCATTGTGCCGTGGAGAAGGTAGTATGTTGGCAGATAAAAAAGGAATG
>CAYTGO010000024.1:33919-42861 GCA_964437425.1 uncultured Candidatus Scalindua sp.
TGGTTTCCCATTGTGCCGTGGAGAAGGTAGTATGTTGGCAGATAAAAAAGGAATGTGGCTAGAAGCATGGTGTTTCTCATAGCTTTTGACGCTGTAATGCCAATATAAATTCCATCCCAGATAAATGGTACGGCATGAATGATAGGTGCAATAATCAACCATCCCATAAAAGGTATTGACGCATTAATTACTTCCTGATTATCTGTTAATATCTGAAGTATCTCCCTGCCAAAGAAATAAAAAAGTAACACCAGCATAATACTTATGCCGAAACCCCACTGGAAAGATACTTTTATAGCTTTTCTAAAATTCCATGCATCTCCGGCACCAAAATATTTTCCAACAACCGATTCAGCAGCAAACGAGAATCCGTCAATTCCGTATGCACTTATCATAATAAATTCCAGGAGAAGAAAATTTGCGGAACCTAGTATTACTCCCTCCTTGCCGGACTGAACCCTGAAGAATGAGAAAGCAAACATAAGACAGAGAGTTCTTATGAAGATGTCCGAATTTGCTATGAGAAACTCCTTCATCTTGCCAATATGAAGCAAACCCAATCTGTCCCAGAAAGGGAGCATGTGCCTGTAGTTTTTGTAAAAGAACACCAATGCCATTATTAGCCCGCAGTATTGTGCTATCAACGTACCTAGTGCCACGCCGTCAGACTTCATTCCGGCGACCCTTACAAACCAGTAGCTGAAACCTATGTTGATCAGGTTAACAGCTATTGTAATGATCATCGGGATTTTGGCGTTCTGCATGCCGAAAAACCAACCGGTAAACGCAAACAGGGCTATTGTCGCCGGTGCTGCCAGTATCCTGATATTGAAATAATCCGCCACGTATGTGTTGACTTCCGGAGTCGTTCCGATTAAGTGTAGACTAAGTTTTAGAAGGAGGGGTTTGAAGGCTATCAACAGCACGGCACCTGTCACTGCAATTAAAAGTGCTCTGCCCAGTATCAGCAAACACTCTCTGTTGTCCTTTCTACCGAATTCCTGTGCGGTAAACCCGGTTGTACCCATCCGTAAAAATCCAAAGCCCCAGTATACAAAATTAAATATCATTACTCCAAAACCGATAGTAAGGATATATTCGGCAGAATCGAGATGACCCATTAAGGCCACATCAACCAGGCTCAGAAGGGGGACAGAAAGATTGCTGATAATGTTTGGGATAGCAAGTTTTAGAATTTCTCTATTCATAAACAGTGTACAAAATATTTAGCCAGGTTTGAATCTGATCAGTTTTTCTATAAAACGGAGAGAATTAAATAATTTTCTGCACCAGATAGCAAAACATTACTGATTAATAATGTTATATGTTGCAAAGAGATTATAACCTTTATTGAGGAGGATTAGTTATGAGAAATTCTTTTATGGGATTATGTATTGCTTTAGTAGTAGCGCTGTTGATTGGTTGTGCACATCCACATCGTCATCATCCAAAGAAAAAACCGCTAAAACCACATATCAGTGCTGTATGGATCCCGGGTCATTACGGGCCGGCAGGGAATTGGAAACCAGGACATTGGAAAAGATAGGAAAACCGGGTTACGGGTTGCGAGTTACAGGTTGCGGGTTAAATAGACTGGAATTACAGTCCCAGGCCTTCACAGTATTTTGCAAAAGCGACTTCACGACAGTCTGGTGCAACATTAACCATCTCAGGTGCAAGATCTGTATTGACAAGCCTGTTGTTATCACTGTCCAGCAGTCCGCTAAGTTCAGATACCGACTCTGCCAGTTGCTTTCTGATTGAAGCAATGTCGTCGAAGCCGTTCAGGCCACCAATATTGGATAGAATGGCATGAGGAGTTAGATTCTCTCCTACCGGCAGATCAGTGTTTAAGAAGGCCAGAGAACCGGTGTCGGTAATTACAGCTCCTTCACTTTTCAACGGATCTGCCAATGGTAATTGCGCATCAGGCTCAACTCCGTTTTTGAAGTTGCTTATGGTAATTACGTTGGTAGAGTCCTTAGATTTATTTTCCAGATGTGCACCCACCAGTAGTAAACAATCAGCACCGGAATTATCCCAGGCCTTTGCGCCCATTTTGCTCAAAAGCGAGACATTCGCACTGTTCTTTAATTTGGCATATGGAAATTTATTTGGTTCTGATTTTTCTCCGGCAATATAGTAGAGAGTACCATTCTTTTCGTCACAGAGAGCTTTTGCGGTAAAGAGAGTTTCGACAGTTAATTTTGGTGAAACTATGACTGCTACTTTACCGGCAGTGTCTAGAATGCCTTTAGCGCTACTCAACTGCTCTGACAGTTCATTTTCAGAAAGTACAATGGCTTTGTTCTGAAGGTGATTTGAGAACCTGCCTTCTCTGCAGATCATAGCACCGTTGACAGGGTCGTTGTCAACACTTTGTATCTTGGTTATCAGGCCTTCTTTTGTATGGACCTTTATGGCGCATCCTCTCGGACACGATGGACAGGTGCTGATTTTCATATCTGTTACCCATGGGCCATACTCCTTGCCTGTATTTTCGGCTGTAGCTCCGGTAGGGCATACATCAATACACATTCCACAGGCATCACAGTCAGTGTTCTGCAGTGGATCTTCGAAATTTGGTGCAACTTTGGTAACAAATCCTCTATTAACAAAAGAGAGGGCAGAAATTTCTCTGGCTTCTCTACAGATTCTAACGCAACTGGCACAGGTAATACATTTGTCCGCTTCGATACTGACTAATGGATGCCTGGTATCGACGTCATATTTTCTTCTGTCACCCGTATATTTTACATCTCCTATTCCATATTCGGTAGAGTAGTTTCTGAGATCACAATCAAACTTCGCTGTGCAGCCACACTCTATGCAACGCGAAGCTTCTGCCATAGCCTGTACTTCGTCAAGTCCTACGTTTATGGCATCATATCCACCAGATGCCATGCGGACATCTGCCGGATGTGTAGTCTCCAGCGCTCTCTTCTTATGGGCATACCTTGGAGAGTAGTCAGACATATCGAGGTCTTTTAACCTGCCTGCTGTTATCTGATACTCTTTCTTGAGCTCAACTTTGGTCCCTGCGAAGAATAGATTGATGGCTTTGGCCGCCTGTTTTCCTTCGGATACGGCACGAATTACCGTGTCCGGACCGAAAGCACAGTCTCCGGCTGTAAACACGCCTTCAACAGTGGTGACCATTGTTTTTTCGTCATATGTAAAGGTGCTCCACCTGGTACATTCCGGTACCTCCTTTTCACCTTCGATACAGGAAACATCAGGATCCTGTCCAATAGCGGCGATGATCAGATCAAATTCAAGATCCTCCTCGCTGCCTTCAATCGGTTTAGGTCTTCGTCTGCCTGATTCATCAGGGTCACCAAGTTCCATAGTGACTACCTTCAGGCCTTTTGCTTTCCCGTTTTCTTCCAATACTTCAACCGGAGCGGTCAGCAACCTGAAATCAACACCTTCTTCAATAGTTTCGTCCTGTTCATGCTGCAGGGCAGGGATCTCTTCCTGTGATCTTCTGTAAAGCAGGGTGACATCTTCAGCTCCGGCTCGTTTTGCAACACGGCAACAATCCATCGCAGTATCTCCACCGCCGATCACAGCAACCTTCTTACCTACTTTTACCTCTTCACCCAGCACCATCTTACGCAGAAAATCTATTCCACCGATTACTCCCGGAATATCTTCGTTTTTCACCATCATCTTCTTGGCTTTGTGTGCGCCGATGGCTAACAGTACGGCATCGGCACCATTCCTTTTGAGGTCGTCAATGGTAAAATCTTCACCCAGTCTCTTGTTATGATGAACTTTTACACCAAGGTCAATAATCGCACTAATCTCTTTATCCATTTTGTCCCAGGGCAGTCTGAATCTTGGAATACCGTACCGTGTCATACCTCCCAGTTCAGGCAGTGCTTCATAGATATCTACAGCATGCCCCTGCTGTCTCAGGAAATAAGCAGCTGACAGTCCGGCAGGTCCACCGCCAACGATAGCTACGCTTTTACCGGTATCAGGTTTTGTATCAGGCAGAAACGGACCATGCTCCAATTCGTATTCGGAAGAGAATCTTTTCATTGGGTTAATGGCTACCGGTTCGTCAACAAGACCTCTTCTGCATTGAGCTTCGCACGGATGAGGACATATCCTGCCACATATGACAGGCAGTGGGTTTACTTCTTTGATTAGTTTAACGGCTGCAGGAAAATTTCCGTTTGATATATGAGCGATGTATCCCTGTACATCAACATTTGAAGGGCATGTGTCCTCGCATGGTGCGACGCAGTCTCCACTATGATCAGAAAGGAGCAGGTCGAGAGCCATCTTACGAGTAGTCTTAATGGCTTCAGTATCAGTCCTTATAACCATACCAGGAGTGACAGTGGTGCTACAGGCAGGTATCATGTTTCTTGCCTTCTCCACCTCTACAACACATAGAAAACAACTTGTATATGCCTTTAGCCTGTCATCAAAACAGAAAGTCGGGATATCAATGCCCTGGCTTTTTGCTGCGACTCTGATTGTCACGTCAGCCGGGACTTCTATCTCTTTACCATTTAATGTTATTGTTACATTCTCACTCATTATCAATACCTGAAGCTTATATTATTATAATTAAAATTTTATTGGACTATAATAGCTTTAGAGTTACATACCTCAAAACACATTCCGCAGTTGATACATTTTGCCTGATCAATGACATAAGAGCCCTTTATTTTTTTCTGTCCTGTTATCGCATCAACCGGACATTGCATTTCGCATAAGGAGCAGCCGGAGCAATCAGCAGCGGTAATAGTGTGAGTTATCAGGCTTTTGCATACTGCGGCAGGACATTTTTTGTCCTTAATATGCGCTTCGTATTCGTTGCGGAAATATTTCAGAGTTGTTGCAACAGGGTTTGGTGCAGTCTGTCCTAGTCCGCACAGACTGGACTTTTTGATCTGCTCGGTTAATTCTTCAAGAGCAGTTAGATCTTCCATTTCACCTTTACCGTCACAAATCTTGGTTAAAAGCTCCCTCATCCTCAGCGTGCCGATTCTACAGAAGGTACACTTTCCACATGATTCATTCTGAGTGAATCCGAGGAAATACTTGGCAAGGTCAACCATACAGGTTGTTCCGTCCATCACTATCATACCGCCGGAACCCATAATAGCTCCTGTAGCGTTTATTGCAGCGTATTCTATAGTAGTATCAAACAGGTTTTCAGGGACGCATCCTCCCGATGGTCCACCTAGCTGTACCGCCTTCAAAGGCAGGTCCGATGAAGATCCTCCGCCTATATCTTCCAGAACATAGCGGATCTTTGTTCCCATCGGGACTTCAACCAGTCCGCCTTTTTTAATAGCTCCTGCTAACGCGAATACTTTTGTTCCTTTTGAATCTTCTGTTCCGTGAGAGGCGTAAGCCTTGCCTCCATTATTAATTATCCATGGCAGGTTAGCCAGGGTTTCTACATTGTTGATGATAGTTGGTTTGCCGAACAGCCCTTTAATGGCAGGGAAGGGGGGTTTGAACCTTGGCATTCCCCTGTCTCCTTCGATTGAAGCGATAAGAGCCGTCTCTTCTCCACAGACAAAAGCACCTGCTCCTTCCTTGATCTTTATATCAAATGAGAAATTGGATCCTTGAATGTTGTCTCCCAGAACTCCAAGTTCATGTGCATCCTTTATCGCTTTACCAAAATTTTCAACAGCGAGTGGATACTCTGCACGTATATATGCGTAACCTTTGGATGCACCGAATGAATAAGCGGCGATCAGCATGCCTTCAATTACATTGTGTGGGTCGCCTTCAAGGAGTGAACGGTCCATAAATGCACCAGGGTCGCCTTCGTCACCGTTACAGATCAGATATTTGATGTCTCCAGGAGATTGTTTTGCAAAATTCCATTTAACATGTGTTGGGAATCCGGCGCCGCCTCTTCCTCTTATACTTGAAATCTTGACCTCTTCGATAACCTGTTCAGGAGTCATCCCCGCCAGAATTTTCTTAATTGCCTTGTATCCGTCTCTTGCCTCGTATTCTGAAATTGAGGTTGGGTCAAGATATCCGACATTTCGAAGGGCAATCCTGGTCTGATGCGCCAGATATCTCCATTTGTCCAGATCCTGGTCATCAGGCGAGAATATCAGCTGTTTTTCTGGAAGATCTCCCTCTCCTTTGTGGAAATTTATGATTTGCGGAACGGTCTTCTTTGTGACGTTACCGTATATGTGTCTGTTGCCGTTACCATCGTTTACTTCGGCGATTACTTCCTGATGACACATGCCAACACAACCGACGGTTCTGATATTCATTTCTGGAGCGTGCTTCTGGAAGGTTTCGATTACTTCCTTTGAGCCTGCTGCAATTCCACAGGTCCCTTCTCCAACAATTACGTTTAGGTTACTTACGTCCATAGTTTAACTCTTTAAATAAGCTTATATATTCGCCACTATTTCTTCGTTCTTTTTGGCGTGTTTTTTTAATGCTCTCTGTGCGTTAGCACCGGTAAGGTTTCCGGAAACTTCGTCTGCTATGACCAGTACCGGAGCCTGACTGCAGCATCCGATGCAGGCAACCTGCTCAATTGTGTAACTTCCGTTTTCAGCGGTATCCTGTTCTTCATCGGTAATATTGAGAATGTGGCGCAGAGAAGTATCGAGTCTGTCAGCTCCTGTAACATGACAGGCGGTTCCGTGACATACTCGAATCATATGACGTCCGACCGGTTTTAGTCTGAATTGAGAATAGAAGGTCGCCACACCGTAAACCTGACTGCCTGTTATATCGGTATTCTGGATTATCATATCCATTGCTGTTCTAGGCAGATAACCATATTTCGATTGTACCGCCTGCAACAATGGAACGGTTGATGACGCATCACTTCCAATCCTTTTTATCCAGCTCAATACGTCCTCAAACTCAACTTTTGCTTCCAGTGATTGGCTCATATCAGGTGTTTATTAGTTTATAAAAAAAGAATTAAGAATTCTCTTGTGAAAAATTTTATAAGTCAGCATATTAAGGTAAAAAGCTTAAAAATACAACAATTTTTTTGTCAGAATACTTATCTTCATGTCAAAAAAGGAATTAGAGAGTAGATAACACTTCGACGGAGTTTACATTGAACGTGCGAATGTGCTCGGTGTGACGTTTTTACGGGCGGAACTGAAGGATAGTTTTATCTCGATAGCGGCCATATTTGAATGATTTATCAGGTAAGTATTAAGTATAGCTCATATTTTTCTGACTACTATCCCTTTGTCGGCCAGAAAATCCTTTACTGCGGCAATCTCGTATTCTTTAAAATGAAAAATTGATGCGGCCAATGCAGCATCTGCCTTGCCTGTTGTGAATACGTCGAAGAAGTGATCGAGATTTCCAGCGCCGCCGGAAGCGATAACCGGTATTTCCAGATTTTCGGAGATTGTCCGTGTAAGTTCCAGGTCGAACCCATCTTTGGTCCCATCACAGTCCATACTGGTAAGGAGTATCTCTCCCGCACCTCTTGATTCAACTTCTTTGGCCCATTGAATAGCGTCTTTTCCGGTAGGGATGCGTCCTCCATTTATAAATACTCCCCATCCGTCTCCATCTCTCTTGGCATCAATGGCGACCACTATACATTGGCTGCCAAAGCGCCTTGACGCCTTGTTCACAAAATCAGGATCTTTTACAGCTGTGGTATTTATAGATACTTTGTCGGTGCCGGCGTTCAGGAGTGTCCTGATATCATCGATAGTCCTTATTCCGCCGCCAACAGTAAGAGGCATAAAAACATTTTCTGCCGTGTGCCTGACTACGTCGAGTATAATGCCTCTTTTTTCGTGTGAAGCGGTAATATCAAGAAAGACCAGTTCGTCCGCACCTTGCTGGCAGTACAGCTCAGCAATCTCTACAGGGTCTCCGGAATCTCTCAAATCTAAAAACTGAGTTCCTTTTACCACTCTGCCATCTTTTACATCAAGGCAGGGTATAATGCGTTTGGCTAACATTTCCTGATTTCCTATTCGGGTATTGGTTTGTCAATTAAGGGTAAGATAATCAACTGGAATGATGTTAGAAATCCTTTAAAGGGCTGCTGGCATTCGCGTACAGTTTCTTTGGTATTCTGCCTGATAAATATGCCAGACGGCCTGACTCACACGCCAGCTTCATCGCTCTGGCCATTTGAACAGGGTCTTTTGCTCCTGCTATACCAGTATTTAACAATACGCCCACGCAACCAAGTTCCATGGCGGCAGTCACATCTGAAGCGGTGCCCACTCCGGCATCAACTATAACAGGTACACTCAATGTCTCAAGAATGATCCTTATATTATTCGGGTTCAGGATTCCCTGACCGGAACCTATTGGTGCTCCTGCGGGCATCACACTTGTGGCGCCCGCATCTTCAAGACGCTTTGCTATGATAGGGTCATCAGAGGTGTACACAAGTACAGTAAAACCCTCTTTGACCAATATCTCAGTTGCCTTTAAGGTGTCGACAGGGTCCGGCAGCAGTGTATCCTTGTCACCCAATACTTCAAGCTTAATTAAATCTGATATTCCCATTTCTCTGGCCAGGCGTGCTGTTCTGACAGCCTCATCAGCAGAATAACATCCTGCAGTATTGGGAAGAATTGTATATTTCTCCTGGTCAATATAATCCAGCAGTGATTCTCCCGGTTTACAACCAACGCTTGCGCGTCTTACCGCTACAGTAATAACCTCTGAGCCACTGGCCTCCAGGGACTCTTTCATTAAATCTAGTGTTTCATATTTCCCGGTACCAACAAACAACCTGGAATTAAACTCATATTTGCCAAGTTTGAGAACTGTATCTGTCATTTTATTTATCCACCACCAACAAAAGTAACTATTTCTAAAGTGTCATTTTCCGCCAGCAATTTTTCACTGAATTGCGTGCGTGGAACTATTTTGCGATTTAATTCTACAGCAACATACCTTTCATCAATATCAATACTTTTCAGTAATTCTGATAGGGA
>CAYTGO010000025.1:0-25486 GCA_964437425.1 uncultured Candidatus Scalindua sp.
TTTATCAGTGGTAGAAAAAGTGCTATTACAATTGTACCAACCGATATCCCCAGGAATATAACTATAACCGGTTCCAGCATGCTTGTCAGTGATTCAACAAGGCTGTCAATATCGTTGTCATAATTCTCGGCAATCTTGGTGAGCATCTTATCAAGTTCTCCGGTTTGCTCTCCTATTTCAACCATATTGACTACCATAGGCTCACATATTTTCGACTCACGAAGCGGTCTCGCAATACTTTCTCCTTCACGGATGCTATCGTGTATCCGGTTAACCGCTTTACTCATCGCCAGGTTTCCGGTAATATTTCTCACATTGTTCAGGGCTTCCAGGATAGGTACACCACTTGATATCAGGGTTGCAAGGGTCCTTGCAAATTTGGAGACAACAGATTTATTAATAAGTTTACCGAATATTGGTATTCTAAATTTCAGTCTGTCAATTACTAACCTGCATTTGCCTATTTTTCCAATTAACTTAAATATAATGAAGACGGCAACAGGAATTCCAAAAATGGAATACCAGTGAATAAATAAAAAGCTGCTTACGCTTATCAAGCCTGCTGTCAGCCACGGAAGGGGTACTCCCATCTCTTGAAACATAGTTGCAAACCTGGGTATTATGAACATCATAATTGCAGTCAGTATTGCACTAGATGCTAAAATAACAGTTGCGGGGTACATCATAGCGCTAATGATTTTTCGTTTGAGCTTCTGCATTTTTTCTCTGTATGTTGCCAGTCGTTCTAAGATTGCATCGAGTGTTCCGCTAATCTCACCTGCGTTGATAATGTTTACGTAGAGTTTATCAAAAACTTTAGGATGTTTTGACATTGCTATGGATAGGGTATCGCCACCCTTAATATCTGCAATTATTTCTCCAACAGCACTCTTTAACAAACCCTTTTTCATTTGTGTTTCAAGAATAGTCAAACTTTGTACAATAGGTATGTCGGCATTTTGGAGTGTTGCTAGTTGTCTTGTGAATGGGTTAATCTGCTTATCACTTACTCTGCCAATAGTGATTGAAGATAGCGATCTTTTACGTTTTTTTGTGGTTATGGATTCTGTTACAATTTTGTCTTTGAGCTGCTTGACCGAAGTGGGATAATACCCCTTGCTGCGTATAGAGACAAGTGCCTCATCATATGATACTGTTTCCACCTCATCTTTTACAAATGTACCGTCACTGTTATAAGCCTGGTATTTAAATATTGGCATAGTTATAGTGTTACCCTGTAAAGTTACTTATTTAATTAATACTTGTTTCTCTTGCGACCTCTTCCAGAGTAGTTAACCCGTTGTATACAGCGCTCAGCCCGCTTTCTGATAATGTCTGCATGCCGTTATTTTGGGCTACTTCTCTTAACGTTTCAGTGGATGATCGTTTTATAATGTGTGAGCACATCTCTTCATCTACTGACATTATCTCAAGGATTGACATTCTGCCCTTATAACCCGTACGATTACAGCTACTACAGCCTTTTCCCATATAGAAATGCCTGTCCTGTAAATCGTGATCAAGCAATCCAATCTCATGAAGGATGTCATCGTCAGGAGTGTATTCTTCTTTGCAATCCGGGCATATTTTTTTCACTAATCTCTGGCTGATTATGGCTACCAGCGCAGCTGTTATTAAGTATGGTTTGAGTCCCATATTAATTAATCTTGTTATTGTTGACGGGGCATCATTTGTATGTAACGTGCTTAAAACCAGGTGGCCTGTCAGTGATGCCTGTACCGCTATCTCTAATGTTTCCAGATCTCTTATTTCGCCTATCAGAATTATATCCGGATCCTGTCTTAGTATTGACCTTAAACAATTAGAGAATGTTACGTCAATCTCAGGATTAATTTGAATCTGCATTATGCCGTCAATATCATACTCAACAGGGTCTTCAGTCGTAATGATTTTCAGTCCGGTTACATTAACATGGTTGAGGCACGCGTATAAAGTTGTTGTTTTTCCTGAACCCGTAGGGCCGGTAACCAGAATAATTCCGTTGGGTTTATGCATCAGTTGTTTAACTGTCTTGAGATTGTCAGGCATCATACCTAATCTGGTCAGATCAAGCGAAACTGAACTCTTGTCAAGAATCCTCATGACAACGCTTTCTCCGTGATTAGTAGGTAATGTTGAAATACGAACATCAACAGAGTGTCCTCTTATAGTCAGAAAGATGCGGCCATCTTGCGGTAACCTTCTTTCAGCTATATCCATGTTTGCCATGACCTTGATTCTTGAGATAATGCCGCTTGCAAAAAGCACCGGGACCGGTACCTTTTCACGTAGTACTCCATCAATTCTGTAGCGAACCCTGAATTCGTTTTCAAACACTTCAAAATGAATATCGCTTGCTTTGACTATGATGGCTTGTAAAAGAATTAAATTGACGAAGCTTTTTATTGGTGTGTCACTGGACATCTCCTTCAAATGCTCCATTTCAATGATTTCTCTACTGTTGGAGTCATCTGTTCCGGATAAATCATGCTGGAATTTGTCCAGGATTTCTTCTACAGATTCATGTCCGCCGGGATAATATTTATCTATGGCATTTGCAACATTCTCTCTCTCAACTAAGACAGGTATCACATCATACTTTAGGAGGAACCGGAGATCATCCATCTGTTGTATGTCCATAGGATCCTGTTGTGCGACGGTAATTGTTGACTCTTCAAAGGCTATCGGAATTATTCTATAAAGCTGAGCAATAGAGTGTGGGATTTTGTCCAGAACATCCTGGTTAATGTCAACATCTTCGAGATCAATAACTTCCATTCCAAGATAATCACTCAGTCCTTCCATGATTCTGTTGCTAGTCGTATATTCAAGGTCTACCAATACGTCTCCCAGAGCTTTTCCATTAATTTCCTGTATTTCAAGAGCCTCATCTATCTGGTCTTTACTTACCAGTCTCTTTTCTAATAATATCTGTCCGAATAATTTTCTTTTATCTTCTTTTGTCGCCATGTTATCTTACGTTTTCAGATTTTTATTCTTAATGCATTAGAGTGAAGTTTTATATGGAATCTATAGAAGTGATTCTCATCACTTCCTCCAGTGTTGTGATTTGCTCACGTGCCAATCTCAGCCCGTCTTCGGCTAGTGTACACATTCCATTAGAGTGCGCAATTTTCCTTAGTTCGTTTGTTGGCGTATTATGGAATATTGCGTTTCTCAACTCAGTATTCATACTCATGAACTCAAAGATAGGTTTCCTGCCGCGATAACCTGTTTTGTTACAATACTCACATCCCAGACCATGGTAGAATTCCGTGTTTTCAAGATTAACACTATCCATATTCAGCGCTTCTAAGACATCCTTCTCTACTTTGTGTGGGGCTTTACATTTTGGACATATTACTCTAACCAGACGTTGTGCCAGGATTGCCTGAATTGATGATGATATAAGAAAAGGTTTGATACCCATATCGACTAGCCTTGTAATTGCTGAAGGTGCGTCATTTGTATGAAGAGTGCTCATGACCAGATGTCCGGTTAATGCGGAAGTAACTGCTATCTCAGCGGTCTCTACATCTCGAATCTCTCCTATGACAATGATATTTGGGTCCTGTCGCAGTACGGCACGGAGTATGCTTGGAAAGGTTAATCCGATTCTTTCGTTTACCTGACACTGGTTAATTCCTGAAAGATTGTATTCTATCGGATCTTCCACAGTAATGATCTTGTTTTCTGCGCGGTCGACTTCATTTAAGGATGCATAAAGGGTTGTAGATTTACCACTGCCGGTAGGTCCGGTAACAAGAAATATTCCGTTTGGTTTCTTCAGTATGCTTTTAAAGTTATTGTAATCATGATCAGAAAAACCCATATTTTTTAGTTGTATGAGTACTGTAGATTTTTCCAATATTCTCATTACAATACTTTCACCGCAGGTAGTTGGTATTGTACTTACTCTGATATCTATTGGCTTCTCACCCACTTCAGAGCTTATGCGCCCGTCTTGTGGCTTTCTCTTTTCTGTGATATCAATATTGGAGAGTATCTTTATCCTGGAAATCAACGCCTCATGTATTCGATTTGTAATTGAGTGTACTTCCTGACATACACCATCAATTCTGTATCTTATACGGGTTTTATTTGGAAGTGGCTCGATGTGGATATCACTGGCTCGTGTCTTAACTGCCTCATCAATTATGAAGGTAACAAGTTTGACAATTGGCGCCTCTGCCTCTTCCTCAGCACCAAATGTGTAGTCCAAAGATTTATCAGCGCTGGCAATTATTGACTTAAATCCATCCAGGTATCCATCAAATGAGACTACTCTTTCCTTGTCATAATATTTTTTTATAGCGTGTTCAATATTACTCTTCGTAGCCAACACGCCTTCAACATTAATATTCAATGTAAAACGCAGATCTTCGAGTGTGTCGATATCCAGTGGGTCGCTTATGGCAACGATAAGCAGATCGCCTTGTCTTGCTACAGGAACAATATTATGTTTTTTTGCGATGTTTTTTGGGACGGTGTTAATCACGTCTTCCGGAATTGATGCTGCTATGGGATTGACGACTTGAAAGTCATATTGCTCTGCCAGGCTTTTTGTTATGTCATCAGCGTCTGCATAACCCATCTCTGTCAACGCTTCTCCCAGCCTTATTGACTGTCTCTTCTGGTGTGCCAAGGCTTTATTTAGCTGCTCATCAGAGATTATTCCCTTGTCTCGCAGCATTTGTCCCAGAGATGAATATGAGGTTTTCATATTATTTACAGGTGCAACTACAAGTCTTCAGGATTGAGAAAATACTGTCATCAGATATTTATGCTATCAATGGGTTAAAGTTATGTCTATGAATCCAAAAGTTACATTATATTTCATACAATGACCCTACGTAACATTGTTAATGTCACCATTTTCTTTTCTTCTTCTTTCGTTGCTTCTTCTTTTTCGCTTTCCTTGTGGGTTTTTTTCTTCTTCTTCTCGCTTCCAGATCTCTCATGGAAAATGTTAGTATTGCAGGTGTTACATATGCTGTCGTGATGAGAAGCTTTTTCAAAAAGGCACGTCGCCTTTCGTCAAAACCGCTCAATAGTTCGTCGTTGTCCATCTGGTTTGATTGAGCATCCTTGTCAGAGTTGTCAAAAGATTCATCCGGTTTTTTCATCTTTTTTTCTCCTGGTTAATATTTACAATTTGTGGTAGAGATGGTGGAGGTGGTAATGGTTTTTAGAAGAAGCGGTCTGGAGCAGAAGTGTATATGAGGATAGTAATAATACCTTATATATTATCTGTTTCTCCCTTTTCTTTTAATTCAAGAAACTGCTTCAATTCTTCCTCCATGTCCGCCTTACTAATGGCACCGTATAGAACCAGTATCTCGCCAAGCAGATTACGTTTTTCCTTTTGTAATACGAGGAGCTTTTCAATACTTTCCTCGTTAATAAATCCCAATTCTATCGCGATCTCTCCAAAGAGCCCACCATTCTCTCTCTGGTTATCCAGAATTGTACTCAATTGTTTATTACTTAGAAAATTCTCTTTTACAGCCAGTACGCCGAGAGTTATGTGCTTTTCATTCTGAAACTTCAGAGCATCTTCCAGTTCAGTCTCGTCAATCCTCTCCTTCTTGATTAAGTATTCACCGAACCTCACAAAAGCCTCCTAGTAATGATATATATCCCCTAATATGGTGCTATTCTGGAACCTCTAACTTTAATCTATCTAATGAAAATGAAATATTCAAGTAAAAAGCATTGCTCCTGTCGCAAGCATTTCTACTTTACTGGCATGCACCCTCAGTATCACCATGGCCCTGGTGGCCTGACCATGCGTCAGAATCTATTACCATGGTTTTTTCTGCAGCTGTACCAGGCTTGTGGCATATGGTCATATCACCAGGATCTGCGCTGGTATCATCGTCATCAGTTCCTGCTTTAGGCTTCTTATGGTGAGCCTGGTTTTGGGATGGATGTTCGTGCATGTGCCTCTCTCCATCCACATGGGTATGGTAGTGTGAATGCAGCGGTGCATTTCCAGTTGTCGTGGATGTTGTACCACCGGTTTTAAGTGTAGTTACATTACCGGTTTCACGATCCGTTACCACTACAATTCCAGCAGTTTGCGTAACAACTGTCTGGTAGCCGATCTCGGAAGCGTTGTCGCTGGTTGTCACGGTAAATTCTGTGCCTCTTACTCCAACAATTGCACTTGGCGTAACAACCTCAAATTTAGAACCGGTCGTAACCTGAACGTCTATAGTCCCACTGTCCTGCACTTTTACGATGCTGTACAGGGTGCCGTCAGAAAGCCTGACGGATTGTACCAGAAAGCATCCATAACTGCCTCCGGACTTGTTTTCTACGGTAACAGTACTTCCATCATCAAAATTCAACGTATCATTTACGCTGCTGATTGTCCTCTGTGCAGTGGTGCCATCAGGTGGTATCTCTTGTCCGTTTTTATCCAGTACGGTACCAACACTCGTGATTTCTGTAGAGCCTGTGGAGAAGGCAGTTGTTGAATTCTTAGTGCCTCTGTGGCGAGGACAGCCGAGGGCAAGTTCGTTACTATCATAAGATCCTTTTCGTGCCACATAGTATGGGTCATAACTTGCGAAGTTGCTTATGCTGGTGGAATTGCTGTCTTCAGGGCAGATAAATGTGGACTTGTCTTTTATATAGCTTGCAAGCTCGGTAGAAAGAGGGTACATGTCGTCACTATCGTCAGGATAACCGTCATTGGGAAAGGCCATATAATCGTTATAATAAGATTGCAAGCCCTGAGATAGCGACCTCAGGTTACTTATGCATGTTGTCTGGCTATTTGCCCCTCTTACCTTGCCAATTGTTACTACTCCAATGCCTGCTAATACGGCGATTATCCCAATCGTCACAAGGATTTCAATAAGTGTGAATCCTCTGTTTCTACCTTTGCATTTCAATTTCCACATGATAGACCCTCCAATATCCACATGATCATTTTACTGAGTTTTACGGGTAATTTCTTGTAATCTCCCGCATGTTCAATAATACGGTTAAACTTTAGAGAAACACATGCAGAATAAGCAAACTATATACCCTTTGCACCGAGTGTAACGTACCATGTATATCCATGGAACAGGTTTAGAATGATAAACATTTGTGTTATAATAACTTATCCTACTGTTGTCTAGTATAAATACAAGATTTATGAATATAATTAATATTCCATAGCCTGGTACTATTTAACATGCTGTTTAGTTTTTAGGCATCTTTGCTCTCCGTCTGGGTACTTGATACCTCTTCGTTGTTTCTCATAAATTCAACAAATGCTAATGCCAATTTTGGGTCGAACTGGGTGCCTGCTCCCTTTTCAATCTCTTTATAGGCTACTTCCTTTGGAAGGCCCTTTCGATAAACCCTGCTGGTTGTCATTGCATCGTACGTATCGGCAATTGATATGATCCTGGCAACAAGGTGGATTTCATCACCTTTTAAACCATCCGGATATCCCTTACCGTCATAACGCTCATGGTGATTACGCACACCCGGCATCAAGGCACGCAATCGTGACATGGGCTCAAGGATTTTGCTTCCTTTGACAACATGTGATTTGATGATTGAAAATTCCTCATCAGTTAATTTGCCCGGTTTATTTAAAACACTCTCACCTATTCCAATCTTGCCTATATCGTGAATGGTGGCTGAGAGTTCCAGGAATTCCAGCTCGCCTTCTGAAAGTCCTAACTTCTTTCCTATTCCAATGCTGAACTCTGCTACTCTACGAGAGTGCCCGTGTGTATACGCGTCTCTCGCATCAAGTGCTGCAGCAATCGATTTGATATAATCCAGAAAAATATTGTGAATATCGGAATACAGTCTGTGGTTCTCCATGGCAATCCCTACTTGATGAGAGAATGATGAGATCATTCTCAACTCTTCAGCTGTAAACTCAGCAAAAGGAGAGATCTTTGAGGTTTGTTTGTTATAGAGATAAAGTATTCCTATTGTTCGTTTTCTTACAATGAGAGGTACCGCCAGACAGGATCGCAGATTGTCATAGTTTGTCTGTGATAACTCGGGATGTTTTGACACATTTTCAATCCAGACTGGCTTTGTTTCAGACTGTATCCATCTGTTTACAGAACCGGAGATTTTTTGTGAATCTCCATTGATCTCGTCAGGTCCTGTAAAAGCAGTAAATGTGTAATCTCCTGTGTCAGCATCCAGGGTGTATAGAGCGGTTGCTTCGCAATGGGTTATTCTCATTATCGGATCCAGTAACTCTTCCGGTGGACTTGAAGGGATTGCGAGTGCAGATGTTATTTCTACATCTTCCTTAAATGATTTTAGAGAATATTGATCTGATTCGTCTTTAGATGTTGTAATTTCACCTACTTCAAGAAGCATGTCTAATTGCAGGTCTCTCATGGCAGATTCTCCACTGACAGAACTCAGGTTCACGGCCAGGCAAGTTCCTATAAGCATGAGAAACATGGCAGCCAGGGGAATCATCTCTATCATTACATTAAATCTCTGAAATAGTATTAGCCCTGTAAATACGATAATTGCGGAGATTGCGAATAGGACCAGAAAACCACCGGCAAGCAACAGATACGTACTGCCTCTTACATGTATTCTGAAGATTAATATACCGAAAATTATGGATAGTGCTGTTACTATTGAGATTGTGTAGAAAGGCCCGGGAATGGAGATGAGTCTATCTGTTAAAAAATTGTAAAGAAGGTTTGCCTGGATAAATATGCCAAATTTGCGGCCGAATGGCGTAACATGGACATCCTGCTCTGAACCAGGAGTTGCGACTCCTATAAAAATAATTTTGTCTTTGAATTGGTCTGCGGGTACCCTGTTTTCATTCTGTGGTGATACGTCATAAAAAGAGTATAAGGTTATGGGCTTTTCCTGGCCAAGCTTCTCTATCCACTTAATATTTGTTCCGTGATAGATATGTACCTGTTTTTCAAAATCAATATAATTGATTGGTATACAGCTCCTTGAGTCAAGGGGTACATGCAAGTTTCCAATCTTTAACGAGTTTCCAGGATTTAGTTCCATCTTCGGGTCAATGCCCATGTGTTCCAGGAAAACAGCAAGAGAAAGAGGTATAAACCTCTCATTATTATCGGTACCTGATATCTGTACGGGTGTACTTCTCGCCACACCATCACTGTCATAGAAAACATTTAGATGTCCTATGCCTTTTGCTGAATCGGCGATCATGTCAATGTTTTTACTTAACCTTCCCTTGTAGATTCCGTCTGTCGGTCTTGACCTCATAAGATTGGCGGTAGGGCTCCAGACAGGAAAAATAGTTGAGCCGTTGTCGCTGGCAGCTTCTGATAATGCCACGTCGTTTTTGATGTTCTCTACGTCAGGCAGATCAAAGAACATATCAAAGGCAATAGTTCCGGCACCGCCTTCTTTCAGATAGTAAAGTAATTCTGCATAGCGGTTCCTGGGCCATGGCCACCTTCCCAGATGTTCCATGTCTTTGTCTGAAATACCGATTATGGCTATCTTTGGTATATCAGGAGTGCTTTTGTGAGTGTTGTGAGTGATACGCCAGTCATAAAGAAGCTTTTCAAGGCGATTGAAAACACCTGTGAAATATAGTAGGGATATGATTGCTGCAATAGACAGCCCCCAGATGAGGCCGTAATAGTTTTGATTGGTTGAGTGCTTGATGTTATCTTCCCCGGGATTGCGCGAGTTTTTTATAGTAAAGAAAAAAACGTTGAAAACCAAATCAATAAAAAATCTAAACTTTTACGATGTTTGATAGTCTTCTATTTCTATTCCGTACTCCTGCATTTTTCTGTAGACTGTGGATCTGCCGATATCTAATTTTTCTGATGCTGCAGATATATTACCATTTGTTGCATTCAGTGCTCTTCTTATAAAGATCTCTTCAACTTCACTTAATGGTAGTACGTCTCCTCTTCGCAACGCAGCTTCCAATTTAGACAGTCCATCTTCAAGGGATTCAATCATTCTCAAACCGTTTGCATCCAGATCCGGGAAATCAAAATGTTCCGGGAGAAGCGTATCATTGGTTGTTATCAGGATAGCTCTTCTGATGCTGTTCTGAAGTTGCCTGATATTGCCCGGCCAACGGTAATTTGTCAGCTTGTCCATGGTTGAAGGGTCTAATTTATTTATTTTTTTTCCTGATAGCGCTCCAAATCTATTTACAAAAACATTAACCAGTTCAGGAATATCGTCTTTTCTGTCACGCAATGGGGGGATGTGAATTCGAAAAACGTTAAGACGATAATACAAATCCTCTCTGAAGTTTTTAGAACTAACTTCTTCTAATAATTCTTTATTACTCGCAGAAATAATTCGTACATCTGTTTTGATAGATTTCTGTCCGCCTACTCTTTCAAATACCTGCTCTTCAATTACGCGCAGGATTTTTGCCTGCATGGCAAGAGGCATCTCGGTTATTTCGTCCAAAAAGAGTGTGCCCTTATTTGCGCGTTCAAGCTTGCCTATTTGTTGTTGGATTGCTCCGGTAAATGCGCCTTTTTCGTGTCCCATTAATTCGCTTTCCAGCAAATTCTCAGGAATTGCCGCACAGTTTATAGTGCATAAGGGCTGCTTACTTCTTGGACCTCTGTAGTGGATGGCTTTTGTAACCAGCTCCTTTCCAGTACCGGTTTCTCCCTGAATAACCACTGGTACATCACTTTCCAGGACAGTCTGTATTTTTGAGAGAACGTCCTTGATCTCTTTGCTGCTGCCAATAATTCTCCACAACTCAGGTTCTTCTCTGAGCCTAAGCGCGTTTTTATAATTTGAGTGTTTTGTGTCTTCCATTCGCTTCTTTCCTTAACCAATTCGTTTACTGTAGTTATTATCGGTGTACTTACATATAATTTTATACGGTGACGTTGGGTTGTCAATGAAAATATTCCTTAAGTCTTTTTAATATTGGCTCTTATAGATAAATCACTCCTTATTTAATTAATAATAAATTTCCCAGGGTAAGTATTTCATTTGTATTATACAGTGGGTGAACAGTGAGATGGGCAGGTGCTATGGATTTAAGACATATTGTTGACATGATTATCGTCAAGTGTATAATCCTAAGACGTTTATGTGAATTTGAGTAAAACCGTTTTCACGTTTTAGAGCTACTATGGACAGTACAAACGAAAATGAGAAAATTGAATTCGACCTGATATTGCAAGCAATCTACCAGAAGTACGGTTATGATTTCAGGGATTATGCAAAGGCCTCTATAAGACGCCGTTTACGCTACCGACTCTCTCAGTCAAATCTCAAAACAATATCTGAAATGCAGCACAAATTACTTAACGATAAGAAGTTCTTTGATAGATTACTCTTAGACCTCACAATCAATGTTACTGAGATGTTTCGGGATCCATCTTTCTTCAAGGTACTCAGGGAGATCGTAATATCTGAACTAAAAAAACAGCCGTTCATTAAGGTGTGGCATGCCGGCTGTTCCAGCGGTGAGGAAATTTACTCTACGGCTATCCTGCTGAAGGAGAATGGGATGTACGAATCATCCTTGATTTATGCTACAGATACCAATGAGTTAGTACTTGATAAAGCCAAATCAGGGATTTTTCCAATTGAAAAGATGAAAGACTTTACTGTCAATTACAGAAAGGCCGGAGGCCATGCATCCTTTGCTGATTATTATACTGCCAGATATGATAATGCAATCATGGATAACTCCTTAAAAAAGAATATTGTTTTTTCCAATCACAATCTGGTAACGGATAGTGTTTTCGGGGAAATGGATTTGATAATGTGCAGGAATGTACTCATCTATTTTAATAGAGAGTTACAAGACCGTGTATTCAGGCTTTTCAGGGATAGCCTTCGCCCGGGTGGATTCCTTTGCTTGGGTTCCAAAGAAACCGTAAGATTTTCATCACTCTCTGAAAATTTTGAAAATGCAATTGAGAACGAAAAAATATATAGAAGAATAGCGCCACACTAAGCGGAGTCAGGATGTAATTAGCCAATATTGAAAATGTCTAAATTGTAAATTTAGTAATACTGAGATGACACAAAAGCTAAGGAATGATCATATAATAAATGGCAACAAATATAAGGTAATTGTTATAGGTGTTTCTACCGGAGGCTTAAAGGCTATCAAAGCAATTCTATCCGTTTTGCCGTCAGAATTTGCACTCTCAATTATTATCGTTATGCACAGACACAAAGAGACAGATGGTTATTTAGAACGGTCATTGGATGATGGGTGTAAAATGCATGTTAAGCAAGCTGATGAAAAAGAGGAGATTAAGGCAGGAATAGTTTATGTGGCACCACCAAACTACCATTTATTGATAGAGGATGACTGTACGTTCTCCATATCAGTAGAGGGGCCTGTTAATTACGCACGGCCGTCTGTAGATGTGGTTTTCGAGTCAGCTGCAGAAGTTTATAGAGAAGGGCTTATCGGTATTATTCTGACTGGTGCGAATAAAGATGGCAGTCTGGGATTAAAGAAAATAAAGGAATCTGGTGGTCTTGCAATTGTCCAGACACCAGAAACATCTGAAGCTGCGGAGATGCCCAAGGCAGCTATAGCGGCTGTTGACCCTGATTATGTGTTGCCACTTGATGAGATAGGGTTGTTACTTAGAAAGCTTGAAAGCGAAAGATAAGGGCTGTATAATACGCAAGCTTATACCACAAATTTGAAGAGCCAGAGGCAGCTCTCTGTGATATAAATTAGACGAGAAAGATAAAATGAACATTCTTATTGTAGATGACAAACCGGCTAATCTTCTGGCACTTCGAAAGATTCTGGCCAAGCCAGGATTGGAAATTATAGAGGCCTCAAGCGGTAATGATGCACTGGCCTTGATCCTGGAACATGATTTTGCACTTATTCTCCTTGATGTTCAGATGCCGGATATGGATGGATTTGAGGTTGCAGAAATAATGCGCGGAAATGAGGAAACAAAGCATATTCCTATTATCTTTGTGACTGCAATCAGCAAAGAACAAAAGTACATATTTGAAGGATACGATAAAGGAGCGGTGGATTATTTGTTTAAGCCATTAGATCCTGATATTTTACAGAGTAAAGTTAATATATTTCTTGAGTTGCACGGACAGAAAATTGCCCTGAAGAAAACTAATGCTGAGTTGAAGAAGGCAAATGAAAGAATTCTGGAACAACAGGAAGCCGTTATTGAAGAAGAACGTCTTAAGGTGCTGCTTCAGATGGCCGGAGCAAAGGCCCAGGAGCTGAACCAACCACTGGCATCTCTATTGGAAGATATAGAATTGATGGAAAAAATTGGTGGTAGCCCTGAGAAAACTGTTGAATGTATAAATCGAATGAAAGTGTCTGGGCAGAAGATATCCAGCATAACAAAGAAGATTAAAACTTTACACTATTCAGAACCCTTGCCGTCGGGTCATGATAGCACTGCTATAGTCAGCTTTGATAGAGAAATATATATACTTGTAGTGGATGATTCGGAGGACGTTTTTGAAGGAATTAAGACTTGTTTGGGAGACCAGGATCTTATCAATTTGTCCTGGGCAAAAAGCTCTAAAGATTCTTTTGCTATGTTAGAGCAGGAACATTTTGATATGATTTTCCTGGACCATATCTTGAAAGATGGAACAAGCATTGAATTTCTCAAAAATATTGATAAAGAGGATATAGAAACTCCTGTAATTGTCGTTACAGGGCAAGGTGATGAAATGCTTGCGTCACAGGTGATACAGCTTGGTGCTTATGAATATTTGCCGAAGAGCAGGATAAATTCGGACTCCCTTTCCAGAGTTATAAATAACACACTTGAAAGGGCCAGTCTCAGAAAAGATGTGCAAAAAGCTCAGGTAAAAATGGCGGAGATGTCTACTGTAGATGAATTGACAAAACTATATAATCGTCGATTTTTCGTAGAGGCATTGGAAGGAGAGTTTGAAAGAGCGAGTCGTTATGGGGCAGAGATGGCTCTCATTATGCTGGATTTGGATTTCTTTAAGAAAATAAATGACACATACGGTCATCTCGCAGGTGACATGGTATTAACAGATGTTGGGAAGATACTCAAGAAGCATGTCAGGAGAAATGATCTCGCTTGTCGTTATGGTGGGGAAGAGTTTGCCGTGATCCTGCCAAATGTGAGTAGAGACAGTATTTATCCGGCTTACGAAAGATTCAGAAAGATGGTGTCAAAACTATCGTTTGAATATGAATCGAAACAGTTTCACATAACGGTTAGTATTGGTATCGCATTCAGTAATGATGCGGAGTCTGCAAATGATTTATTGGCCCATGCTGATCAGACTCTTTACCAGGCGAAGGAGTCTGGTCGAAACAGGATTGTAGCTTATGAAGCCAACAATGAGTCAGATGGCTAAACGTTTTACATGACTTATTTTTTATTTCAATAAACACTTAATAATAGACACTAACAATGACATTAAAAATTTATAATACGTTAACAAGGCAGAGAGAAACATTTGTCCCCATTGAAGAGGGACGGGTTGGCATCTATGTGTGTGGGCCGACTGTTTACGATCATCCTCACATTGGGCATGCAAAGAGTTATGTCAGTTTTGATATTGTCGTTCGCTATCTAAGGCATCTTGGCTACAAGGTGAGATATGTGCAGAATATTACTGATGTTGGGCACTTAACTGATAACGCGGATGCCGGAGAAGATAAGATTGAAAAAAGGGCCAAGCTTGAGAAAGTCGAACCTATGGAATTAGTTGAAATGTATATGCGAAGCTATTATGAGGATATGGACGATTTAAATAACATTCGGGCAGATATTTCACCCCGTGCAACCGGTCATATTCCTGAGCAGATAGATCTTGTTGGCGCATTAATCGATAAGGGATTTGCTTATGAGTCAAACCAGTCTGTCTATTTCAATGTGTCAAAATTGAAGGACTACGGCAAGCTTTCGGGGAGAAAATTGGATGAGCAGGAGTCTGGGGCGCGTATCGAGATAAATCCTGAGAAAAAGCATCCGGCAGACTTTGCACTCTGGAAGAAGGCAGGTCCCGAGCATATTATGAAATGGAACAGCCCCTGGGGTATGGGGTTTCCTGGGTGGCATCTTGAGTGCTCAGTCATGTCAATGAAATATCTGGGTGAGACGTTTGATATACATGGTGGAGGGATCGAAAATGTATTCCCTCATCACGAGTGTGAAATCGCTCAAAGTGAGACTGCTAATGAACGGCCTTTTGCGCGTTACTGGATGCATAACAATATGGTAACAGTTGATGGACAGAAGATGGGTAAGTCCCTGGGTAATTTCGTTACCCTCAAGGATGCCTTTAAAAAATTCTCGCCTTTGACAATACGTTTCTTCGTTCTCAATACACATTACAGCAGCCCGATCAACTATAGTGATGAGGCTTTAGACGCTGCTAATACTGGACTTGAGAGATTACTGAATACAATGCGTAGTATAAAAGAACGAATGGAGTCTGCCAATGGAACTGAAGGGCAGGAAGAATGGAAAGCAAAATTAGAAAGTTACAAGAATTCCTTTGAAGAAGCAATGAATGAGGATTTTAATACAGCAGAAGCACTAGCTGTTCTCTTTAATTTGTCCAAGGAGGTAAATGGCCTTCTTAGCATGGATGATGAGGTTAGTGAGGGTGTGTTGTCAGAAATCGATTCATTCTACAGAACTTACGGAGGTAATGTTCTGGGCATCATTACAGAAAAGACAGTTCATCACGCTTCAGATGGAGCAGATGTTTATAAAATGGAAGATGATCTGGTAAAGACATTAATTGATACCAGGAATGATTTGCGAGCCTGTAAGCAATGGGAACTTGCGGATAAAGTAAGAGATAGATTAAGCGAGCTGGGGATTATCATCGAAGATAAAAAAGACAAGGTAGCGTGGAGGAAGAAGAAATAGTAATGAGAAAGTTTTTGAATAGAAAGATAATATTTCCGGTTACTATTTATCTGATTGTTTTGACATCAGGTTTTTTTATGTCAGAGTTGTTTGCGCGGGAAATCTTTAATAATGTTTCCGTATCAGAAGCGAAATATATGATGAGCGAACAGAATAACAACAAGGTGGACTTTATTCTTGACGTAAGAACAGGTGAGGAATATGCAAGGTCTCATATCAAAGGAGCTGTCCTCATTCCGATTATGATTCTGACAGAAAAAATGCACGAGATTCAATCTGGTCAAAGTATTTTGGTATATTGTCATAATGGTAATAGAAGTGAGGTTGCGTGTGAATTGCTTACATCAAGGGGACATAAGTATGTTTTTAATATGCTTGGCGGAATGGAGTCATGGATAGAAAAAGGCTATGAAATTGTAGAGTGAAAGGTGTTTGAAATATATGATTATAGAGAGCTTCATTAAGACTGCAAAAAAAAATTTCAATAGAGTAGTTCAGGAAGATTCAACCGGGATGTCCCTGACATTTGGCCAGACGCTTACTGCAGGTATTCTTCTGTCCAAGCATGTTCGCAACTTTGAAGGTGAGAATATAGCTCTTGTTTTTCCTGCTTCTGTGGGAGGCGCTTTGGCGTTTATTGCCACGACGTTGTCAGGTAAAACACCTGTTGGTTTGAATTTTATTGCAGGCAAGGACGAGCAGGAGTGGGCAATGAAGACTTGTGATATAAAAACTATTTTTACTTCACGAGTGTTTGTCCAAAAGGCGGGAATTGCTGAGGACCAGAGGATGGTTTTCATTGAAGATATAAAGGAAAAGACATCCAAGCTCGAAAAAATGCTGACTTATTTCTCATGTAAGTTTAAGTCGAGCCAGTCCTTGATTCAAGAATTTAAAGAGTTTGATGCACCTGATAAGGCAGCCATAATACTATTCACTTCGGGATCTGAATCCCATCCAAAGGGTGTTCCTCTGACAAACAAGAATATTTACATGAGTATCCAGGCTTTCAGTACGGTCTTTCAGCCAAATCCGGAAGACAAGGTGTTAGGTACCTTGCCGTTTTTTCATGTATTTGGTTTTGTTGTATGTCTCTGGTTGCCATTGATAATGGGGATGGGAGCTGTCTTTCATCCAAATCCTACTGATTATGAAAGACTTGGTAAAATTGTTCAAAGATATTGTGTTACAATGCTGTTAGGGACTAGCACGCTTTATAGAGGATTTATGAAAAGGTGGAAGCGTGAGCAGGTGTCGAGTGTTCGGCTGGCATTTGCAGGAGCAGAGAAGTTAAGTGAAAGCGTCAGAGAAAAATTCAATGAAAAACTGGGTATTACCATCTTTGAAGCCTACGGGACTACAGAAAGCTGTTCTTGTATTACAGTGAATTATCCAAATGATTTTTGTCACGGAAGTGTTGGGAGGATTATGCCGAATGTTGAATGCAAAATAGTGAATACTGAAACTTATGAAGAGTTGCAGCCGGGTGAAGAGGGTTTAATATGCATTAAAGGTCCCAATGTTATGGACGGATATTATAAGGCACCTGAATTAACCAGCCAGGCATTTCACGACGGTTTTTATATCACCGGTGATATAGGTAAATTTGAGAGTGGGTTTTTATATATTACTGATCGTCTTAAAAGATTTGCCAAGATTGGGGGTGAGATGATCCCATTGACACCTATAGAAGATAAATTATCACATGTTCTGGACCAGCATGCTGAAAATGAAAAAAGAAGTTGTGCTGTCACAAATATTCCTCATGCACAAAAAGGTGAGCAACTTATTGCTTTTGTTGTTGATGCAGATCCGGATAAGATTTCACTTAATAGAGGGCTCGATCAAGCCGGTTTGCCAAAGTTGTCTCAACCTGACCATTACATGTCAATAGACGCCATACCCATGCTTCCATCAGGCAAAGTTGATTATAAAAGTATTAAAAAAATTGCTATTGAGAAATTTGTACAGGCTGCCTGATTTGTTTATGATAATACCAGTTTTTGTATATTGCTAACGGTGGGAAGGAATATACCCTTTTGATATATTAAGGAAGGAAATATTCTAATTGGATAGTGTCCTCCCATAACGTTTTTGTTATGGGAGGAGGTAAGTTACACTTGTACTACTTTTTCATACCGCATTACTTAGCACTTGCTTTTTCTTGTTGGTAACTAGAGTTCATACGTTCTGTTACGGCTTGTGTAATGTCAATAGCACTTGAATTGTACAAGACTGTTCTGATTCCTATCTTAAACTGAAGATCAGAAAGCTGGTTGCTTTGTAAGTTCGGTTTTTCCTTCTTTATTATAACACTGTAGTTTCCTTCTTTGCCGAATGAATTAACTTCTTCAATTATCTCTTCATATATCACTTCAAAGGCATTTTTGTACTTCTTCGTGAGTTGGTTTTCAGCAAATTTAGCATATCCCTCAAGCTCTACGTTTTTTTTCTCCAGTATTTCGATATTCGTATTTCGTTCTTCACTTCCTAAATCCAGCAACTGTGTCTCTTCGTTTAGGTCAATCATTATTTTCTTCTTGCTCTCTATCTCTTTTTTGAATTCCTCTTCGGTGTCCTTTAATTGTTGATCAAGATCAATTCTTTTGGCGGATTTGTCAAATATTTCGTTTATGTCAACAACACCGATTTTGAATCCTTCCGCTTTAACATCTTGTGGCATGCTGCTAAAGGCTACAATGCATACAAAAGAGAAGACAAAAATTGTTAAAATTCGATATTTAATAGATATTCTGTTCATGATTATTCATCACCTTTCATAAAAATAAAAAATTTAAGCTGGTTTTGGTAAAACTTTAAAGAAGGAGAAGATTGTCAAAAGAATTGCAATCTGGACAAACAAGCCAATTAAACAAACGATGACAGCACGCACCATTCCCTTATAGTCAAGAGCTTGCTTTACGGCAATAATCATTGCAACTAACATCCAGACGGTAGCAACCGGGAAAACAAGTTTCTCTACTCCCGGGAAGACACCAAATACTCGAATTAAGCCAGGTGCACTTGCAAATCCTATGGTTCTCAATAATTCTCCAACATTAGATTTGGTTTGAGGTTCCGGTAGGAATTTAGTACCTATGAAATATATGATAAACGCCCAAATGTACCATCCTACCAATCCCATGACAGTTCCCATTGCAACTCCTAACGCTCCACCCTGTGATATGCTTCCAACTCCAGCTGCGATACCGGAGAGAATTACGACAAGCATAGCCTGGCGCATTGCGCTTCTATCAGCCTCAACTTCTTCATAAAGCTGGACATCTAGTTTTGCTGCCCTAAAGGTTCTATTTATCAAACTGCCACTCATTTTCTCTCCTTATAACCCTTGTGAATTGTAGAATTAGCTTCATTTGAAATGCAATTACATAACAAATAGTCGCATAATTTATATCAAATCACAGTAGCCATTACCAATGAATAATGTGCTATTATACATTATTCGTGTTGTTAAGATCACCACATATGAATCTTTTTTCTTGTGGAAATGATTAAATACCATATTATTGATTCTACCGTAATCTATAGTTGCTGGAAGGATTTGTATAGCAGTACATTAGTGTGCAGAAAGAATTATGTAATGCATATACTACTTTTGGAAAAATGAGGTGAATAAGTGACACTTTCTACAGACGATATAATAAAAGCTTATCATGATATTCTTAGTTGCCTCATAGGTGATGGACTTGGAAATGGGGCTTGTGGGATAAATATTGTAGAGCAATTTCAGCCGAAAGATAATAGTCGTGAGGCAATTCCCAGAAACGTCAATGCTGCATTTTTGATCTCTCTTTCAGGAGATGGGCATTCCAGGTGTGCTGCGGCCGTGGAGTATCTGGATGAGATAGAGAATGATCCCCTCTGGACAAATCTTGTCACATTCTATAAAGAAGGGCTTGGCTTGTTGTTAAAGGAGTTTCAGGATTTCTGTTCCAATAACAATAATGGTGTAGAGCGGGTTGAAGTGTTTGTGGCTAAATTAGCACAACAAGAAAACCATCTCTCCTTTCCTCAATCAATTCAGGAGGATATCTGGAAGCTATTTCATCCTGAAGCAACTGATATCCTGGATAATAAAGAGCGCCAGGCAGATAATCTTAGAAGTAAGCGCAAAATAGAGATAACTAATTTAAATTCCAAACCGATAAAAAACGTATCACAAGATGTTATTTTTACGTCGAATGCTCTAATAACTATTCCGCCTGCCGGAAGAAAATTTAAAGACCTTGGTATAAAACCAGGTTTGTGGAATGCCCTTGAAGAGGTTGTGCAGGAGGATCAGGTTTTCTGGTATGACCATCCTGTTCAGATAGGTGTTGAACCGGATAGAAATGAGATTCTGTATGGCCTCCATCATCTGTCTGAATCACTTCTTTATGAGAAGAAATTAGAGAATGCAGGGAAAGAGGATGAGTTAACTGTTGTACTATCGGCATCTGTTACACACGAGGGATTGCAGGGGATTGTGAAGGAATATATCGAGTCTGAATTGGAGAAATCCCATGATCTGCCTGGGCTCAAAGTATATCTATTTACCGAAGCGGAAACTGCCGAATTAATCCATGAGATTCTCGTTCCTGCAGCAAACAAGTATTTTGGAGATATAAAGGATGCAGCATCTCTCTTAAGAGAAGTTGTGGGTGTTAATGGGAAATATGGAAGACACTATAGCTTCCTCAAGGCTGTTACCGCATTCTGGCAAGTCCTTGTAGATCCTGATAAAAAAGCGACGTTTAAGATTGATCTTGACCAGGTTTTTCCACAGGAAAATCTGCTTGAGGAAACGGGAAAGACTGCGTTTCAGCATATGATGTCTCCTCTTTGGGGCGCTGAAGGCATTGACTCTCAGGGGAGTCCTGTTTATCTCGGTTTGATGGCAGGTGCACTGGTAAATGAAAAAGATATCAGCACTTCACTTTTTACACCGGACGTAACATATCCATCTCCGCCTTTCTGGGGTGAAGATAGTGTTTTCTGTAGTAAGATACCACAGGCCTTATCTACTTTATCCGAGATGATGACAAGGTATAGTAATGGGGATATTGATGGTGACAATTCTTGTATATCAAGAGTACATGTAACTGGTGGTACTAATGGAATATTAATTGATGCCTTGAGAGAGTATCGTCCTTTTACTCCAGTGTTTATTGGAAGAGCTGAAGACCAGGCTTATATTATGTCTGTTTTATTTCCCAGAGAGAGTGAGCCGGTTCTGAGGTATTTCCATAATGATGGTTTATTAATGAGGCACGATAAACATGCATTTGCCGAAGAAGCTATTAAGGCGGCGGCCATAGGGAAGATAGTGGGTGACTACGAGAGAATATTGTTCTTCTCTGGTTATGCCGGAATACTTTCATCAGAGGTGGATGATGTTAAAAATGTAATAGATCCGTTTACAGGGAGTTTTGTAAGTCCTCTTTCTCATAATCTTGCATATCTTCGTCTTGCACTCAAGGCAGCAGAGTTCTTTGCAACAAAAGGTGAAGAGAGTGAATATAAAGGTTTCGCGCTTGTTGAGACTGGAAGCAGGAGATTGCGTGCTTGTGTCCGGGAAGTGTCCATGGGAGATGGAAATGGACTTAAGGAAAGGTATGAAAGAGAGCAAAAAGCCTGGGGACTTTATTATGATATTCTTGACAAAATTGAGGATGCCCTGAAGGAAGGGGACCAATTTGCTATAGAATTGCGAGAAAGGGCTAAAAAACTAGTTCATAATGCCCGCGTCATTACAGGTAAAAATTCATAGCCTGAATACAGGCGTACAATGGGCAAATCGAATTCAAAAACCCAAAATAACTGGATTTGTAAGTGGATTTTTGTTAACATTTGTCCCAATATATTTTATTAAACAACTCAAACGATATATAGGCGGAGAAAGAGGAATGGACAAAAAGGCCAGGGATAAAAAAGGTAAGTCTATGTCATGCTCCTTTTGCGGTAGGAATTATAATGTTGTCAAAAGATTAATACAGGGTGACCGCAATGTATACATTTGTAACGAATGTATTGAAGCTTGCTTCACTCTTATACAAAAAGATAAAGATAGGGCCTCTTCTGATATAAAAAGAAAAATACCAACTCCAGCATATGTCAAGGATCGTTTAGATGAATATATCATCGGGCAGGAAAGTGCAAAAAGGGTATTAGCTGTAGCGGTTCATAATCACTATAAAAGATTGGCTTCAGGAATTACCGATGATGGTGTCGAACTGGAAAAAAGTAATGTCCTTCTTGTTGGTCCCACGGGCTCAGGAAAAACATTGTTGGTTAAAATTCTTGCAGGAATTCTTGACGTGCCGTTTGCTATTACTGACGCGACTACTTTTACTGAAGCCGGCTACGTTGGTGAGGATGTTGAGAATGTCCTTTTAAGATTGCTGAGGGATGCTGATTTTGATGTGGATCGAGCACAGCAGGGAATTGTCTATATAGATGAGGTAGACAAGATTGCAAGAAAGGATCAAAGCGCGTCAATTACGCGAGATGTCTCTGGTGAAGGAGTACAGCAATCACTACTTAAAATGTTTGAGCAGTCTATCATCAATGTACCTCCACAGGGCGGAAGAAAGCATCCGGAGCAGAAATACATACAAATGGACACGAAGGATATTCTGTTTATTTGTGGTGGAACCTTTAGTGGTATAGAGGAAATAATTAAAAAAAGGATAGGAGAGAAGGCAATCGGATTTGGTGCTACGATGGATCAGGCTGTGAATAAATCTACCGGTGAAATTCTTTCTGAAATTGAAATGAATGACTTAATCGAATATGGCATGATTCGTGAGTTTATTGGCAGACTTCATGTTCTCACAACGCTCATGCCGCATAGTCGGGATGATTTGATCAGAATTATGCTGGAGCCTAAAAATGCTATCGTTAAACAGTATCAAAAGATATTTGATATGGAAAATGCAGTCTTGGAATTTCCAAAAAAAGGCTTGGAAGAAATAGGCAAAATGGCTTTGGAGAGAAAGACAGGGGCCAGGGCATTGCGTTCTATTTTTGAGGGTTTTATGCTGGATGCTATGTTCGATTTGCCTACAGAAGGAAAAGGGGCAACTTATGTAGTGACGCCAGAAGTTGTAGCAGGGGAAACATCCCTTGTGCCGAAAAAACTACGCAAGAGTGCATAATGTGGCTTTATTTCATGACTGATAGCAAAATCTAATTCGTACCTCTCAAGAACTAAATAGTAGTCATAAAGTATTTTTTCAAATAGTTCGTTACTACTATCTCTCTCTATGTATTCATCCCAAACTAACTCACTCGCATTCCCACTCTTATTTGATGTTGAATTGGGAAGGCAGTATGTTAAAATCTCACTTAGTCCGGTTTAGTTCTGGAACTATTTGCTTTGTTTAAGTGTTTATTATTTCTGAGTTTATATTATGTTTCAGTTGCTCTGTATGTAGCGAGAGTTAGTTCTCAGAGAATGTAAATGCTACCTGAAGGAAATGCAGAAACATACATTCTTATAAAAGACTTAAAATCTTTTAAAGGTAGTGAACTATGAAATCAAAATTCATCATCAGAATAGGCTTCATCTGTGTAGGTGTTGTGGCAGTCGCTTTTCTGATGTTGAAATTAACGGCCTGGAAAGATTCACCTGATGCATATCTTAAAGATTCGAAGAGTGATACAAAAATCTACTATGGTTCACAGGTAGGTAACTTACAAAGAAAAGATCGAAATATTGAAAACAGACATAAGGTATATTCCGGAAATTACAGGAAAGATTATGAGGCTGTCCCTGTAGAAGCAATACGGGTTAAAAGGAGCAATATTGAGATTTTCTTAGTTAATAATTGTACGCTTGAACCTGAGAAACAGGTTGATGTAGTCGCAGAAACCTCCGGTTCTGTATTAAACATCTTGGTGGAAGAAGGTGACTATGTGCAGTCCGGTATGCCACTGGCTAAACTTGATGATGATGAAGCCCTGTTGGCACTCAGAGAGGCAAAATTAAAGAAAGAGAATGCTGAAAGAGTTTACGAAAGTTCTTTGAATAATTTCAATGAAAATATTATCAGCAAAGACGAATTCGAAGACAAGAGATTTCAGCTTGAGATTGCGACAGTAGAGCTTGAAAGAAAACAGTTAGAATATGAATATACCACAATTGAGTCTCCCCTTGATGGTGTCATTGTGGAAAGGAGTATAGAAGAAGGCTACTACATAGAGAAGGACCAGATGGTGTTTAAGATTGCAGATTTTGATCCAATACTGGCTAGGATTTATATTCCTGAGAAGGATATTAACAAGGTCGTGGAAGGGCAAGTAGCAAGGGTTATTTCTGAATTCATGCCCGACATAGAATTTAAGGGAAAAGTAAAAATGGTAAGCCCGGTTGTTGATCCTGAAAGTGGCACGGTAAAGGTAACAATAGAGATGGGAGACTTGTCAGGCGGTGCTTTGAGGCCGGGGATGTTTGCCTCTGTTTTTACAATAGTAGATCAACATCAGGATGCCTTGTTAATACCAAAGAAAGCGCTGATCCTGGAGGCAGAAGCCGATGAGGTTTTTGTTGTTAGAAATTTTGTTGTTTTGAGTGTCAATCCTGACGTAGTTAAAGGTTTGGCTTTGGGTGACAGTGCTGAATGTAAGCAAAAAAGAGATGGTTCATCACTGCGTGGGAATATTGTGGATATCTCCGTTAGTCATGATGATAAATCAATATACAATATTACAATTGAAGCGATAGAGACTCTAAGTGGAGATATAAGTCAAGAATTTGAAAAGGTCTCTTTCTATAATAATCATGACGATTTAGTCTCAGAGATAGAAAATATTAGTTTTGATATAGAGACCAGGGCGTTTAAGACAAAAATAACACTTGGTTTTAAAGAAGGTAATTATATCGAAGTACTAACCGGCCTCGGAGAGGGAGACAGAGTTATTACTGTCGGACAAGATGACGTTGGTCACGGTGCAGATGTTGCAATTATTAACGAAGAAAAAGAGGATGGCACAACGGCGGTATTGGGGCCACCATAGAAAACAGATAGATTATCACATCAATTATTCATCATAACAAACTATGATTCAGGATTTAAACATTGCGATTTAGAAACCCTGGCAACGAAGCTTTGGCAAGCCCGAAGGAAAATCCTAAAATCGCAAATCTAAAATCTTTCTTTTCTGCTTTCATCACAGATTACAATTTATGCTTAAAAAATATTAGGAGTATCGATATTGAGAATAGTTGAATTTTCAACAAGAAGGCGGGTTACAGTTGTAATGCTAATGGCCACTCTTGTTATCTTCGGATTAATATCCTATAAGCGACTGCCTATAAACCTCCTACCTGACATTTCGTACCCGACACTTACAGTGAGGACCGAATATCCAGGTGCAGCACCTAGCGAAATCGAGAATCTTATTTCAAAGCCGGTTGAAGATGCGGTGAGTGTGATCTCGGATGTAATACGCGTGAGTTCCAGGTCAAGATCTGATGTCTCTGAAGTGGTAATTGAGTTTGCGTGGAAAACCAATATGGACTTTGCTTCGATGGATGTACGTGAGAAGCTGGATCTGGTAGATCTGCCGGATGATGCAGAAAGGCCGGTTCTTATGCGCTTTGACCCATCTCTTGACCCAATCATGAGGCT
>CAYTGO010000025.1:25586-42128 GCA_964437425.1 uncultured Candidatus Scalindua sp.
GAATATATCGTAAGGACTTTTAATGAGTTCCGGCAGGTAGAGGAAATAAATGATATAGTCATAGATTTTAGAAATAAAGCTGCTATTCGGGTAAAGGACGTTGGAAGTGTAAGCAAGAGCTATAAGGAACGTGATGTAATAACCCGGGTAAACGGAAAAGAGAGTGTAGAAGTTGCCATATTTAAAGAAGCCGATGCAAATACGGTAACGGTTGCAAGATTGGTGAAGGGACAGTTAGGTGGAATAGAAAAAAAACTGAGGAAGTTTTCCGGCTCTATCAGATTGGACATAACGTTTGACCAATCCAGATTCATTGAAAGTTCAATAAAAGAGGTAATTTCAACTGCACTCTGGGGTGGCATTTTGGCGGTAATAGTACTCTTTTTATTTCTGAGAAGTATTAAGAGTACACTGATTATCGGGCTTGCAATTCCCATTTCCATTATATCAACATTCTTCTTCATGTATATGTCAGGAGTATCACTGAATATAATGTCTTTAGGCGGTATGGCGCTTGGTATCGGGATGCTTGTAGATAACGCGATAGTTGTACTCGAAAGTGTTGACCGGTATCATAAAAGTGGTCATAGTACAATTGATTCTGCTGTGAAGGGTGCAAGTGAGGTTGGCGGGGCAGTGATTGCTTCAACTCTTACTACCATATGCGTCTTTATACCCATAATTTTTGTTAAAGGTATAGCCGGCCAATTATTTAATGATCAGGCACTTACCGTAACCTTCTCGCTTCTGATCTCGCTTCTTGTTGCTATTACACTGATTCCGATGTTGTCTTCAGTGGGAATCACACGAAGGAGAACGATGGATGTACAAAGAGAGGTGAGAAATGATTCCGCAAGTAGTAGTAACTCACTGCCATCAAGAATTCTTTATATAATACTTTACCCATTGTTCTTTGTGTTTAACGCTGTTTTCTCTACGATTACGAAAGTCTATCCGGGAGTTCTTGGCTTTGCGCTATCAAATAAATTAATAGTGTTCATTGCTGCATTTTCAATACTTGGAGGTTCATGGTGCTTGTTCATAAATCTGGGCAAGGAACTTATACCGGAACTGAGTCAGGGTGAGTTTTCCATCAATGTCAGGAAACCAACCGGAACTCCACTTTCAGGTACACTGGAAACTGTCAAGGAAATTGAAAATATAGTAAGCAATAATTCTGAGATAGAGACAATATACACGATAGCCGGATCGACCAGTCAGGCAGGTGGAACCATAGCAGAAGAGAGGGAGAACATAGGAGAAATTAATATAAGTTTAAGAGAGAAATCTAATCGCAGCCTGGAGGAAGACGTAATGGCCGATTTAAGAGAAAGGTTCAAACCGATTCCGGCAGTTGAATATAAATTTTCACGACCGGCCTACTTCAGTTATGCAACACCTGTTGAGGTAGAGATAAAGGGTTATAACCTTAACGTAATCGAAAGATTATCAGAAGTGGTTATGGCTAAAATGGTGGAGGTTGAAGGACTTACTGATATTAAGTCTACGGTAGAGGAGGGAATACCGGAAGTTCAAATCATCTTTGATAGACAAAAACTGTCACAACTTGGATTAGATTTAAACACGATAGCCAACAATGTTCGTGATAACGTCCTTGGAAATGTCAGCACAGAATTTTCCAATAGGGACAGGGAAATTGACATTCGTGTTCGTGCAAGAAAAAAAGATATTGGAAGTGTCGAGGATTTGGGAAATTTTATAGTTAATCCTGAAGGAGAGCGGCCAATTTCTCTGGCTGCAGTTGCAGATATTAACATTGAAAAAACCCCCGGTGAAATAAGGCGCCTGAATCAGGAACGTGTAGCTGTAGTCTCTGCAAATCTTGTTGGCAGAGACTTACGCAGTTCAGTTACGGATATAGAGAAAAAGATTTCAAATATCAGGATGCCTGATGGTTACGAGGTATCTGTCAGCGGACAGAGCCGTGAGATGCTTGTGGCATTTTCGAGTATGTCCTTTGCTATACTTTTGGCAATATTTCTGGTTTATATTGTAATGGCGTCACAATTCGAATCGCTCCTTCACCCTTTTGTGATAATGTTTACTATACCATTTGCTCTGGTAGGTGTAGCGGCGGCGTTGTTTATAACATCAAAACCTGTGAGTGTAATTGTATTAATAGGTGTTGTCATGCTGGCGGGTATTGTAGTAAACAATGCAATCATTCTTGTTGATTGTATCAACTTCCGCATAAAAGAAGGAATGCCGAGGCGGGAAGCTATTGTCGAGGGAGGCAAGATACGACTTCGTCCGATATTGATGACTACTACCACTACCATACTTGGATTGCTTCCATTAGCGTTGGGTTTTGGTGAGGGTGCAGAACTCAGGATGCCTATGGGTATTACAGTAATCGGTGGATTACTCTTCTCAACACTTCTCACCCTCATACTGGTACCAATAGTATACGACATTGTAGAAAAGATAAAAGAATCGGTTTGGAAAAAAAATAATATTTAAAGAAGGATTTTATACAGCTTTTGATCTCCCTTGCACTTTTTCGTCTGTTAATAATCACTCTTTTGTTTGCAATTATACTCGCAATGTGGTAGCTTTCTGTACACCGCGTAGAGGCAGAAAATCCATCCCTTTCATGAAAATCTGATTATATGGAAACAGATAAAGAAGACATTGTTGCTGACCAGTACGAAAAGTGGGTCTATCCGGAGCCCATCAAAGATCTGGCGGAAGACAGGGCCAAAGGGAGGACGGATGCTACCAGTGTTCGGATGGTCCATTTGATGTATTGGCCAGACGGTAGCTATTTAAAGCGCTACGACAAAAATCTCAACATTCTTATAGCGGGATGTGGTGCCAATGCTGCAGCAAGATTTGCTTATGAACATCCAAAATCTAATATTGTAGGTATTGATCTCAGCACAACAAGTTTGAAGCACGAAGAGTTCCTCAAAGAAAAGCATAATTTAACCAACCTGACTCTTCATAAGATGCGCATAGAACTGGTGGCTGAGCTTGGTCAGGAATTTGACTTTATAGAATCTTCCGGTGTGCTGCATCACCTTCCGGATCCACAGGCTGGCCTCGCTGCACTCAAAGACGTTTTAAAGCCAGATGGTGTTATGGCTATCATGCTTTATGGTCTCTATGGCCGGGTTGGAACTTATATGCTTCAATCTCTTTTTCATCAGCTGGGACTTAGACAGGGAGATGAGGATGTTAAGGCGGTTAAGCAGGCCTTACAAAATCTTAATCCTCACCATCTCGCACATCACTATATTAATGATAACAGCGACATGAGATTTGATGCTGGTATTGTTGACTCCTTTCTACATGGCATGGATAGGCCATATACTGTTCAAGATTGCCTGGACTTTGTAGAGAGGGGAGATCTGGTATTTCGGGGCTGGATTAACAGTTATGATTACTATCCTGACGGCCAGATTCCGGAGAGTAGTCCTATTTTCTCACGAATACAATCCTTACCGGAGGAAGATATCTGGAAGGTAATGGAACTGCTCCATAGCCAGATTCGGATGCATCTGTTTTATGTCTGCAAAAAAGATGTACTACCAGAAACTTACACCATTGACTTTGATGGCCCAAAGTTCCTGGATATCATTCCTCACCAGCGTATACATAAATATACTGCTTCTGATCCTGTAGCAGGCGAACCTGCTATGATCACCCGTCTGCCTTATCCGGCAATTACGCTCAACGAATGGCAGGCAAAATTGTTTAATCTGTTTGACGGCAGAAAAACGGTTAGGGAGATTATGTCAAAGTGTGAAATTAGAGAGGCGGAAGAAACCATAACCGTATTCTTTCGTAACTTCCTCCATAGTCTGTGGCGGATGGGACACATATATATTCAAATTCCTGAAGTATAGGGAATTGCTCTGTATGCTAACACAAGCGTTGAGCACCAATTGGAATATTACTATTGACACGAAAATTTAAATAACATAAAATCCCATTTTACTATTTTGTGTGTATATATTAGGTAAGTATATATTTCCAGCTGAATTCCATTCAGATGTAGGGAGTTTTCTCCACTTGAACGTTTTTCCCGTCTATCAGATTAGGTGACCTATTTAAATGGCGTATCACCCTCCTCTGTTTTTTGTATGCATAACACATCTGTGCCCCATTGAATAACCAATTTTATTAAATACTGAGAATAGTATTGTTGCGTTTGTAATACCATGTTTAACTTTTATATTCAAAGACGTGTAAATATAAAGGATGATGTTCTGTCCGGTCTGACCGTAGCACTGGCACTAGTGCCGGAGGCGGTTGCATTCTCCTTTGTTGCCGGTGTAGAGCCTCTTGTCGGTTTATATGCAGCGTTCATAGTCGGTCTTATCACGGCAGTCGCCGGTGGTAGGCCTGGAATGATATCAGGTGCTACTGGCGCCCTGGCGGTAGTAATGATTGAGCTTGTCGCAAAGAACGGTGTTGAGTACCTGTTTGCAGCGGTTGTGTTGATGGGTATTATTCAGATAACTGCAGGGCTCTTGCGTCTGGGCAAGTACATCAGTCTGATACCTCATCCGGTAATGCTGGGATTTGTCAATGGCCTTGCAATTGTAATATTGCTCTCTCAGTTGAGACATTTTCAATTACCCGGAGACATGGGGATGTTGACATGGATGCATGGAACAACGTTATGGATTATGATAGGATTAGTTGTGTCTACAATGGTAATTATTCACTTTCTTCCACGTTTGACGCGTGCCGTTCCCGCTCCACTGATCGCTATTTTAGTAATTTCGGCAGTAGTAATTGGGTTCAATATAAATACGCTACAGGTAAGTGATATGGCCTCTGTTGCCGGCGGATTACCACAATTTCACATTCCAATGATTCCTCTGAACTGGCATACACTCAGCATTATCTGGCCGTATTCAATTATACTTGCTGCTATTGGTCTTCTAGAGTCTCTGATGACATTGTCACTGGTTGACGAGATTACAGAAACCCGTGGCCAAGGTAGCAGAGAATGCCTTGGTCAGGGTATAGCAAACGTAGTTGCCGGTTTTTTCGGGACGATGGGAGGGTGCGCCATGATAGGACAAAGCATGATAAATGTAAATTCCGGTGGCCGTGGCAGATTGTCAGGTATTTCAGCAGCAATTTTCCTCCTATTGTGTATTTTATTTGGATCTAAGTACATAGAAATGATTCCGCTTGCTGCACTGGTGGGAGTTATGTTTATGGTTGTACTAAGTACTTTTGAGTGGTCATGTATACGTATAATTCACAAGATGCCACGCGCTGACGCGTTCGTGTTAGTCCTCGTTTCTAGTGTAACGGTGTTTACTGATCTTGCGATTGCAGTGGCTGCAGGTGTAATCGTATCTGCGCTGGTTTTTGCGTGGAAAAGCGGAAAGACCATCCAATTGGACTCACTCGTAAGCACACCAAGATTATGTGTATATGGTCTGTCAGGCCCACTGTTTTTCGGGTCGGTGCGAAAGTTCCTTGATTCATTTGATCCGTATAAGGATCCGGATAATGTAGTCATAGACTTCAGGCACTCGAAAGTATGCGACCAGTCAGGTCTTGAAGCAATCAAGTCACTCTCAGATCGCTATTTTAATGTAGGTAAACGGCTACACCTGAAACATCTCAGCGAGGAATGCCGTAGTTTCCTGAAAAGTATGGAAGTATTTGTAGGTGTAAACGTTATCCGGAAACCACAATTTCGCATGATACCAAGTCATGAAAAGCTGAAGTTGGTGCTTCCGGAAACTGAGCCTTAAACTGCGAACTGAGAGAAGTGTTAATTAGTATTGCATGCTTTCTTATTCTCCAATAATCTTCACCAAGACCCTTTTTTTTCGTCTGCCGTCAAACTCTCCGTAGAAAATCTGTTCCCATGGTCCAAAGTCAAATCTGCCATCGGTGATCGCGACAACAACTTCACGGCCCATTACCTGTCGCTTGAGGTGTGCATCTCCGTTATCCTCGCCTGTATTGTTGTGACGGTATTGGGAAAGTGGTTCATGGGGCGCCAGTTTTTCCAGCCACTCCTCATAATCGTGATGAAGACCGGACTCATCATCATTTATAAAGACTGATGCAGTGATGTGCATGGCATTGACCAGGACAAGGCCTTCCTGAACACCGCTCTCTTTGAGACAGGAATTTACTTCAGGGGTGATGTTTATAAACTCTCTTCTCTTCGTAACATTAAACCATAGCTCCTTTCGATAACTTTTCATCTAAATACACTCCTTTATGTAATTATAAATATATGCATATAGTTCAATATTGATAACCTTTCGACTCACACCCCTGTGATATCATTCTGCACCGAGTCGAAGGGTGTGTGTGTTGTAATAGCCATATCAATTATAACGGTTGACAACTCATTTCACCATACTATAGAATAATCTGAAAATGCTAAAGGTACATAACGTTTGGAGTGAACTAAACTTGTGGAAGAATATTTTTTTGCTTAACGAATTTTTACTCACTTCTTATCCGCACAGTTTTGCATCGTTATGATTTTTAAATAAGGTTTTAATCATATGAAAACAATGTTATCCGGAATTATTAATTATGTAACAACTGATATCTGGAGGATTCGTCTAAAAGACCATCCTCGCAAAAAAATATTCTTTATTACTCAGCTTAGGGTAGTGATACTGGCATTGCGAGGTTTCTATGAAGATAAGTGTAGTTTAAGGGCATCAGCCTTAACCTTCTACTCTTTGCTCTCAATTGTTCCTGTTGTCGCACTGGTCTTTGGCATAGCAAAGGGATTTGGTTCTGATAAGGCCCTGGAAAAGCAACTTCTTGGAAAATTTCCCGGTCAGGAAGAGGTGCTCATGCAGATTATGGAATTTGCGCGTTCGCTTCTTGATCAAACCAAAGGAGGGATGGTGGCTGGTATTGGCCTGGCAGTTCTGTTCTGGATAGTCATTAAACTTTTAAGTAATATTGAGCACTCTTTTAATGATATCTGGGGAATAAAGAAACCAAGAAGTGCGGTAAGGAAAATAACAGATTATATTTCTATAATGCTTATTTGCCCTGTTCTAATAATTGTGTCGAGTGGTCTTACTGTGTTCATAATTACTCAGATAACTCTCATAACCGAAAGATTTTCAATTTTAGGGTTTTTCAGCCCTCTTATATTCTTCTCGTTCAAACTTCTGCCTTATTGCGTAATCTGTGGTGCCTTTACTTTTATCTATATTTTTATGCCTAACACGAAGGTTAAATTCTTGTACGGTCTCATAGCAGGTGTGATTGCAGGCGTAACTTATCAATTTGCACAATGGGGCTATATCCATTCCCAGGTTGGCGTAGCTCAGTATAATGCTATTTACGGAAGTTTTGCGGCATTACCTCTTTTCTTAGTATGGTTACAAATTAGCTGGTTGATTGTCCTTTTCGGGGCAGAAATTTCTTTTGCTCTTCAGAATATAGATACATATGAATTCGAGCCGGATTGTTCTCGCGTAAGTCTCTCATACAAGAGACTGCTTGCTTTACAGATAACTCACTTAATAACAAAGAATTTTTCTAACGAAGTTAAGCCTTTAACCGCAAGCGAAATTTCTCATGCCCTGGAAATACCTATTCGGTTGGTTAATCAAATTCTTTACGAATTAGTCGAGAGTGGGGTTGCTGCAGAGACCAAAACTGAAGATGATCTGGAGTCCGCATATCAACCAGCATGTACTATTGATCTACTCACCATAAAGCACGTAATTGATGCCTTGGACAAAAGTGGAACTGACGATATACCTGTAGCACAAAACAGGGAATTAAAAGTATTGCTAAGCACACTGGAAACTTTTAACGACACAATTGAAAAATCTTCAGCTAACAAACTGTTGAAAGATATATAAGATCTCCTGCTGTAAAACCTCATTTATACTTGATGAAAATTAAATCAGCTATTTTAATCCTCCTGTTATTTCTCATACTTCCCGGATGTCTACGAAACCCGGGGTTTCTGTCCAGATATGGCAAAGACAGACTTGAGCACTTTCTTGATATTACAGACGAGTGGGAAAGACCTGGTGTTGTTCTGACCGAGGATAAAATTAAGGAGAAACTCGGTAAGCCGGGGTTTTTGAAATCTATTTACGAATATAATCTTGACTTTCCTCCCTCTTGTTCAGATCCTGTTAGAGAAGAAGAACACAAACGTAATTTATGCCGTCTAAAAGACCTCAATAGAGATTCAGGTATTTTGTTAATACCTAATCGTAGAGATCTGTACCGTGATATGATAAGAGACGTAGAGAGCAAAAGATTAACCAGTATCAAATTGCTTTCGTATGTTTATGACAGGATGGGATTTGAAGACCCTTCCCTGACGTTTTATATTGGAAGCCTTGAAGGTACAGTAGGAAGTGGATATAAGGTATATGGATGGGATTATGTGAAATATGGTACTGGAAATAGATGTAACTGCGATGTGGAACGAGAAAGCTTTGGTGGTCATAAAATTAAAGAACGTGCAGGTTATCTGAGGATACCCTATACATTTCTGATAGATACCGTTATCGGTCTCAAACAATTTGCCGGAGAGATTGTCAAGTCTCCGATTTCATTCTTAGAGGCGGAATTGTTTGAGAATATGATTATAGAGGGAAAGATTCCGTTCTACAAGCTAGATGGTTTTAAGGCTGCTGGAGAGGATTGGAGAAATGGAATTACAGCGCTTACTTATAGGCACAGGATAGATGGTGATCAGGGGATGCTGGAGACAACTCAGAACCTGTTGGGAGAGATTCCGATAATTGGTGCGGCATTTGATCAAAGGTATAAGGTGGATGATAGAGTTGTGAATAAACTGTTTTTGACAAGAGGAATCTATGGTGGTGATGACTATTCTCAGAATATGGCTCTATGGGCTCACTATCTAAAGAATCCACCCGAGGAAGAATGTCCACCAGATCGGTTTGTTAAAGTAATACCTTACAGATATGGAAGCGGTGTTGACATTTTTTGGTCTTTGCTTAATATATCGCATGGCTATGCCTATGAAATGGCATCAGAGATTATTTCGGATTGTGATGTGCATCAGAGGAACGCTATTGCCTTAAGCGGGCATAGCGGGGGTGTACAAAGAAGTATTGAAACTGCAAGGATTCTCAATGATGATGGGATTAAGGTGGAGAAGATACACGGGATTGCTGGCCCTGCCCGGGGATATGTTCCATGTGAGAAAATGAGGATAGTACTAAATAGTAAATTCTGGAGTGATCCCGTTAGCGATATATCTCGATTAGTAAAATATATGTTTCTCTCTTATTCAGCATCAAACGTAGATTGGGATACCGATGATCGTGAGGAAAGACTTAAAGATGGGGAATATTATAAACATAATACTCCCGGCTTTGTTGATGGCAAGACAAGATTAAAGTATGATGGCTACTTATATGATAATTTTGAGTATCTCAAACAATAGTTATTGAACGAATTAAAAAAATCTGGTTTAGATTGTTAGAAAGAGTTGATATGATTTGTCGGTACAGTATATTGTCCTTTTCGTATAATTCTAAACATAACCAATTAATTAAAATGAAAAGATTTTTAAATATTATTGCCTTTGCAATTCTGCTAACCCCGTTATTTCTAATAAATAATCCAAAAGGCGTTTCTGCTGAGATTGTTGTAGTCCACGCTGATCAGGCATGGCAACAGACAGACATCATTCTGAAGAAGAACCATATTATTAATTGGAAGGTAAGTGAGGACGATAACTGGAGCTTTAATACAGCAATGTTTCCGGATGGGCATAATGCAGATGGAATACCAGTGCCGGCTTTAGAAAGCTACGCGTTACCGGGGGGGAACATTGGTATGCTTCTTGGCAAAACAGATGAGAATATGATTCTGTCAATGGGCCTGTCAGGTTCTGCACCTGTTTTGCCAGGCGAGGAAGGGAACTATCTATATTTAACCATGAACGATGACCTGATTGGTAAGTTTGGAGAAGGGTTCAGAGATAATAATGATGAAATTGCGGTTACGATAACACAAACGCCAAGGAATGTAGTCAATATTGAAGTTTTGTTTATTGAGGGTTGTCCCGGATTATCATCTATCACAGACAGCCTTACAGACATTATCGCCGAGGGGGCAGTTGATGCAGACATTACTTTAATTTTAATTGAAACACCGGAAGATGCGGGACGAATGCAGTTTACTGGTTCTCCAACTGTAAGAATCAATGGAAGGGATATAGATTCGAATATGAAAGCTATTAAAGATTATGGCCTGAGAAGTCGCCATTATTACGTAAACGGAAAAAAACTGGATTATCCTTCTAAAAGTATGATTAGAGACGCAATCAAAAAGGTAAAATAGTATCAATAGATACCTATCTTGCAATCTCTCATTTATCAATTCAGATTATATTCAAACTTCCTGAATATCCTCTAAAGCAGAAAAAACTACCCATAAAACGTTGATAAAATCAACAGCGTAACAGATATAGAAAAGATATAAATAGTTTTACGATAAAACTCTAAACACGGTTGTTTAAGTTAAAGCATTATGGTGTTTGTGTTTAGCGTGAAATAATACTTCTGATCCATTTGTTTCTACTATATATTGAATTTATTAGGCACGATTTTAGCAAGGTAAGTAGCTCCCAGATTGTAAATAAATACTGTAAACGTTTGCAGAAATTAAGAAACAGTAAGTAGTTAGTATTTTTTCTTAATATAATTTGTAAAATCTAGTTGGCTAATTACTATTAAATAATAATGAACGAACCATCATCAACGGAAGAATATACTGCTATATCAGAAAATGCTTTAATTGAAGGCACGAAGATAGAGTTTGATGTGTTTTTGAAAAGCGATGTTGGGGGACGTTCCAGATATATCTTATTCTGCCGTGGAAATCAACAATTCAGTGCTAAGAGAAAGGAAGAATTATTAAGTAAGAATGCAAGCAGACTTTATATTTCTTCAAAAGACACACAGAAATATCTCAAATATCAGGAAAATAACCTCAGGAAGATTGTTGATGATAGCAGTAAAACTTCATTGCAGAAATCAGGCGCACTTTATCAGGTTGCGGGCAATATAACTCAAAATATTCTGGAAGATCCAAAGTCCGGACAGAATATAGACCGGGCTTCTGCATGGGTGGGTAATACAGTTGCTCATATTCTTCAAAACGAAAACACATTCTCCAGTTTGTTTGAAGTTACATCCAGTGATTATCGTACGTATACGCATTCTATTAATGTGTCAGTAATCGGATTACTTTTTGGTAAATATCTTTCCTTAGATCAAAAGGAGTTGGACAGTCTTGGAACCGGCCTGTTGCTGCATGATATTGGTAAGTCAACACTACCAAATGAAATATTAGGTAAATATGGGGAGCTCACGAAAGAAGAGTCTGATGAAGTTAGAAAGCATCCTAAGGCAGGTTTTGATCTTTTAGAACATAGGGAAGACATTGATGGGCTCTCATTGAAAGTAGTTATTCAACACCACGAAAATAATGATGGTACTGGATACCCTTATGGACTTGCGGGTGACGAAATCCATCTATTTGGACAAATTTCCCGGATAGTCGACGCATACGACGCTATGACATCCAACAGGCCATACGCGGCAGCAATGAAACCATTTGCGACACTGGGAGTAATAAAAGAAGGAAATAAGACTTGTTTTGATGAGGAATTGTTAAAAGAGTTTATTTGCTTTCTTGGGCTAAAGGATAGGCGCAGTGAATCCAGGGCTAGTGATACATTGCTGTCCTCTTCATTTGTGGCCAAATGACCTGACTTGCAACTCATATTCTACAATATAAATACGTAAGCGAATGCAAAAGCTACAAAAACAGATAAATAGCAGGCAATAGTCAATTTTGATAAAACGTGTCTTGTTTTTTTTGATAGAAGATAGAAAATATAGATACTTCCTAAAACCCCAGAAAGTATAAGTAATAATTCAATAGCTGACATTGCCCCTGTTTTACCAGCAGACAGAATTTCATCTCCAACACCTATCGGTTGATAAATTCCTGTTATCTCCATCAGCTTCCAAAAATCAGTTTTAAGTTTATTCCAATAAAAAGCGAGGTGTCCCATAAGCGCGAGTGGAATAGCTGCATATCCGAAATCTGTAATTCTTGCTTTCGCATTATCAAAAGAGAATCCATTGCATACATAATCAAGAAAAATGATAGAACCAGATGGAAGAAATGACACAAGGGCAAATATTAATGTATAAAGAACAGTCTGGTTTATTTCGGTGGTACTATACAGAGATTGAAACCACTGAGAATCAATGCTGAGCATACTCCCATACTCTACTAACAATATTCCCAATAGTGATAAACACAGTAACGACTCAGACAAAGACCTGTTGGACATGTTGCCTATGTCGCTTCCCGGTACCTGAAGGTTGACTTTTATAGAACTGTGGCTGCAATTCTTATAACAATTCATACATAAAACACAATCTCTTCCATTTTCCAATCCATAAGGGTGGAGGTACATTGGACAACCTTCTATTAATTGAGTTCCCAGATAGCAGTCGTGAGTTTCACATTGATTCAGGCAGACACTTCTGTTTGCTTTTAAAGAAGTTATTGATGCAAGTGAATAAACACCAAACAAACCACCCAATGGACAAACATATCTGCACCAGGCTCTTCTCTCAAAGAGCAGGCCTGAAATAATGGCACCCGAAAGAAGAAATATAATCAGGTATGCGGTTAATGTAGAAGAGCGTGGAATTGCAGTGACGCCTTCAAACCAGAAGACTAATACTACCAGTCCAATGGTAATATGCTTTCCGTACGAAACCAGCATCTTCGGAATTTGCAGATTAAAATTTTTAAATCTCTTTACCGAATCACCGGCAGCGGCAAAGGGGCATATCCCGCACAAAAATCTTCCGGTAATAAAAGTTATTAAGTACATTCCAAATATGCCTGCCGACCAGAATAATATATTTATAAAGTTTAACTGCCCATCCTTATGTCCACCAAAAAGCATAAAGAGTGTAATTACAAGAAATATAGAACTTAAAACCTGAAAACCAGTTGGGTAAAACTTGCTCTTTAAAAAGCTTTTGACCGCATCAAATGAGAGAAAATCAAAAGACCATTTATTTTCTCCCATTGGTATACCAAAAAATATTTGTTCTGACGTAATTACATCACCCTTTGCCAGAATAACTGCACGTCTCAGTACGTTTTCAAGCTCTTTAACGTTTCCGGGCCAATCATAACTCATCAATCTTCCCATAGCGTTGTCGGATATCTTTCTCACGTCTTTATGCAATTCTCGACTGATATTCTCAAGGAAGTCTTTTGTAAGCATTGGAATACTGCGTTTCTGGTCTCTAATAGCTTTTAATTGATAGTGGTTTTTGCTTAATATTTCGTATAGGATCTTATCAAATCTACCTTCCTCTATAGATGAGGCAATATTGTGAGACACGGATGTAATAATTCTCGCGTTTGAAAAAATAGCGTCATTGCCATTGACACGATTAAACTTTCCTTCCTGTAGGTAATTTAGTAATTTGATTTGGTTTGCCTGGTTCAACCTGTCTACATGATTCAAAAAAATAGTTCCAGAATCAGCCAGTTCAATAAATCCCAAACGTGTTGATGTGTCCCCTTTTACAATACCTTTCTGAACAGACAAATTGTCCTGTAAATCTTCTCCTATTGAGCTACCATCGCTTACTACTGAAGAACTTTTTTGATATCCAAAAAGCTCTTCACCCCATGATTCGCTGTCAATGTCTCTGCAATCAAACTTTACAAAAGGGCCTTTGTAGCGTTTGCTCTTGTAGTGAATGATTTTTGACATGGGTATCTTTCCAGTTCCATCCTCGCCGCCTATCAACACCGGTTCATCAACTGTAGACATAGAATCAACGAAGGTATTTATCTTGTCAATATACTTACCTTTGCCCACAAAACCTGGCTCATCCAGAATTCTCCTGCTACTTACGCCCTCAGCAATTTGTATCCTTCTCTTAAGGCGTGCATGAGAAATAGCAAGGGCAATGTGATTTGCCATAATCGTTAACCCTCTGATATCGTCTTTTGTGTGCTTCCGTTTATCAACTGTCTGGATATTAATTGCACCAATAACATCGTTCTTGTCACCTAATGGCACAGACAAGAGTGAGGAGAAGCGGTCCTCATGGATTTCTGTAATAAACTTCACTCTGGGATCGTCGTGGATTTTTTCAAGGGCAACCGGCTCGCAATTCTTTACTACCCATCCGGTAATTCCTTCTCCCTCGTCTAATTGCATTCTTACATTTTTAATAACTTTTTCATCAAAACCAATTGCAGCTTCCAATACCAGTTTATTAGACACGGGGTCTACGAGATAAATAGAACAAGCATCTGCCTTCATCTCCTTGTTAACGGCTTTTACAACAAACAAGAGTGTTTTATTAATGTCTTCTGATGAGTGGAAAAGCCTGGTTACTCTATTTATTACGTCCAATTTTCTCTCTTTTTCAGACTTATCTTCAATTACTCCAACAATTTTGATTTTTTCCGTTTTAATAAAATCAAAGAAGACTTTTATTCTCATTGAAACAACTCTTGTTAAATACGTATTCAAAAGGGGATTTGTTTGAAACAGTTCCTGGATGTCATCGTTGTAAATTACAAAGAGTTCAACATCTTCCTTTGCCTTTTTGGTTGCAAGGTATGGTTCATCTGTGAGAAGGGAAATAGCGCCAAAGCAATCCCCCATGCTGAGCATTGCTACTGTAATCTCTTCTCCGCTACCATCAACTAGGGTTTCTACTACAGATCCCGAATGGATGATAAAAAGGCAGTTTCCTTTGCGTCCTCTTTCACATATTGTCTGTCCAGCCTCATAGTGTTGGGTCTGGATCTTCGATACAATCTTCTTTAAAAGATTGTTGGACAATAAGGAAAAAGGCTCATAATCCCTAAGAAAGTCTCTTTTTCGTTTAAAAAAACTCTTCTCTTCAGTCATTTCAATTTTGTCTATAAAAAATTATTATATTTTTGATCTGTAATATCGCATAAGTTGTTTTGTATTATGCGATTATGATTCTAACTGTTTTGTAGACCCAATACTACATTATTAAATTATGAAAAAAAATAATAATTTTTCAATTATTAGTAAATGCCAGGTAAAATCATCTAACTCTATGGGTTTCTATGATATACAACCATTCATCGTAGCGTGTAACAATGCCGTAAAACATTGAATAATGCTTTACTTGAATGTAATTATCCTTACGACTATGGCTTTTATTACGAGAATTTAAAGGCAATAATTTACCCATAAAAACATACAAACACTTATAGATAATTTAAAAGAGTAGGGTTAGCTGTTTTCAGTCAAAAAAACAGAAAATCACTTGACGGAAATAAGGATTAATGTATAATCCTTAATCTATATTTGTTTTTAAGGCTAAAGAGATGGCTTGGATTCTGAAGGGGCGATTTTAGCCGCATTTAATGTAATAAGAGTAAGAATTACCGCATTGTAGATTGTTTTTAATTTTTGATTTTGAAAGGAGAAGGGAATGCTTAGTAAACTGAAGATTGCATCTTTATCGCTGATGGTCGTGGGATTACTTTTCTGTGTAAGTAAGGCAACTTATGCTACAAATACTTGGAGACCTACTGACGGAGGGTCAATTCTCGTTCAGGTTATAGCACTTGGGTATGCAGTTCCAGAAGCAGAAATAAGTGTTGGAGATAGTTCTGATACTACCGGTACTAACGGAAACAAAATGTTTTCTGTAGAGCCTGGATTCTACACAGTTTCAGCTACAGGCCCACATGGCGGTTCAGCTACCAAAGAAGTTCGAATTAGACCAGGTGAGTTCGTACAATGTACACTTGAATTAGGTCCTCATGCCCTTCACGCTGGCGAAGGTCATTGATTTACACTTACTTTTAAGTAAGAACTAACTACAGGCTTCAGGGTTTAATATAAACCCTGAAGCCTTTTTTTTTGAAACCTCATTACCAATCCCCTGATACTTCCCTATATTTACTAAAATCATAATCATTCATAAATGGTTTTAGATTATCTAAAAAACCATTCACAAACCTATTCGGAAAGTGGTAACACATATCACGGTTGATTTATCATTTCATACCGGTATAATGAATTCCGATGAAGGACAAACAGGTAATTTATCATTTTGTGTAAAGAGTGGTTCGGATATTGCCATTAAGATTGTTTCTTATTTCTTAATCTGGAAAGGGGAAGGGAATGCTGAGCAAGTTTAAATGTGCTTTTATTTCGCTCATGGCTACAGGATTAATTTTTTGTGCAGGAGCAGCGAGTTTTGCTGGTACCTGGAATGAACCTGCAACCGTCATCGTTCAGGTTACTGCATCTGGTTCACCGATTGGAGATGCAGAAGTGAGTGTTGATGACCAATCAGATACTACCGGTTACAACGGAAACCGTGTTTTCCAGGTAGCTAAAGGGCATCATACTGTTTCAGTTACAGATATCCATGGCAATTCGGATAGCAGAGAAGTTCGTGTTAATCCTGGTGAAATTGTACAGGTAACATTTGATTTAGGAGCTGCAGGCCGTCC
>CAYTGO010000026.1:0-7506 GCA_964437425.1 uncultured Candidatus Scalindua sp.
GAAAACAAGTATGCCTGATATGAAACTTGACGAGGAAGATGCGAAGTATGTAGCGGCGTTCCTGATGAGTTTAAAAGGTGAAGAAGGATATGATGACTTAAGAAGCTCAGAGTGGTTAAACGATAAAGGGATTGCTAAAAAAGGAGAAGAGCTGGTAGGTCAATATGGTTGTTTCGGGTGCCACAAGATAACAGGAATGGACGGGATGAGTAAGATAGGTGTTGAGCTGGATGAGGTGGGTTCTAAACATATACATCTGTTTGACTTTGGCTTATTAGAAAAGGAGATACTTGAGGGAGTGGGACTGCACAATGCGCATGAAAACATTTCGAAGGCGAGGCGAGCGTGGTTTACGGAGAAATTAAGTGACCCCAGGCAGTTTGATGAGGGGCGATATAAGAGGCCGAAAGAGAGGTTGAAGATGCCGGACTTTGGTTTATCGGCGGAAGAGATAGAGTCGTTATCTATTCTGTTGACAGGGATGAGAGAAGATGAGTTGCCTGAGAATTATATTGCAGAGTTAACGGATGAGAAGAAGTACCTGATAGAGGGCAAAAGAGTAATTGATAAGTACAACTGTATGGGATGCCATCAGTTTACTATAGATACATTGTATTTGAAGAATGGGTCGGTAGTGAAAGGAATGGTAAAGCTTGAAGAGGAAGAGAGTCTCTTTTTTCAATTATGGGTGGATAATGAAGGGCTTGGCAAAAAGGCCGGCGATACAGTGCAGGTGGCGATTGAAGAGATAGAGAGAAGGGTGGAGTCTCAGGGAGGTGATATCAGTTCGTTTATCATAGATTATCATGTTGAGGTAGAAGGGAGCTTTCCAGAAGAGGCAACGGTCTTCACTCCGCCCGTACTTTATGAAGAGGGTAAGAAAGTACAGAGTGCGTGGTTGTTTGATTTCCTCAAAGAGCCTATAACTTTGAGGCCGTGGCTTGACGTTCGTATGCCTGTTTTCAAAATGACAGAAAATGAAGCTACAGTATTGTCCAGATACTTTGCTGCTTTAGAGAAGGAAGAGTATCCTTATGAGTTTATAGTTGAGACTAAAGGTTCATATATAGAGGGTAAAGAGGAAGAGAGCCCCGGGTATCTTACTATGGCCCAACACTTATTCGAGCATAAAGACGTAAATTGTGCATCATGTCATGTTCGAGGCGATATCAATCCGGAAGGCGATCCGTCAGATTGGGCTCCTGATTTGTCTGTGTCTCGGAACAGATTAAAGCCTGACTGGATAGTGGATTGGCTACTTGATCCTCAGCTAAAACAACCCGGTACAAAGATGCCTAAATTTTTCAGAGAAGGCGAATTTCAGGAGATTTTCCCCGGAACGCCGGAGGAACAGGCTGTTGCTTTAAAGGATCTGCTGATGAACCTTCCTGAGGAGATGCTTATGCAAAAGGCAGCTGAATCGGGAGATCCTTTGATAGATTGACAGGTGAGTTGGTATCATAAATTTTTTTTTAAAATTGAAGGAATTTGTATTTGAAATGTTAAAGTTTTTCTGATATAAGTTGTAACTTTGATATTTCAGCCGTGGGCTGATTAAGGAATTGGCAGTAAAAAAGCTGAATCCAGAGAAAATCTTATTTGGATTTTGACGTATTTTGTTGATAACTTAGTACATAAAAATATATTAATTATATTTCTGGGAGGTTTTAAATATGAGTAAGCTTATGAAGAGTTATATATGTTTTCTGGCAATAGCGATGCTTTCGCTGGTTTTGTCAGTAGGCAATTTGTACGCATATGAAGGCGGCGACGTATCTAACGGCGGAACAATAACAGGTACGGTTAAGATTGTTGGTGATGCACCAGCAGCAAAAGCATTAAAAGTAGATAAAGATCAGGCTACATGCGGACATGATGACCTTCCATCAGAGGCGTTAATGCTTTCTGGTGATTCTATACAGAATGCAGTGGTCTCTATTACTAACATCTCAAAAGGAAAAAAGTTTGAAGGTGGAACCCCTGCAATCGATCAGAAAGGGTGTGTCTTTGCTCCTCATGTTGCTATGATTCCTCAGGGGTCTTCTATCAAGTTACTAAACAGTGATGACGTAATGCACAACCTTCATTCATGGTCAATGAAAAATACAGCATTTAACGAAGGTGTTGCAGCTCACGGTAATATTTCCAAAACATTTGAATTTCCAGAGATAGTTAAGGTAACATGTGATGTACATAAGTGGATGACTTCATGGCTAATTGTGCAGGCGAATCCATATTACGTGTTAACAGACGCAAGTGGAAACTATAAGCTTGAAGGAGTACCTGCAGGTACATATACAGTTCAGGCGTGGCAGGAATCACTTGGCAAGGCTACACAGGAAGTTACTGTAGCTGCCGGTGGAGAAGCTAAGGCTGACTTTGGATTGGAAAAGAAAGCAAAGAAGAAAAGAAAAAGAAAAAAACATTAAGCTGGTTGCCTGGTGCTTCAGGGTATGTGTGTCTGCCTCAATACTATCAAGCTTGTTTAATATAATTGATTAACAAAGTATGAACTCAAATAAATTGAATCTGAAAATTGCTTTAACTCTCTTTCTCGCGCTCTTTCTCGTTGCCCTGTCAGTTAACACTGGAATGGCTGAGGAGCATGCAGAGGAAGTAGTGGCAGCAGAAGTTGCCGGAGATGCAGAAGGTGCTGCGGAGGAAGCAGCAGAAGAAGAATCGGTTCCATATGTAGAGGATGAGTATAGAAATTTCTTTGGGATTGATGGCAGGCTTATTGTATGGATCATCTCTCAGTTACACCTCATGTTTGCTGCCTTTGTGTTGGCAGTGCCTCTCTTTGTAGTTATCATTGAAGCGATTGGTGCAAGAACTAATGAAATAAAGTTCGATAACCTGGCACGCGAATTTACAAAGCTATTGTCCACCGCATTTGCTACAACTGCTGCACTGGGTGGTCTTCTGTCTTTTGCTCTATATGGCTTGTATCCAGGCTTTATGCGCTATATGACAGGTGTTTTTCACCCCTACATGTTCGTATATGCACTCTGTTTCTTTGGTGAGGTATTTTTCCTCTATGCATACTACTATTCATGGGACTTGTTGAAGACAGGTCCGGGTAAATGGCTTCATATCTTTCTGGGTGTAATGCTGAATGTCTTTGGTACTGCCTTGATGATGATGGCTAATTCCTGGGCTACCTTTATGATGGCACCTTCAGGTATTGATATGAAAACCGGTGCAGTGTTAGATCGCTCAGCAGCTTTCTTCAACTTTCTCTGGATGCCGGTAAATATTCATCGTATTATAGCCAATGTAGCATTTGGTGGTTTTGTGGTTGGTGCTTATGCTGCCGTTAAATTCATGGGTGCAAAGACCGAAGAAGATAAAGCTCATTATGATTGGATGGGTTACATCGGGAATTTTATAGGCCTGGCTGCCTTCATTCCTCTCCCATTTGCCGGATACTATCTTGGAAGGGAAATCTACAGTGCAAGCCCGGTCATGGGTAATATCATGATGGGTGGAGCATTCTCCTGGACGTTTATAATACAGGCAATCCTTATTGGAATGCTGTTTGTCGGTGGAAACTATTATTTATGGAATGGTCTGGGAAGGATAAAAGGTGCAGAACGGTATACTCCATATATTAAATATATAAATATAGTTATTTTCTTCTGCTTTGCCGTTTGGCTCACACCTCATAATCTTCCACTAAGTGGAGAAGAGAGAGCCCTTATCGGTGAACAATATCATCCATTTTCAAAATTCTTCGGAGTTATGGCTGCTAAGAACGCGGTTGTAAACCTCCTGATCCTGGCTACATTCTTCAGCTTCCTATTATACAAAAGAGCTAATAAAGGTGAAACTATGCCGTTTAAGAGCCATGGTAATGGTGCAAGGGTTACCATGATTATTACGGTAGGACTTACGGTAATGTATCTGCTATGGTACTCTATGGGACTCAAGGGTCAGGATCTGAATGAGACGATAAGACCGTATATAAATCCGCTCCTTACGTGTATAAAGATACAGATTGCAGCGATTATCGCAGCTCTGTTTCTTACGTTTTCAAATAGAGGTAAGCTCGCGCAGACATTGCTGTTTGTCGTGACAATCTCTATTTCTGTTATATATTTCTGGTACTACGGGTTTGTGCTTATGGAAAAGGCGAACATGATTTTGAGATTTCTATCTGTAACGCAGGTTTCAATAGTTATTTCTACCTTAATTGTTAACACTGTTATAGATGTCTTTCTCTTTAAGAATGCGAAAGAGGTTGGGGGTATACAGTGGGGTAAGATACCGAACAGGGCACAATATGCTCTACTGCTTCTTTGTGTGGCTATTGTAACGCTAATGGGGTTGATGGGTTTTATACGCTCAGGCTTGAGGATGAACTGGCATATCTACGGGTTTATGCAGGATAAGTCTCCGGGTGCGTTTACTCCAAGTATTGCATATATGGGTTGGGTAGTATCTTTAATTGTCGTTATCTTTCTGGCGCTTGTGGCCGTTGTTTTCTGGCTTGCAACTCTCGGTGATAAGAAAAAGAAGCATGCGTAAAGTATTATAGTAGCAGGGAAGTCTGAAACAAATTAGCGGCTATATATAGTTGAGGAAATATTAGGTAATGAAAAGTTTTTTAAAAGCAGTGGCGTTTTCGCTGTCTATCATTGGTTTTTTTGCTTTCGTGTGTATCTACGTAACTGGTCTTTCTGGCGGCGGTGGTGGCGGTGGTGCTACCGGAGTGAGTCCTGAGGCAGGTGAGAAGATATACTGGGGAGATGGTCAGTGTCACACATGTCACAGTATAGGTACTTCCGGAAGTGCAACGAGAGGGCCTAACCAAGAGGGTCTTGCGTCAAGAGCAGCAGAAAGAGCGAAGGCAGCAGGTTTGGCTTCCGGTCTGGAATATCTCGTAGAGTCAATAGTAAATCCTGCAGATTTTGTAGTTGAGGGATATGACAATATCATGCCGAAGGTTTATGATGCACCCATCATGTTAAGTCGTGAGCAGATTCTTGCAGTTATATCGTACTTGCAGACGTTGGGTGGTGAATCTGACTTAGATGCGGTTGCAAAATTTAGTGAAAGAATTCCTGAAGCATCTGGAGAAGCAGTGGCTCCATGGGTGCCTCCTATAGACGTGGATATAAAAGAGGGAGAGTTGGTCTTCTTTGATGAATCAAGAGGCGTAACTTGTTCAAAGTGCCATGTCTTAAATGGAAAGGGTTCTAAGGTAGGACCTGATCTTACAGGCATAGGTGCGGTGCAGACTCCTCAGTATCTTATAGAATCAGTACTCAAGCCTAGCGAAATAATTGTAAAGGGCTTTGAAACGATGTATCTGATGACGACTGACGGAATGGCCTATAACGGACTCCTTGTAAGTCAGGATGAAGAAGAGATTGTCTTAATGGTTGATGAAGACGGGGTGATGGAAGAGTACGTTTTCTACCCTGATGAGATAGCTCAGATGCAAAAGCAGGATGTCTCCATTATGCCGGGTAATTTCCAGGATATGCTGACAACTAAAGAATTTTATGGTGTTATACTGTTTCTTTTAAGTCAGAAATAAAATTAATCAAAGAATCTAAGAAATAGGCTAGTAACTAGTAGAAAAGGTAGCTTGATGGCAAAGAGAAAAATGGCAAAGAATAAAAATTCATATTCAATGATGGTGATGATAGTAGCGGTACTAATTGTTTTTGTCATTATCAAGGTGATTGCGCCCTACGTTTTCATGATCTTGCTGGCAAAAGATCACACGATGCCTACGCCAAGTACACTATTGCTATGGTACATGGTACTGGCAATATCCGCATGTCTTATTTATGTATCGACTAGCGATTTAAAGTGGGCAAATTTCCTGAGTTTCATCTTGCCTGCAGGTAAAGATAAGCTTAAATTGCTATTTCAGAAGATATTAGTTATTTCTATTCCCATCCTGGTCGGCTGGTTTGTATATTCGGGGACAGTACCTGGAACGGCTTCTCCTGTAGAGTTGAGAATTCAGCATCCTACATTGTTGCAGGAGTTTGAGAAGATGGTGAATCCTTTTGCCGATGCTGACGATGCAACAAAAAGAAGGTGTATTGAAGAGGGTAAGCATCTGTATCAGCAGAACTGCCGCCCTTGTCATGGATCAAAAGCAGACGGAAACGGACCTTTTGCTAACGCTTTTCGTTTAAGGCCGATTAACTTTACTGATCCGGGTACTATAGCTACTGTTGTTGAGAATTTTGCTTTCTGGAGAATTAAAGAAGGTGGGCCGGGACTTCCAGCTACATCTACTCCATGGGATTCTGCAATGCCTGCCTGGAAAGATGTTTTAACTGATACACAAATCTGGAAAATAATAATGGGTGAGTATGTGACTGCCGGAGTTCAGGCACGTCAAAGAGAAGAGATGGAACACTAAAATTACTTGGATTAGATCTATGTACAAAATAAATAATAATTTAATTTTCAGAAGTGCCTTTATCTGCATGATTGCGGGAGTATTTGCAATTATGTGTATGAGTAAAGGATCTGCTCAGACCTCGCAGTTGTTTAGAGTATATAAAAAGGAGGTTAGCGGTAAGATACCGGAGTCATCTGATGCGATAGCTGCTGGAAAGAAAATTTATGAAATAAAATGCTATTATTGTCACGGTATTAAAGGGGACGGAAACGGATCTGATGCTCCGCGTCTGGATCCGAAGCCGAGAAACTTTACGAGGAATGAATACAAAATTCGTTCTACAGGTCAAGGGGTTCTTCCTACAGACGAGGATCTGTTCAGGATAATATCCAGCGGTGTTGAGGGTTCGGCTATGCCTTTCTGGAATACATTGACTACGGAAGAGAGATGGCAGGTTATCTATTATATCAAAACTTTTAACTCGGAATTTAAGGGGAATTCAGAACGGACAGCAGTATCAATAGGAGGTGGAAGCGCTTCCAGTCCTGATTCTATAAAACGAGGTAAGAAATTATTCAAAGAAGCTAAGTGTATCCTGTGTCATGGTGAAGACGGCAGGGGAGATGGCGCACTTACAACTACACTAAAGAAACAATGGGATCTTCCATTTAAAGCAAGAGACCTTACGCATAGTTGGATGTTTAAAGGTGGTAACGCAGAAGAGGATATTTACAGAACTGTCACTACGGGTCTGAATGAAACTCCGATGGGTTCTTACGCTGATTATCTTACAGATGAAGATAGATGGCATCTCTCACATTATGTTAAGTCAATTTCCCATGATATGAAAACAGATGTTGTATTGAAGTCTAGACTGGTAAATGGTAACCTGCCTACAGGGCCTGAAGATGCCGCATGGGGTACAATAGAAGCTGTTGAATTACCATTGGCTGGCCAGATAGTCGCAAGTCCCAGGTTCTGGACTCCGTCTGCAAATTCTGTCAGGATTAAGTCGTTTTATAACAAAGAGAATATTGCATTTTTGGTAGAGTGGGATGATAGGACGAACGAGCAGGCTGAGACATACAGTGATGCTGTTGCCATTCAATTCCCAACAAAGATCCCTGAAGCACAGAAAA
>CAYTGO010000026.1:7606-35488 GCA_964437425.1 uncultured Candidatus Scalindua sp.
TACAGTGATGCTGTTGCCATTCAATTCCCAACAAAGATCCCTGAAGCACAGAAAAAGCCATACTTTGCTATGGGAGATTCCAGTAATGGCGTTGAACTTCTGCATTGGAAAGCTTTTGATGAATCCATTCTGATGGCTCAAGGTGCTGATGATATTGAGACAGAAACAGACGGTGGTGAAGATCTTGAAGAGGAAGAGGCAGATGATGCAGGTGACGAGGAAGCTGCGGCCGAAACAGAGCAGGAAGAAGTGGTTGTAGAGGAAGTCGCCAAAGAGGAGTTTAAAGGCTTTTACCAGATAAAAGAGATGAATGCAAAGGGATTCAGGAGGCTTTCAGTACAGCCTGACAATAGCCAGAACTCTCTAGGTAAAGGGCACTGGAAGAATGGTAAATGGCAGGTTATGATTACAAGGCCTATTTTTACCGCTGACAAGAAATTAGATGTTCAATTTGAGAAGGGCAAATTAATACCCTACGCATTAGCAGTGTGGGATGGATCAAATTCAGAGATTAAAGGCCAGAAAGCAATTTCATCCTGGTACTACTTGACTCTGGAAATGACGACACCTAAAACTGTTTACCTTTATGCGCTGGTAGCTGTTTTCATGGCTGTTTGTATTCAGTTCTGGGTTATAGCAAGAATAAGAAGATTTCCAACAGAGATTCCTTCTAAATGATGTAATGGTTGTTTAGTGAAAATTAAAACAATAAAATAAAATGATTAATATGAAAAAATTAAATCATCTTTCAATTTATATAATAGTGTGCGTAATCTTTGGATATTTTCTTACTTGTGAGAGCACAATACACGCACAATCTCTTGAGCCTGATCCACTCTTTCTTGAAATAGAATCTATTTATAGAGGAGATAAGGATTATAAGCAATTACCATTTGATTCTGAGGATCCGTATACGAGATCAAAAAACGGACCAACCCTTAAGAACGTTGTGCATAAGGCTAACAAAGAGTGGATTAAGAAGTGGATAGATAATCCAAGTGCTATGGTACCAAATGCAAGAATGCCCAGGCTTATGCTTAGTCCTGAGGATATAGATGCCGTCATCGCTTATCTGGAAAGTATTGCTGACAGTAGTTTTCCCAAACAGACGTGGGATGCGGGCTTGCTGAAAGCTGAAGACGACATGACTGACGATGAATATGATAAGATGGATACATTGGCCTCAGGTGGAAAAGCGGTTTGGGGGCGTGCAAGATGTAATATTTGTCATCCGGTAAAAGGAAAAGGTGGAGCAGTTGGTGTTGGGCCAGATCTTGGTGCTGTAGCAGAGAAGATTAATCGGGATTGGTTGTACCAATGGATTAAAGAGCCAAGGGGCTATTTTCATGAAACTCAGATGTCAAGATATCGATTCAATGATGAAGAGATTAGGAAACTTGTAGAGTATTTAATGCAGGACTGGGATTTCAAGCCGGATGAAGACGATGAGGATGAGGAAGATGGAGAAGAAGAAACGGCTGCTGTGGAAGAGGTCGTAGCTGATGAGGCGGCAGAGGCTGTAGAAGCGGAAGTAGCATTGATTGTTCATGAAGGCACATTAGCTGAAAAAGGAAAAAAGATTATTGAATTCAACCGTTGCTTCGTGTGTCATGAGATTGAAGGTGTTTCTGAGTTACTGCCTGTTAAGAAACAAAAGAGTGAGAGTGAAACAAAAAATGAGTTTGAAAAATTATTGAATGATGTCAGATGCATGACATGTCATAATATACAGGGGCGTGGGGGTTCTTTTGCACCTGAACTTACACATGAAGGCAGTAAGCTTAAAGGCGAATGGATAAAAGGCTTTATAGAGACGCCTGATATAATTCGTCCGTTGCTTAAGCAGATGCCGAAATTTAACCTCACTTCAGAGGAGGCACAGACAGGGGCAGACTTTGTGGAAGAGTATTTTGTAAACGATGAAATAGGTTTAGATGCTTTTGCCAATGTAGAGCCTACAGATGATGAGATTAACAAAGGTAAAGAGTTATATGATGCAAAGGGTTGTAAAACATGCCATACAATAAGTGAGGGCGGTATCGTTGGTCCTAATCTGAAAAGAGTTGGTGACAGAATGGAGAATGGCTTTATTTTCTTCCACTTGAAAGACCCTCACCATGAAGTTCCGGATGCAGTTGAACCAAATTATAACCTTACTGACGAAGAGGCTACCGCCTTGACACATTACCTGATGTCTTGTAAAGACGGAAAATAAATAGAAAGACATGAAGACTTTAATAAAAAATTATATAATCGTACTTATTTGTTTCTTTGTTGTTGCAGGAACATCTATCAGTTATGTAAATGGTTCTGAAGGTACAGCAGAGCAATCTAAGGGAGGTACTGCAGAGCCTGAGAAGAAATATGAACTGATTGAGAAAACAAAGGACTACCTGACTTCTCCGAAAGGAGCATTTCTCTATTATTGTAGCCCATGCCACGGTACGTCAGCGAACGGAAAGGGTATCTACTTCACGATTGATCTTAAGCCGAGTCCGACAGATTTAACGAATATAGAATATATGGCTGCATTGACCGATGACTATCTAGTGAACTTTGTTACAAACGGTTCCGCAGCAATGGAAAAATCAAAGCTGTGTCCTCCGTGGGGACAAACGCTTGACGAAGATATGATAAAGGGCATTGTAGGTTATCTGAGAAGCCTGACTATAGCAAAATCAAAAGAAGGTGGGGACGCTTCAGGCAAGGAAGAGGCTGATGCTGCAAGTGTAGTAGGAGAAAAAGGAAAAGAGACCCCGCAGGCGGTTATATGGAGCGTTTTAGTCCTCTTGTGTGCCTTCTTTGCTTTCGGTGCAAAGAGGGAGTGGAAGAAGTTGACTAAAGAAGAAGAGTCTTCAGAAAAAAAGTAACCATTAATGCTGGGAGTTGAAGTTGTATAAGAAAATATTCATTCCTCTGGATAATTCAAAATATTCCAATTATTGCGAAGAATTAGCGGTATCCATCGCAAAGAAATCCAATTCTGAACTGATAGGAGGGCACGTTTACGCTGCCAGTCTACACCATAAACGGTTCAAAGAGATGGAAGTTGGACTACCTGAAAAATACAAAGAAGAGAGCGAACTCAAGAAGCAGAGAGAATATCACAATTCTCTTATTGGTCGTGGACTTCGCATGATTTCTGATTCATATCTGGACAGCCTCGAAAAAAAGAGCAAAGAACAAAACATTCCTTTTGCAAGAAACATCCAGGAAGGTAAGAACTACATCCAGTTGGTAAAGGACATCAACAAAAATGATTATGATCTGGTGATTATTGGTGTCAGAGGCCTTGGAGAGGTACAGGAGGATGCAATAGGTAGCGTTTGCGAAAGAGTTGTCAGGCGGATTAATACAGATGTGTTAATAGTAAAAAATGAAAAGCCGCTCGAAGGCAGGGTGATCGTAACAGTTGATGGAAGCGAGCAGTCTTTCAGGGCCGTAGAGATGGCATCTGATTTAGCCGTGAAATATAATCTGGAGTTAGAGGCAGTTTCTGTTTACGATCCGCATTATCATCATGTCGCCTTTAATGGAATCGCCAAGATCCTTTCCGGTGAAATGGGTGAGGTTTTCAAATCTGATGAGCAGGAAAAACTGCATGAGGATGTTATAGACAAGGGACTTGAAAAGATTTACCAGGGACACCTTGAGAGTGCATTAAAGAAGGTAATGGAGTCAGGTATAAAATTAAAAACTACACTTCTTGAAGGCAAGCCTTATGATCAGATATTAAAGTATATAGAAAAAGTTGAACCATCTCTTCTGGTTTTGGGTCGCACCGGGATACATGCTATTGACGGGTTGGATCTGGGAAGTGCAACAGAGAATATTTTGCGTAACGCTAAATGTAATGTCCTCATAACAAAGAGCAGGCAGAAAGTGGAAACAAATCCATTTTATGAAGATGAGGAAATTGTAAAGAAGGAAATAATGAGAGAACAGGCTGAGGAAGAGGCTGCTTCAGCAGCGGAAGTTTCCTGGACTGATGATGCAAATACATTAATCTCCAAGGTCCCCGCTTTTGTAAGGCCAATGGTTGTTGGTGAAGTTGAAAACTATGCCAGAACAAAAGGCCGTAGTGAGATTACGAAGGAAATAGTCGAAGAGGTTAAGTCTAAATGGGCTGACTCAATGAACTATTCTTAAGCACATTGAACACGTAGATATACAGTTTCTACAAATCACATCTTTTTTCAATTCATAAACAACAGAACTTCTGATTCTCAGAGTTATCTGATATCATCTGAATATACTTGTAACAGTTGCCCATATACAATAGTGTTGCTGTAAAGATCTGATCGGCAACAAGCAATGAATACTTTCTTTGTTAGGTGTTATAGCATTTTCTTAAGATGTATTTTTATAATGTTGGCCCTGTCTGAATTTATATAAAGGAGAAATGAACCTCATGTTGGGGATTTCAACTGTATGGAAATCCGGAGAATTTAAGGACGGACAAGTGCTCATGGAGAGTCTTGCTGGTCTTGGATTCAGGGAAATTGAACTGGAATACAGAATCTCTCAAGATACATTCAACGGAATTAAACAATTCCTGAAGGAGACAAAGGATGTAAAGATAGCCAGTATACACAACTTTTTCCCGATTCCTGATATCCACGAAACAGGTGGTGCAGACATATATCATTTCTCTGCAGAAGATGCAGATGAGAGATCTCTGGCTGTGAAGTATGCTGTTAAGACCATTCAGATTGCTGCAGATCTTGGTGCCAGGGCTGTTGTTTTGCACTTGGGCAGGGTACATATGGATACTATGAGCCTGGAACTTTTCAGCTTGCGTGATGCCGGTTTGTCAGGTTCTGACGAATATATAAGTAAACGTGATGAGATCAGGATGTTGAGGGAGCAGAAGAAGGGCAAAACTCTTGATATGATGCTTCTGAGTATGGACGAGATACAGAAAGCAGCAGAAAAGTATAATGTTAACATCGGTATAGAGAACCGATACTTCTTCGAGGAGTGTCCGAACTTTGATGAAATGGGTGTAATATTTGAGAAATTCGGAGGCGGTCGTATCGGTTACTGGCATGACGCCGGGCACGCGCAAGTGCAGGAAAATCTGGGTTTTGTAACTGTTAAAGATTTACTAAGCATTTGTGGTAATTTTCTTGTCGGTTTTCACCTTCATGATGTAAGAGGATATTCAGATCATCATGTACCGGGGATAGGTGAAGTAGATTTCGAACTGTTAAAGAAATATATGAAGAAAGATACCGTAAAGATACTGGAGATTCATCCAAGAGAGACTGAAAAAGATTTAATGGACGGAGTAGATTTTCTGAAGAATATGGGTTTTGAATAAGATCACGAGCATGAGAAAGTTGATAATTTGGTTCTATGTCCTTTATGTGTTCGTTATCACCTATTTTTCACTCACACCAATAGAACACAAAATTTCTGAAAGTATATGGGACAAAGCAGCACATTTTATTGCCTATCTATTTTTAGTTATGATAGTAAAAAAAGTACATATAAGATTCAATTATTTAACATGTTTAGTAATATGTTGCAGCTATTCATTTATTATAGAATTTATTCAGTATTTTATACCTAACAGACAGTTTGATATTTTAGATATGCTTGCAAATGTACTGGGCGCTGTCTTAGGTGTAATTCTATATTATTTGATAATAGAGAGGTATTTTAACAAATGGAGCGGGGTGGTTATTTAGGAACTTTATAAGAGAATAAAAATGGAATCAGATACTAATACAGGGCGATACAAAGGTTGCATTCCTTCCTATGGTAATGCTGGCTTTTGTGCTGCGGTAATGGATACAAATAGAGGTAGTTGGCAAAGGCCTGATATTGTCAGCCGCCTGATCACTCGACCCGACATGACCGTAGTAGATCTTGGAGCAGGTACAGGTTATTTTGCTGACCTGTTTTCTATGCAATTGCCTGAAGGTAAGATCATCGCTCTTGACCCGGAAGCATCACTGACTTCGTGGATGGTAGAGCGGAAGAAGAGATGTTCTCTGGACAACGTATCCATTCATCAGATAACAGAAGATGATCCTGGACTTGATAAACTAAATGATAAAATTGATCTGCTCTTTGTCGGCTATACATATTTTCATTTTGATAATCCGATAACATATTTTCGTGAAAGAATTTATCCATTTATTCAGGATAAAACTGTAGTTGCAATTGCAGACATGGCTCCTGTTCAAGGTCAGCCACGCCACACCGTTTCCGCTCAACAGGTCATCATAGAAATGACAGAAGCGGGTTTTGGGTTAATGGATGAACCAACTAATCTCTATGATCAGTACCTGATTATCTTCAAAAAAAACATCAGTAGCCGACACAATATTTAACAGCTCTTGCCATAGTAAGGAATATGCGAGTTGAAAGCTAGTATGAGATCAAAAAGTTTATTTGGAGTGCAGTGACTGCCGGTATGCTGTGTGGGTGACACTGCTTTTATACGAAATATTACAGATGATGTACTCCGTTTTATATTTACTGAAATTTATCATTGACTCGCATAACTAATTTGTTAACATAATTTTTGAACATGCTGGACAGGTACAGTGATTTCTTAGTTATTCATTACGGTAGGATAAAAATTGCCAGAATGTTATTTAAAGAAAGGAGTGTGTATCAATGAATTTTGTCCGTCAAATTTTGAAAACCAAGGGGGACAAGGTATGGTCTATTGCCCCAAGCGAAACCGCATATAAAGCATTACAATTAATGTCTGAAAGAAATTTTGGGAGTTTGTTGGTTATTGATAAGGGGAAGGTTGTTGGCATCTTTACTGAGCGTGATTATGCTCGTAAGGTGATTCTCAAAGGAAAGTCTTCTAAGACTACACCTGTCAGTGACCTGATGACTAAAAAAGTACTCTTCGTTGATCCAGGTACTTCGGTTGAGGATTGTATGGCACTGATGATTGATAAATGTGTCCGGCATCTGCCTGTTATGGAAAAGAAAAAGCTGGTGGGAATAGTGACAGTAGGAGATGTTGTCAAACAGCATATAGTAGATCAGAAGTTCAAGATTCAGGAGCTGGAGAGATATCTTCATGAGGAGTGTTAAATATTTCTCCAGGTAGTTGGAGTATTAACCGTCTTTATTGGCCTAATCAGCTATGATTTCTGATGTGAATATGTAAACGTCTATACCCCTCTTTTTCCATGCATCCGGTGACAAGCCTGCCTTCATGCTACAGCATTTTGATAGAAATTCTTCTTTTGTCCATCCAGTTTCAGTCGCAACCTGAGGCAAAAAACATCCATTTGAAGAACCTTTTTTAATATAGATTCCATGTCTGCCAAGTTCGAAGTCGAGAGGATCATCAATTTTTTGTAAAGGTGACAGTGCAGAGATATCTATTTCCAGGTTTTCCAGGTCGGAAGGCTTAATTTGACTAAACCTCGGATCTTCTTTTGCTGCGGACACGGCCATCTCAGAAACAAGCTTGTGCAGAGGGATATCAGAAACCATTCGTCCTATACATCCTCGTAATTTTCCATGTGTCTTTAATGTTACAAAGGCACCACTTTTTTCATTAAGTTCCGGGCTGATTATTTCAATCTGAGGATGCTCACTCGGAGTGTCTATTATTGCGGATTTTATACTTTCTCTTGCAATAGAGAGTAGGGTTTTTTTATCTTTTTCATCCATTATTGGAGAATAGATTTTCTGAGTTATTTCATGGCTAAGCTTTTGTCTTCATGGAATACTTCCGCAGTAAAAACAAAAAACTCCATCTCATCATCCTTCCATGCGTATGATGGCAAACCGGCCTTGTTGCACAAGTGGGCAAGTGTCTCTTCTCTGTCCCATCCCTGCTCAGTAGCTACTTGTGGAAGGAACACTGCTCTCATGCCTTCCAGATGTATGATAATTCCGTGCTTTCCGATTATAAATTTTTCGGAGCCGCTTATTTTTTTTATAGGACTAAGTACCGAGATATCAATCTCTATATCTAACAGTTCATCTTCACTGACTGGGTTGAAGCGACCATCGTTCATTGAAGAATTAATGGTATTGTCTATTACAGCATTAAAGAGTTGCTCTCTGGGTTGTATGTGGCCAATGCAACCCCGTAGATTGCCATTTTTATTAAGTGTTACAAAGACACCTCTTTTTTCCTTCAACGTTTGACTTAATGCATATTCATCGGAGTTTAAGTCAGGTCTCTTTCCCTCCTTTACGCAATATTCCAGTGTCTTCCTTGCAGTTTCAAGTAGTGTCAACTTTTCATCACTGGTTAATCCACCGCTGTCACCTATTACATCTGGCGGTTCATTGTCTCTTGTAAATACTATTGAGGCGTAGCTCACGGAACTGTCAAAATTGCCCAGTATACTGCCTGATGTGTCATACTTTAGTAACTTCCCCTGCACGTTAGGAGGCAAAATCTTCATCATCAATGCGATAGGCATAAATCCGCAGGCTGTTATTCCGGTTGCCCTTTTGTATTGAAAAAATCCGTCAAAATCCAACGCAAGGATACGTTCGAATGCTCCATAGTCAAGCCTTTCTAACTTCGCCTCTACATCCTTTTTAAAAGGAACATAATCGTACCCGTACCCGTAATGGGTAAAATCAGAACTTACCACTATCAGCGTATCTTCATCTATTAATGGTCTCAATTTATCAGCAATAAAATCAAACTCATCGTTATTAAGTCTGCTGATGAGTAGGGGGATGAGTTCAAAGTCGTCTCCAAGAACCGTTTGCAGAAAAGGTAATTGTGTCTCCAGGGAGTGTTCTCTTTTATGTGCATTCTTGAATGTGCCAATAAAAGGAGGATTATTTATAAGGTTATTGCAGATGCCCTGATTGAGATTTACCAGCCCCAATGGTGTCTTATAAGCTTCGACATCAAGAATAGATGCTCCTCTGTATCTGGAATAGTGGCAGGGCGCAAGCACTATCACTCTTTTATATCCGTGGTCCTTTATGGCTTTGTAACCGTAAGCGGCAACCGCTCCCGAATATTGATATCCGGCATGCGGAGATATTATCGCTACAGGCTTCCCCGGTAGACTCTCTAACAAAGCCTTATCCAGATAATTGTTTATCTTTTTTGTAAGTTCAGCTTCAGAATCTGGATAAAAACGTCCTGCCACGGCAGGTTCACGTACATTTTGACCTTCACCCGGTAGGTCACCATACATGTAATCTTCCGCGTAATTTATCGAAGGAAGAAGTGTGCATAAAGTGAATAAAGAAAGTAATAAGAGGTATTTACGCATGATAATTCTCCTTGTGTGAAAACTCAGCTTACCACAGGGAAAGTGGTTAACTATTTGAGGTATTTTATGGCAACAAAACCACTGATTAATAATATAACAAATACTATGGAAAGGATGTTAAAATACTTCTCTATAAACGTTTTGATCTTTGGGCCGAAAACATAAAACAGTCCTGCAACCAGAAAGAATCTTGCACTTCTGCTTAAAGCTGACGCAAGAATCAGGGTAAATATGTTTATTTTACAAACTCCGGCCGCAATGGTAAATACTTTGTAGGGTATGGGAGTAAATCCAGCCACTGCAATTGCCGAAAATGCGTTATTTTGATATTGTGTACTCACCGCATTAAATAAGTCGGTAATATTGTAAAAGCTGATGATTGGGCTGCCAACATACTCAAAAAGCTGATAACCAATAAAATAACCAAAACATCCACCTATTATCGACCCGATAGAGCATACCAATGCGTATTTAAAAGCTTTGGCAGGTTTAGAGACTGCCAAAGCTATCAAAAGGACGTCAGGCGGTATAGGAAAAAAAGACGATTCACAAAATGCAAGTACAAAGAGCGCCCATGTACTGTGAGGTTTTTCTGCCCACTGTATTGTCCAATCATAGAGCCTTCTTATATGATTTGCTTTTCTTGTAACTTGCTCTTTTTCAATTGATTCCATTATCTAATATGCAATCAGCAAAAGTAGTATCGTAAGGATTTGTTAAAGTGCATCGTCCCTGTAAGCTACCCATTACCTGGCTACTCTTTCTTAGACATCTTAGGTGTGTAAATACAGTACGGTTCCTCTGCCATGTAGTCTCCTGTTTCGTAGAACGCACGCGCTCTGCAACCTTCGCAGACTTTCTTGTATTCACATTCACCGCATTTGCCTCCAAGCAAATCAGGCTGTCTTAGTTTTTCGAAGACAGGAGAATTTTTCCAGATATCTACAAACTTCTGCTTCTTGATGTGTCCGGCTTCAACAGGTAGATATCCACATGGGAAAACCTCACCCTTGTGAGAAACAAAACAGACTCCGGTCCCGGCCAGACAACCTTTTGTCATTGCGGCCATACCGTGAGTTTTTGGTGTGATTTTGACGCCTTCCTCTTTTGCCCGTTCGCGCATTATCCTGAAATAGTGAGGTGAACAGGTTGCCTTTGTCTGGATCACTGCTTCCTTGGATAAGTCATAGAAAAGATTAAGGAGTTCCTCATACTTGTCGGCCGGTAGCATCTGGTCGTCAGCAATTTCAACACCGCAACCTACCGGGACGAGCATAAATATGTGAATCGCCTCGGCACCCATGTTAACTGCAAGGTCGTACAAGTCGCGAAGTTGATCTTGATTATGTTTTGCAATAGTACAGTTAATCTGCATGCCCATGCCCGCATCCTTCAGATGATTGAATCCTCTGACCGCCTGGTCGAACGATCCTTTCAGCTTGCGGAATTTGTCATGAGTCTCTGCATCTGCACCGTCAAGGCTTATGGAAACCCTGGATACCCCTGAGTCTACAATTTTCTTAGCCATCGCCTCATCTACCAATGTACCATTGGTAGCCAGTGCTACTGTCAAACCTTTGTCTACTGCGTATCTAGCTATGTCGAATATGTCCGGACGAAAGAGTGGTTCTCCCCCGCTTAAGACGAGAATCGGATTGCCAGCTTCGGCAATTGCATCGACGAGTTCAAAGGATTCTTCTGTGGTCAAATCATCATTCATCAGCTGGGTACTTACGTCGAGTCTTCTACAATGGATGCACTCCAGGTTGCAGCCAGCAGTCGTTTCCCAGAATACGAGACGTAGCTGGTTCTTCATGTTTTTCATATATTGACTGGAAACCTTGCCGTCTCCGTGTCCTTTTATTTGTGAGTAAACTTCCTTTATGGTACCTTCCAGCATGCCATCCGGCATACCGTGAGAACCTGAATTCTTACCATGATCATCCTTCATTGTTGCCCCCAGTATTCTTTCTACATTATTGATAAAATGCGATAAATTGTTTGTCCTTGACAAGACAATTTAGCACTGTAATATTAAAATTTTGCATAATTACAACAATTTTACCCTTATTTCACATAAATTCAAATACAAAAATATCTAATTAATCACAAACGTAGATGTTATGAAAACAAGAGAGAAAATCACAATATATGATACAACACTGCGAGACGGCAGCCAGACGGAAGGCATCTCGTTTTCTCTGCAGGATAAGGTGGGAATAGCACTTAAACTTGACGATCTCGGTGTAGATTATATTGAGGGTGGTTATCCATTATCTAATCCCAAAGATAAGAATTTTTTCAAAGAGATCAGAAAGAATTCATTAAAGAATGCAAAAGTTGCGGCATTTGGCAGTACGAAGCGGGCGAATAAAAAAGCATCGGAAGATCCAGGAATAAAAGCACTGCTTTTAACGGAGATGCCTGTCGTAACAATCGTAGCCAAGGGTTGGGACTTCCACGTAACCGATGTTCTTAAAGTATCTTTGGATGAAAATCTGAAAATGGTCTCTGAAACAGTCGAATATTTGAAATCAAAAGGAAGAGAAGTAATTCTTGATGCAGAGCATTTCTTTGACGGGCACAAGAAAAATTCCAGATATTCATTAAAAGTGTTGAAGGCTGCACAGAATTCAGGAGTGGATACAATTGTACTTTGTGATACTAATGGAGGCTGTCTACCACAAGAAGTGGAAAAGATCATGGGAAGCGTTGCAAGTAAGATAAAAGTACCGTTGGGCATACATACTCACAACGACTGTGAACTGGCGGTGGCTAATACAATTGCTGCTGTCAATTCAGGTGCGAGGCATGTACAGGGGACAATAAACGGGCTAGGGGAGAGATGTGGAAATGCGAACCTTTGCTCGGTAATACCGAACCTGGTATTGAAGAATAAATTTAAGTGCCTCGGAAATTCTGAACTAAAAAAACTTACGGAAATATCAAGATATGTCAATGAAGTGGCAAATTTTGTTCCCATGGCTAATCAGCCTTTTGTTGGTTCAAGTGCTTTTGCACATAAAGGAGGATTGCACGTAAACGCGATACAAAAGAACAGGAGTACTTATGAACATATAGAACCGGAAACGGTTGGAAACGAGAGAAGGATTTTAATATCCGAACTATCCGGAAGTTCAAACATTCTCAAAAAGGTTGAAAAATATAAAATTGCACATGATCAGAAAACAATGCGAAAAATCCTGAAGAAAGTTCAGGATATGGAGAACGAGGGGTATCACTTTGAATCGGCAGAAGGTTCATTCGACCTCCTGGTTAAGAAGGTGATAGGAAAGCACAAAGGGTTCTTTGATCTTGAAGATTTCAGGGTAATTGTAGAAAGAGGAAAAGATGGAAAATCCATTACCCGCGCAACTGTCCAAATAAAGGTTAATGGTGTAAAGGAACTGACAGTTAGTGATGGGGATGGCCCTGTTAATGCCCTGGACGGCGCATTACGGAAAGCACTTGAGAAATTCTATCCGTCTCTTGCGGATATGCATCTTATAGATTTCAAGGTACGTGTTATTAATCCTAAAGAGGCATCTGCCGCAAAGGTAAGGGTAATAATCGAATCTCACGATCACAAAGATACCTGGGGCACTGTCGGTGTGTCTGGAAACCTGATAGAAGCGAGCTGGAAGGCCCTTGTCGAAAGTATTGAGTATAAACTTTTAAAGGATGAAGATGGAGACTGATTTACCAACAAAATACAACCCTAAGGAGATTGAGGATAAGTGGTATAGTTTCTGGGAAGAGGGCAATTTTTTTCATTGCAAGCCGGATCCTGCCAAAAAACCCTACACTATAGTAATTCCTCCTCCAAATGTTACAGGTGTTCTGCATATGGGGCATGCGCTCAATAATATATTGCAGGATATATTGATAAGGTGGAGAAGGATGCAGGGATACAACACACTGTGGATGCCGGGGACAGATCATGCGGGCATAGCAACGCAGAATGTCGTTGAAAGAAAATTGCTTAAAAAAGGAACAAGCCGGCATGAGCTTGGACGGGAAAAGTTTATCGAAGAGGTGTGGAAATGGAAAAAAGAGTACGGTTCAGAAATTTTGAAACAGCTTAGAAAACTGGGCTCTTCGTGCGATTGGGAGAGAGAACGATTCACGATGGATGAAGGTTTGTCAGAAGCCGTTAAAGAGGCATTTGTTAAACTGTATGAAAAAGGATTCATTTACAAAGGTAAGTACATTGTTAACTGGTGTCCAAGGTGCCTTACTGCCATTTCAGATGATGAAGTAGAACATGAAGACCATGAAGGGCATCTCTGGCACATCAGATATCCTTTCCGGGATGCACCACACTTGTTCGTTACTATTGCGACAACCCGTCCGGAAACCATGCTGGGTGACGTTGCTGTTGCGGTAAATCCGGAGGATGAAAGATATAAGGATATGATAGGCGAGATGCTCGTTCTACCTGTGGTAGGCCGCGAAATACCCATAATTGCGGATGAAGCGGTAGACCCTGAATTTGGTACCGGTGCTGTAAAGGTTACTCCCGCACATGATCCAAACGATTTCGAAATCGGCAAGAGGCATAATCTGGACCACGTTATAATTATGAATGAAGACGGAACTATAAAAGGTGACGCGGAAAATTATATTGGCATGGACAGGTATGAGTGTAGGGAGGCGCTGGTTGAGGAACTTAAAGAAGAGAAGAATATGGTAAAGGTTCAACCACATTCCCACTCAGTAGGGCATTGCTATCGCTGTAGAACTGTTATAGAACCTTACCTTTCTGAACAGTGGTTTGTCAAAATGAAGCCTTTAGCAGAAGCGGCAATTGAAGCACAAAAGAGTGGAAATGTTACTTTCCATCCTGAACGGTGGACTAAGGTCTATTTGAGCTGGCTTGAAAATGTAAGGGACTGGTGTATCTCAAGACAGATATGGTGGGGACACAGGATTCCGGCCTGGCAATGTGAAAGTTGTGATGAGATAAATATTGCACGTGAGGCCCCTGATAAATGTTCAAAATGTGGTCACGATACGTTGATCGAAGAGACAGACGTTCTGGATACGTGGTTTAGCTCCGCACTATGGCCATTTTCTACAATGGGATGGCCTGAAGAGACTGAGGAGTTAAAATATTACTACCCAACATCTACGCTTGTTACTGACCGTGGTATTATATATTTCTGGGTGGCAAGGATGGTGATGATGGGTCTGGAAATCAGGAATGAAGTGCCTTTTTCAAATGTGTATGTGCATGGTACCATCCTCGATGATTTGGGAAGAAAAATGAGCAAGTCTCTGGGTAATGGGATCGATCCTCTGTTGATGATTGATCAGTACGGAGCCGATGCAGTAAGAACATCAATAATAATGCTGACTGTCGAGGGACAGGACGTAAAACTCAATGAAAACAGGTTTGAAATGGGCAGGAACTTCATTAATAAGGTGTGGAATGCTGCCAGGTTTGCCATGATGAATCTGGAATCAGATGAATCATCTGATGTGCAAATAACAGATGACGACTACTGTTTTGAAGATATCTGGATAATCAGCCGGCTTAATTCAGTTACAGAAGTATGTACGAACTCCCTGGAGAAGTACAAATTTAATGAGGCCATAAGAGCTCTTTATGAATTTATCTGGAATGATTTCTGCGACTGGTATCTGGAGATAATCAAGCCGAGACTTTACAATACGGATGAGAAGGAGAGCAGGATGGTGGCGCAAAAGGCGTTGGTATATGTGCTCAATAATACGCTTCATCTGTTGCACCCATTTGCCCCGTTCATGACTGAAGAGATATGGCAACACTTAAAAAATATGGTTGCACAAAGCAGAGCGATTGCAGTTGACTCGATGAAAAATGAAAGCTTGATGATTTGTACGTGGCCTCAAATAGATTCTGCAAAAATCGATAAAAAAGTAATGGATACAATGCCATTGCTTCAAGACCTGATCAGAGCGGTACGTAACATCAGAAGTAATATGAATATACCAAACAAAACACCACTGAAGGCCATTATTTCAGTTCATGATAACGCGATTAAGACTAGGCTTGATAGCCATCACGGCTTTATCGTTCAGATGGCAAATCTTGATGGTGTAGAAATAGGTGTTGGTCTGGAAAAGCCGGAATCATCTGCAAGCGAAGTTGTAAACGATATACAGATTTTTGTCCCCTTAAAGGGACTTATAGATAAAGATGCAGAGAAGGAAAAGCAGAAAGAACATTTAAATAAGACGAACTCACACCTGGAAATTGTACGAAAAAAACTCTTTAATGAGAATTTTGTTAAGAATGCTCCTGAACATATTGTTAATGCGGAAAGAGATAAAGAGGCAGAGCTTCTAGGACAAATTATTAAGATAAAGGATATCCTGGAAGATTTAGAAAAAGACGATTAAATTAGATTTTTAGTTCCTCCTTCAGAAGACAATATCATCTAGACGGAGATCTACCTTTGGAGAAAATATTAATGTTAAAATCCCTGAATAAGTACCTGATACTCTGTTTGCTATTTGTCGCGGCAACGTCATTTGCTGAGACTGAGCCACCTAAAGCAGAACTGTATAATGAATGTCCAACCTGTGGAACAAAATATTCATATGATATTAAATTTTGTGGAAAGGATGGGGGCAAATTAGTAGAAACACAAAAAAGGTCAATATGTCCCAAGTGCAATCAAAAGGGTGTTCCGGGAGAAGTATTCTGCAGGGCAGATGGAGAAAAGCTCGTAACAGTTGAAGAGGTAAAAGTGAACGAACAAAAGCTTTTAGAAGATCGGCAGAAGGCGGTAGAACATTTTAAAGAAGGCAATACGTTTCTGGACAGTGAAGATTTTGGTAAAGCACTGGAGGAATATAAGAAGGCCGTTGAGCTATATGAGAATATACCTAGACTCCAATACAATATAGGTTTGCTTTACGGAAAGATCGGAAAGCATAAAGACGCAATTAAACATCTCAGGAATTATTGTAAATTGTCACCGGATGCAGATGATATAGACGGGATAATAACCAAGATTGCAATATTACAGGGTATTGTAGATAAAAAAAATAAACTGATAAAAAAATATGAAAAGCGAGATAGTGTTATGACGAAGGCATTGCCAGGGATTAAGGAAAAGTGTGGTATGGTTTTCGTACCTGCAGGTTCTTTCGTGATGGGAAATAATAGTATAAAAAGAGAGCAACGTCCCAGTCACAATGTTTATCTTGACCCCTTTTATATTGATAAATACGAAGTAACAAATGCTGAGTACTATGAGTTCCTGGATTATATAAACAAAACAAAAGATCATAGTAAATGCAGGGAAGATGAACCAATAAATAAAGGCCATCAGCCTCATAATTGGGAAAAGGATTACTATAGTCATCCGGAATTCCCTGTTGTACGAATAGACTGGTATGATGCTTGTGCTTATGCAGCGTGGGCCGGAAAGCGGTTGCCAACAGAGGCAGAGTGGGAAAAGGCAGCCAGAGGAACGGATGAGAGAAAATGGCCCTGGGGCAGTGAGTGGGATTCTTCAAAATATAATTTCGGAGATCCAGAACCGGTCGGTTCACATGAAGATGGTAAGAGTCCCTATGGATGTTATGACATGGCTGGCAGCGTTGCAGAGTGGTGTGCAGATTGGGCCGATATGAATTATTATGAAAAGAGTCCCAAGAGGAATCCTAAAGGACCTGAAAAAGGTGCAGAAAAAATTATTAGAGGTGGTTCACGATTTATCCCTGATGGCCTTTCTCTGCGATCTACGGCACGAAAGGCAATGCGCCCAAATATTGGGAATATGAGTGTGGGGTTTCGTTGCGTAAAATAGATTTAGGAGTAGGTATAAGACGGCAGATAGAGGACTGCATAAGCTAATTCCCAGTATCAATAGGTATTTTACAAATACTGTAAATCGTACAAGAAGGCAATCATATAACTGCTTTTATAACAATAATATAGAGTTCATAATGGTGTTTTTCAGGTTTTTTTTATAAATTTCATGGATATGCAATCAATTTGTTGATAATATTATCCAGGTTGTAGTAAAATCTAGTTTTATGTATCACCCACAAAGCAAAATAATCAGTAATCCTTTTTCTCTGGGAATCTTGAATTTCTGGTGAATTTTGGGGTGTGGTTATGTACGTACGTTAGGGGTTAGTATGAAGGTCGAAGAACTAGACTTTGATAAAAGGAATAATACAAGGTTAGATCTTGCATTAGGAATATCGCTTCCTGGTCAAGATGGTAAGACTATAAATATAAGCGCTAGTGGAGTTTGTTTCGAAGTAATAACAAAGGACGTAGATGCGTTTGCAATCGATACAGCAATTCCAGTTAAAATATCCGCTATCACTGCCACGCCTGGATTTGAGGAGAGGAAGATCAAGCTTAGCGGTAACGGATGTATTGTCAGGAGTGACATAAAAGAAGTAACAAGCCGCGGTAACAGATTGTGCATAGCTTTAAAATTCAACGATGCACTTAATATTATACCAAATGATATTTAGGAGAATTATTCCTTGAATTTTGCTGTTAAGTTTGTATAATTCCCAAGATCAATAGTATTTGAGAAAATAATTTAGGAGATATCCTCATGGGTGACTTATTCAAAAAACTAGATGAATTAATGACTGGTGACTTAGTACGGAAGGTTGGAGGGGTAGTATGTTTGATTGCCGTCATCCTGATAGGGGCAGGCTTCATTGTTGGTGCAAAGAGTGTTTTGAGTACGATGAAGGGGCCAGCCGTTGCTGTGGAGGCTACTGACGAAGAAGGTGCTGAAGAAGGTGATGTCGCATCTGAAGACGTAGACGAAGAAGTGGAAGAAGATTACGAAGATGAAGACGATTATGATGAATAATCTCTGATTGTTTAAATAGCCTTCTTTAGTGCAGTGAGACGAGAGACATAAGTATTAAAGAAGGCTTCATTTGTCACCGCTGTTTTTATCCTTCTTTTTGTATCCTTCGTGACATGCTTCGCAGGATTTTATCATCTTACCAAACTGTGCGTCAGCAATTTCTGTATCACGCTTTTTGCAAGATAGAATTAATCTGTTTGACGCATTATAAAACCTGTCACTTAATATAAGAAACTCGCCTGACACACCGGGATGGTTTTTTATATATAAATTTACGCAGCTGACACCAATTCCCTGTTTTAGTTCATTTGCCCACATCTCTATCTCTATCCAATCTCTGGAATCCAAAGATTTTGCCAGTCTTCTGGTATCCCTTGAGGTCCTTTTCATTGCCAGTTTCAAAGTTTCTTCATCTGACATGTATGCTCGTATTTCCTCATCATCGACAGATACTTCCACTGCCTTTTTACAGGAAGTTATTCCCGTTAGTGCGACCGACATAAATAGAAATAGAATCAATAACGTCTTCATACTGCCTAATTGATTATCTCAGGTCCTGGACCTTGTCATTTTAGTTTTGTAATATTAACGGCAGCTCTTCCTTCTCTCTATATATATTATGGCAATCATCGCAGGTCTTTAGCAATCGGTTAAATTCGGGATCTATGGCCTCAACATCATGCTCTTTGCACGATGCTGTCAGTTTCCTGACGGCATCGTAAAATTGACTGCCCTTTATAACGAATTCACTCGAAATGCCACGATGTTCCGCCATATATAGTTCTACACAGCTGTAACCAATACCCTCTTTCAACTCTTTAGTCCACATCTCTATTTCAACCCAGTCTCTGCCTTCTATAGCGCCTGACAACCTCCTCAAATCTCTGGATGCGCTTTTCATTGCCTTTTCTAAAGTGTCATCTCTCGCGTGTGAAGTAGACGTCTTTTCGACTTTTACCTCTTCTGCCTTCTTACAGGAGGTCAGTCCTGAGAATGTTACGCATATGATAATTAGTAGTATTAAGTGTTTCATTTCTTGATATTTAATTAGTGTCTACACCTCAAGTACCTTTGGGGCTTTTGTCATGTTTTTACATCCATCATCTGTAATAAGTATCATATCCTCAAGCCTCACTCCTCCAATACCCGGGTAGTACAGGCCCGGCTCAACGGTTACTACATTTCCTGTTTTTAACGTACATTTTGTCTTGGATATTCGTGGCGGTTCGTGAACGTCCAACCCGACACCATGACCTGTTCCGTGAAAAAAACCCTGCATCTTTCCCTTGAACTTACCGGTCTTAAATCCCAGGGATGTTAAATGCTTCAAGACCTTCCTGTGTATGACGTCTCCCCTGGTGTCATTCCCGGCGGACTCGAAAACCAGCTCTTGTGCAGATGCCACTGCCTTGTACATTTTCTTTAACGACCTCGAAGCCTTGCCTTTAACAATAGTCCTGCTTATATCTGCATAATATCCTGTCTGTTCGTCTTTGGGAAAAACATCAAATATGATAGATTTATTTGCCCTTAACGGGCCGCTTCCAGTATTGTGAGGTACGCAGGATTGTTCACCACAGGATACGATTGTATGCTTTGCCGTGCATCCTCTCTTCATCAACTCTACATTTATCATTTGCCTTATCGATTCAGAGGTGATCTGGCTATTACGTGCGGAGTACAGAAAGCCATCTTTGATCTTTGATTTTCTTATGTAATCAATTGCCTTTTCAAGGGCCTTTTCTGTGTTACGCAGGGTATTAACAATGTGTCCTATCTCTTCTGTATTTTTTATCTCTCTTGAATCAAAAAACGGTTCCTTCTTAACTTCCAGTTTGAAGCCGTTCTTCCTCAGAAAATCAGCATATTCCACACTGAAATTTGCAGGAATCCGGATCTGCTTTATATTCATCTCTCCAAGAGCTGTGGCAGCTATCTCGATTAAACAGGCGTTACCTTTGTTTTTCTTTTTCTTGATAATCCTCTCAAATTGAGAGAGGGAAAGTACCTTGTCGGCATTTGATTCTGATTTTGCACGGTCCAGCTCAAGATCACTGGTAATCATTATCTTTTTATTACCCTTCCGGATAAATACAAAAGGATCCGGTGCCGGAAAGCCAGTAGCATAATACATGTTTGAATCTCTTTCACTGTCTGCAATAATCAGTAGTGCTTTGTCACTATTCATGATATCGATTCTATTAAAATAGTTCTAAATGTCAATGAGCTTCCTTTTATTAAGAATAGTTCCTGCGTGTGGTAAGTTTAAGTAATTGACAATTTATACAAATTGTCCGGCACTGAAGCCGGAAGACCAGGCCCACTGGAGATTGTAACCACCCAACCATCCGGTTACGTCCACTACTTCACCAATAAAATAGAGGCCCTCTGCCTTCCTTGATTCGAAGGTTTTGGATGAGAGTTCATTTGTATCAATACCTCCGCGTGTTACTTCCGCTGTCCTATAACCCTCGGTATCAGAGGGTTTGATATGCCATGCATGAAAAATCTTAGCAACCTCATTAATCTCTTTTTCATTATATTGGTTGACCGGTTTATTGTGATGCCATCGTTCAAACCACCGATGAGCGATACGCCTGGTTAATAGTTCTCCTATCAGGTTCTTAAGCTCTGTTTTTGGGCGTTCCTTCTGCCATTGCTTGATGGTTTCGGTCAGATCAATATCCGGAAGTAGATTAATAACAATCTCATTTCCCGGTTGCCAGTAGTTTGAAATCTGTAGTATTGCAGGTCCACTCAGGCCTCTGTGAGTAAAAAGGATGGCTTCTCTGAATGATTGTCCGTTACAGGAAACTACAGCATCAGCGGATATACCGGCAAGGTCAATGAAATCGTCCAGATCATCTCTATTGAAGGTTAGGGGGACTAAGCCCGGTTGACGAGATAAAACCTTGAGCCCAAACTGCTCAGCTACTTCGTATCCGAAACCTGAGGCTCCTTTTGCTGGCATCGACAAACCACCGGTTGCTATAACGAGAGATTCGGTTGCATAGGTTTCAGAATTAGCTTTAATGGTAAAACAACTCTCTTTTTCTATTTTCTTGATTGTAGATCTGTTCTGAATCTTCACGTCGGAAAGCCGACACTCTTCCAGTAGAAGGTTCAAGATTTCAACAGAGTTTCCGTTACAGAAGAGTTGCCCTGCTTGCCTCTGTTCATAAGATATATTGTACTTTTCAACAAGTGAAATAAAATCGTACTGACTGAATCGACTCAATGCCGATTTGCAGAAGTGTGGGTTTTCGGATATATAATTTTCAGATTCCAGGTAAAGATTAGTAAAGTTACAGCTTCCTCCACCTGAAATCAGTATTTTATTGCCCATGCGTTCAGCATGGTCCAGAACCAGAACTTTACGTCCTCTCTGTCCAGCCGTTAGAGCACACATCAACCCTGCCGCTCCGGCGCCAATGATTACAACATCGTAGTTTTTCATAGTGATCTTTCCCGGGATCGTTGGCTATGCCTTTATGATACCAATGTCGTTGTCAGACTCTGGCAGTCAGCTGAGTTCTATCTTGCCTTCCAGAAATTTAACCGCTTTTCCTGAAATCAATACGCGGTCGTTTCGCAACTCACATACAAGTTCTCCGCCCCGGTGTGATACCTGTTTTGCTTTCATTTCTGTTTTGTTCAGTTTCATTGCCCAGTATGGTATCAGCTGGGTATGGGCGGAACCGGTTACAGGATCTTCGTCTATTCCATACTTTGGTGCAAAGAAGCGGGATACGAAGTCATACTCTCTGGATTTCGCTGTAATGATAACTCCGCGCAGATCGAGCTTCTTCAGATAAGCCAGATCTGGCTTAATTGATAAAATATCACTTTCTGTTTCAAAAACCACAATGTAGTCCTCCGACCGTAAACACTCAATCGGTGCTCTGTCAAATGCCTTTACTATTTCATACGGCACATTACATGGAACAGGTGTTTGTGCAGGAAGGTCCATGACAAGCCAGACGTCTTTTTTTAAAACGGTCAGGATGCCTGATTTGGTTTCAAACTCAATCCTCTCTTTATTGTATCCCAGGATATTAAACAGGACATAAGCCGCTGCCAGAGTTGCGTGTCCACATAGGTCTACTTCGGTTTTTGGCGTAAACCAGCGGAGATGAAATCCTTTGCCTTTAGGTACAAAAAAAGCGGTTTCTGAGAGGTTGTTCTCTTCTGCAATAGATTGCATGGTGTTATCTGGGAGCCACGTTTCAAGTGGGATAACTGCCGCCGGATTACCCTCAAAAGGCGTGTCTGTGAAAGCGTCTATTTGATAAAGATTTAATTCCAACTATTTCCTTTTAAAAATCCAACTGAATTCCTGTTTCTGGAGTAATGTAAAAATAAGAAAAATCGGTTGTTATGTCAAAGAGAATATGATATTTAAGAAGGGGAAAGAATCGAGTAATACCTGTTGTTAAATTACAGGGATTAACTTGTGGACGGTATACATAAGTTTTTTTCAAATATGTATTGAAATTGCATATGTAGATTGATTGAGAAGATGAATTTCTTTTAATTAAGTCATTGTGTGATAACAATTTAATTTATTAAAATGAGTTAGTGTGTAATAATAATAAACACGAACATGAAATTGTTAACCTAAGTGTGTAAGTATATTATGATTAGTCAGAATAATTACTAAATATAAAATATACTGCTTTTATTAATTATTATTATTGATTACATGCAGCCATAAAGTAAAATTATAATATATAGTAAAATTTTTGTTTGTTACCAGCTTCAAAAAGTTGAAAAGAAATAACCAGAGGGGAAAAAATGAAAGCAAAGACAAAAGCTAAAATAAAAGCTAAGGCAATTGCAAAGTCATCAGATACTACTAACCATTATTATAAATTACTGGAAAAGAAGTTTCATAGTTCTGACACTGTACGTTCGCAAATTGCTGAAATTAAAGAAAAGGTCAAGGACACCGTAATTGAAGAGTCTTTGAAATCTCTTGCCGTTACCTTTAAAGGGGAGGTTATTGGAACCACCTTTGAAAAAACTCTTAAGATTATGTCTAAGCACTTTTTTCGTAAAGGGAAGATTGATAATTACAGGACTGATGAAGATAGTGGTGTTGTGGAAGCAAACATAACGGCAACACAAACTGAAGCGGAGGAGCTGATTAAACTTCTCATGAAACGGCATTTAGTTTTGCATTGTAAGACGGGGCTTCCCAAAGGCTCAAGTAACATGCTGATTATCAATGAAGATGAGAAAAAGCGGTTAAAAGACTTCATACCGGATGATATTTGCTGTAATTACGTTACGACTGCTGAAACCCGGGAAAAATATACAGGCAGGTTGGACGGCTATTTAATTTACAACGGTTTGCCATTAACATCTAAAGCGCTGGGAAGTGAATTAAGATTAAACGAAATTGTAACGTCAAACAAAGTATTTACCAGTACAGGTTTAAAGGAAGTTTTTTTGAATCTGCATTTTATAACACTGGTTATTATGCTGGATGCGGAACAACACTATTTTCAGTACAGGATATTTAAGGAACAGGAAGAAGATCTTAAGATGATCGAAGAGAATATAGATAATCTCGGACTCTTTACAGAGCTATTTGACCATCTTACCGATGAGGGCAACCCGTTGCTATTTAACAATGAGCTCTTCCTGGATGTATTGAAGCTTGAACATATTGTAGAAAAAGATAACTGGAAGGTTCTCCCTGCATACGATAGCTATGTCTTTTCTGCGGCAGACAGGCTTGACGTGCACTTTAAATTTCTTGAAGATTATGGTCTTCTGCAGGAGTGTGCGGAGTCAGTTGAGTTGCTGGTAGAGAAGTTAGAGGGGAGATTGTCAAGTCACAGCCTTGCTTCTCAAAGCGAACAAGACGAATTAAGCTCAGGTTACAAGGAATTAAAACAATTCACTTCAGTTTCAAACCATTCATTATTGAAAAATGATTATCTTGAGTTGCTGGGAGCTTTCAGGAAATTATTGGCGTATCTAGATTCTGTGTCAGTGCAGAGTACTGCTAAACAGAAAAGCGCTCAGAAAGAATCACGATTGCCTGAAAAACAATCCGGAGGTTTAATGGCAAAAATAAAGAAGCGTACAAAAGAGTTGTTATCTTCTCCTGAAGAGTCATCTCCGGAATCTGCTTCACGTAGTGGAAAGGCCTTAACTACCGAACAGGAAGGTGATGTACGTGCTCTACTATTACAAGTTAAAGAAGGGTTTCGTAAAGTATCTAAATTGAAAACCGATTCAGGTATGGATGCTTATCTGGAAGCCAGAAAGAATGTGCCTTACCTTACGAATTTATCTGATGCGCTAGTTCAACTGAAGAAATTAATTAAAGACATCAATAAAGACAAAGATGTACAAGAGCAGTTTAATGATCTGTTCAATAGAAAGAACAAATTTGTAATTCTCTCCAATAAACTGTGCAAAATGGTAAAATTTAAAACTAAGCAGGAAGAGAAAAAGATACGTGGTGTTTTGGCTGATTTGCAGCAACTCCTTCACGATAAACCTTTTGCAGCGGATAAGTATGAAAGTTTCTTGGACAACGTTGATAGCCTGGAAGATTTTGTGAATAGCAAGGATGTCTCTTCCATGAAACAGGAGGGTGCAACTCTGTCACTTGCCCAGGAGATGAATCAGGATAAAACATTTGGTAAATTGCTTAACATTAGAACCGGTATTCAGAATGCCATTGAGAAGAAAAAGCAAATCAGGGCGGTTAGTACATTTAAGAAAGAGAGAGAATTTCTCTCTTTCAGTCTGAAGGAACTTGATGGATTCCTGGAAGAGTTAATTGTACTTAATAAAAAATTGAAAGTAACAACCTATTACGGTAAGCAGCCAAATATTGAGAAAATAGAAAAAGAGTTTGATAAATTGATTGTAGAGGTGAATGACATTGAGGATCGTATAACGTCCAGAAAAAGGAGTGATAATAATACGATCTCTAAAGAGTCTGAGCGTTCTATTGATTATTCGAAGAGCTCTATGCTTGATAAGAAGAATTTGGAAAAAACAATTATTAGCGCACAATACCAGATTTCTCAACTATTAGAATTTATTGCGACAGTTAAAGGGTTTCTTGGCCAGCACTCGTTTGTTCACTCCGGTGTTTCTACAAGCTCCCTTTTTGATTCAATAACCTATTTGTTGAGTAATACGGATGTAAAGCTACTGGACTTCACCAGTTTGACGGAAGATATGTACAACGAAAGTATTAAAACTATTTTTCAATATCAGGTTGGCGAGACTTATAATGAGCCCAAAAAAGAGGATGTTGAAAGTTTAATGAAGAAAGTCGAAAAGAAGGCTACTGTCAAAACATACAAGAGCAAGAAATAATTAAAGATTGTTTTTGCATGATGTAATTCAGAATATTTGTCAAAAAATCAAATACTTCGATTGCACTAGCGTAAGATACAACTTCTATATAAAAGGGACACATTCCAATTGAAAGTAAATGGTGTGTGTCCTTTTTTATTCATTCAGATTGTTTCTTTAAAATTTCAAGAAATATACAAGAAGGAATTTGTTTCCGGAATATATTAATGGCACTTTTAAGTCTGCAAAAAGTAAGTATTCGTTTTGGAGGTCCGTTATTACTAGATAAAGCGGATTTGCAGTTGGAGCGTGGAGAAAGAGTATGTCTTATTGGTCGTAACGGCGAGGGAAAATCTACTTTGCTCAAGTTGATCAATGGAGAGTTGTTACCTGACTCAGGAGACGTTGCCCGGCAAAAAGGGCTTTGTACTGCTTATCTCTCCCAGGAAATACCAAGAGAATTAAATGGTACGGTGTTTGAGATAGTGTGTGATGGATTGAAAAAGGCCGGCCGTAGTCAGGTAAGACGGGATGATGATCATGATTGGGAGGAACGGCATCAGGTTGAAAAAGTGATCTCACTGATGGAGTTGGATGCCAATGCGGAATTCAAGGTTCTCTCCTCAGGTTTGAAGCGAAGGGTGTTACTCGCAAAGGGATTGGTTTGTAAGCCTGAAATATTGCTACTTGATGAACCAACTAACCATCTGGACATTGCTTCAATAGATTGGTTGGAAGAGTTCTTATTGCGTTATGAAGGAACTATTTTTTTTGTTACCCATGACCGCGTATTCTTAAAAAATATTGCCAGGCGCATCGTTGAGCTTGACAGGGGAAACCTTGTTGATTGGGAGTGTGATTACGAAACATTTCTCTCACGCAAACAGGCAGTACTTGATGCAGAGGAGAAACAGTGGTCTACTTTTGACAAGAAACTGGCCAGGGAAGAAGTATGGTTACGGCAGGGCATTAAGGCCCGTCGTACTCGAAACGAGGGGAGAGTAAGAGGCCTGGAAAAAATGCGTACTCTCCGCAGAGAAAGACGTACTCTAAACGGAACAGTACGAATGCAGGCACAAGAGGCAGAACGTTCCGGAATGAATGTGATAAAGGTAAAAGATCTGGAATATGGATATGATGACACGCCGGTAATAGGAGGTTTTTCCACAACGATTATGAGGGGTGATAAAGTGGGTATTATAGGCCCTAATGGTGCCGGCAAGTCCACGCTTTTACGTCTTCTGCTTGGCGAGCTAACTCCTCAGCAGGGAATAGTACAGCACGGCACTCATCTTCAGATTGTATATTTTGACCAACTTCGAGAACAGCTGCAGGAGGACAAATCAGTATTTTACAATATAGGAGACGGGAATGATTATATTACGTTAAACGGAAACCAGCAGCATGTGATAGGATATCTACAGAAATTTCTGTTTTCACCGGAACGAGCACAAATCAATGTCAGTGTTCTTTCCGGTGGAGAACGCAATCGCCTTCTTCTTGCACGGTTGTTTACCAGGCCGGCAAATGTTATAGTCATGGATGAACCTACAAATGATCTGGATGTGGAGACTCTGGAACTTCTGGAGGAGTTGTTGATGGACTATAAGGGTTCGCTCCTTCTGGTAAGTCACGACCGTGCTTTTCTAAATAACGTAGTAACCAGTACTATCGTGTTTGAAGGTGATGGCAAGGTTAATGAATATGTTGGTGGTTATGATGACTGGCTCAGACAGCGAAAGCAGGTTGAAACAAAAAAGAAGAAACGTGCACAATCAAAGAGTGACAGGGTGGGGGAGAACACTGAACGACCTCGTAAGCTGAATTACAAGGAACAACGTGAACTTGCGGCTCTGCCACAGAAAATAGAGGAGTTGGAAGAAGAGCAGGATCAATTAAACCAGGCAGTGAATGATCCCATGTTGTATAAGAGAGGAAATGATGAGGCTGCCGATATAAGGACAAGATTGTCAACTCTGCACTCAGAATTGGATAGCGCCTATCAACGATGGGAAGCTTTGGAAACACTTCAGGATTAATGCTATGACAAACAAAGAACACTATACCCGGCTTACTAATGAAAACAGATTAAAATTAATCGAAGAGTCATTGAATCTCATTTATTCAAAAGAGGATGCTGCCAATGCGTATGAGAGGACCCTTGCTCTAATCAATAAGTATAAACAAAAGGTGGAGAGCGCTCCATATTATTTGACTCAAAAAGATGTCATACTTATAACGTATGGAGATCAGGTTTTCCATTCCGGTGAGACGGCGCTGTCGACTTTATTCAGTTTTTTGAATGAATATGTGCGGGATATCATAAACACAGTTCATATACTTCCATTTTACCCACATTCATCAGATGACGGTTTTTCAATTGTAAATTATAAGGGTGTTTGTCCACTCAAAGGGTCATGGAAGGACATAGAAAATATAAATAAAAATCATAGAATCATGTTTGATGGTGTTATTAATCACATGTC
>CAYTGO010000026.1:35588-41485 GCA_964437425.1 uncultured Candidatus Scalindua sp.
GTTTTAGACGTATTGCTTTTCTATATCGCCAAAGGTGCTTCTCTTATCAGGCTGGATGCAATTGCTTATATATGGAAAGAGTTGGAAACACCTTGTGTTCATCTTCCAAAAACTCATGAATTGATTCAGCTTATGCGTGAAGTGATGCATGCGGTTGCGCCTGAAGTTATTATTATTACAGAGACAAATGTGCCTCATGGTGAAAATATTTCATATTTTGGAGAGGGTAATGATGAGGCACAGATGGTCTATAATTTTGCGCTTCCTCCACTTCTGGCATTTTCTGTCTTAAAATCTAATACAGAAAAACTTACAAATTGGGCAAAAGAGTTAGATCTCCCAGGCGATGAGGTATGCTTCTTCAATTTTACAGCAAGTCATGATGGTATTGGTGTCAGAGCGGTAAATGGAATCCTGGATGAGAAGGAGATGGACTTCCTGGTGAAAACATCTATAGGGCATGGGGGGTATGCTTCATACAGGGCGATTGGAGATGAAGAGGAATCTCCGTACGAGTTAAATTGTAGCTATATTGATTTGCTGACACATCCGGAAGAGGATGACAATATAAGGGTTAAAAGGATGATGCTCTCGCAGGCAGTTGTCCTGGCAATGCCCGGTGTGCCGGGTATCTATTTCCACTCACTTGTCGGCTCCAGGAATTATCATGAAGCGGTAAGGAAAACGAGGATCAACAGATCCATTAATAGAGATAAATTAAATTACGATAATTTGAAAGAATTGCTTGAAGAGGAAGGTAGTTTGCAAAAGATCCTCTTCAAAAGGTATAAACAGCTATTATCAATAAGAATAAACGAAGACGCTTTCAACCCATTTGGCAAATATGAGTTTCTGGATTTGGGGAGTAAGGTATTTGCCATTAAACGATATGCCAGTGATGATAATGAGTCTATACTCGCGTTATTTAATTTTACCGGAGAGAGTGTTAAAATCAATCTTCCCGGTAAGTATAGGGACAGCTTAGTTGATATAATCACACACGCAAGAGTTAATTGTAAAGATCTGACATTAGAGCCGTATCAAATAGTGTGGTTGAAGAAACACAAGGAATCCTAGAAGAGATTGTATGTTTGCTTTTCAGTATTCTTGACGAATACGAAGAAAAGAGGCAAATTTAGGAATGCCTGATTTGTAAAACCCATAATATTTAAATGTGACGATACTTCCGATTGGAGGTGGGTTGCCTCGCTCCTGATCAGAAAAACCGGTTCCTATTGCAAATTGAATCCCGTTGGGCAATTCCACTAGCATTGACCCGAGACGACCGGTATGTTTTCCGGAACCGGGAAGATGCTTGATGACGGTTGCTTCTGCGTCTTCATAGGTTTTTACTTTTAATAAATCGTGGGAACGTCCAACGGTATACGGAGAACCGGGCTTTCTTAAAATCAACCCTTCTCCTCCAAGAGACTCAATCTCCTTAAGCTTTTTTCGAAGATGCTCCTCACTTTCACAGAGTTGATGTTCCAGTACTTCCGCAAACAGGTTTGGGTGTTCAAGAAACCAGCGACGCGCGAAATCAAGACGTTCTTCAAAACCTCCCTCTATTTCAGGTGCGTCAAATACAAAATAATGAACTTTTTTCCAATCGGTATCTGCGTTCTCCCGGCGAACTATACTGACCAGCTCCTGGAATTGCTCTCTTTCTGTCCAGAGCTCACCGTCCAGGGGGGTCGCTGGGAAATCCCTGGTAAACCATTCCGGAGCATTAAAGAGATTTCCCTGGCGAGATATCAGCTTGCTGCCTGTCCAGTATCCACGCACACCATCGAGTTTCTCACTCATCCACCATCCATTGATATTGATTTTCTGGTCCCAGCTATGTGCAAGCATTACAGGTGCTTTTTTCTGTATATTACTACTTAGGTGAGGTGGTTGTGGTGGATTCGCCTGTGTGGAGATCTGAAGAATAGAGACAACAAGAAAGAGACATGACTTTGTCAGAAAAATAACGGTGCGTCTTTTCATAACAAATTGTTTTATGATTTTTGAACTTCCTGTTCAAATATAGTTCTGCCAGGTCAGGAATAAACTATTTCCTTATAATTCCTTTTCTCTTTAACATATCCAGAAGGGCCCTGAGGTTTTCTTCAATGGATTTATGTTCTGAATCCAGGATGACATCCGGATTAAGAGGCTCTTCATATGGTGAGTTAATGCCGGTGAATTGAGGGATCTCTCCGTCAATAGCCTTTTTGTAAAGTCCTGTGGGATCTCTTTGTATGCAGGTTTGTAGACTGCAACGAACAAAAACCTCAAAGAACCTTCCTTCCGGTATCAAGGCTTTGACTTGGTCCCTCTGGCATCTTAGCGGGGAGACAAAGGTACATAAGACAAGAGAGCCGTGTTCGTAGAAAACCCTGGCGACCTCTCCGGCTCTTCTGGTATTCTCTATTCTATCCTGATCAGAGAAGCTGAGATCATTGCACAGACCATGGCGAAGTTTGTCCCAGTCCAATAGTGCGGTATGGATTCCTGTGCTGAAGAGGATGCGTTCAAGGCTTTTCGCTATTGTTGATTTGCCTGCTCCTGATAAGCCTGTAAACCATATAACTGCAGTCTTGTGTTTATATCGTTCTTCTCTCTCTTTGAGGGACACCGGATCTCTCTCTATCTCAACTTTGACAGGCAGTTCCTCTTCTGCATCTGTTCTTCCTTCAGCATGGATAGTCTCTTCGATGCTTCTGACAGCGCCACGAATCATCCCGGCTCCAACAGTAAAATTAGTATCAGGGTCTATTACTATAAAACTACCTGTTTCCCTGTTCTTATTATATTGATCTAACATTATCGGTTGGGTAAGTTTTATCTCAGCACGTCCAATTTCATTCAGCAGCAGAGTGTTGACATCGGTATGATGCGTATCTTTTATTAACTCACAGAAAAGATTATGCTCTGTTGCATCTGTACGGTGCAGGGTGTTTACGTCGAACATGTAAATTAACTTACTGATACTGGCATTAACTGTTCTTGTAGTGTGTTTTATGAAATAATTTTTGCCTATCTCAAGCGGGTCATTTCCCATCCAGCATAAGATGACATCTATATTGGTTTCAACCTGAGGAAGGTTATGTCGTCTAACAATCATATCTCCACGACTGATATCTATTTCATCTTCAAGCGTTATAACAACAGATTGAGGAGCGTGTGCTTCTTCAAGGTCTCCATCCATTGTTGTGATAGTTTTAACTTTAGAAACCAGTCCTGAGGGTAGTACCGCGATCTCTTCACCCGGGCTGACAGTACCTGCGACAACCCTTCCTGCATAACCTCTAAAATTAAGATCAGGCCGTATAACATATTGCACTGGGAATCTGAAGTCTCGAATATTAAAGTCTGAACCTATGTGAACATTTTCAAGCGTATGCAATACTGTAGGGCCGTCATACCAGGGTGTTAACTCGCTTTTGACAACGACATTATCTCCTTTAAGTGCCGAGACCGGAACATAAGTAATATCTTTAATATCCAGCTTGCGGGAATACTCATCATACTCTTCAACTATTGCATCGTATACCTCTTTAGAATAATCAACCAGGTCAATCTTATTGACAGCAACTATCATATGAGATACCTGTAAAAGACTTGCGATGAAACCGTGCCGGCGTGATTGTTCAAGGACACCTCTACGTGCATCAATAAGTATAATAGCAAGATTGGCTGTGGAGGCGCCGGTAACCATATTTCGTGTGTACTGGACGTGTCCGGGAGTATCGGCAATAATAAATTTTCGCTTAGGAGTCTGGAAGTAACGGTAGGCTACATCAATGGTTATTCCCTGTTCCCTTTCAGCAGCAAGTCCGTCAGTTAATAGAGATAAATCTATCTCCTCTTCACCTTTGCGCTTTGCTACTTTCTTGACAGCTTCCAGCTGGTCATCGTATATGTTCTGAGTGTCCATAAGAAGCCTGCCTATGAGTGTGGACTTACCGTCATCTACACTGCCTACAGTAGTGAATCTAAGCAAGTTGGCATGATCTGGGGATGTAGAATCCATATTTAGAAATATCCCTCCTTCTTCTTATCTTCCATAGAACTGTCGGAAGTCATATCGATAACCCGATTTTCTCTCTCAGATTTACTGGCTTCTTCAACTTCTTTGATTATATCATCAATTGTCCTGGCTTCTGACCGAACGGCTCCTGTACATGGGCTACATCCCAGGCTTCTGAACCTGCACATAGCCTTTTCCACATTCTCACCCGGCCTGAGCTTGACCATGTCATCATATGGGATTAGTACGCCGCCTCTGTCAACTACTTCTCTCTCCTGTGCGTAGTATATAGGGACAATGGGTATCTCTTCCTTTTTTAAATAGTACCAGACATCCATTTCTGTCCAGTTACTTATTGGAAAAACCCGAATTGACTCTTCCTCGTTAATACGGCAATTATATAGATTCCAGAGTTCAGGCCTCTGATACTTGGGATCCCACTGTCCGAACTCATCTCTGAAAGAGAATATGCGTTCCTTAGCTCTTGATTTTTCCTCATCTCGTCGCGCTCCGCCAAATGCCGCATCAAACTTATGTCTCTTTATTCCGCCAAGCAATCCTTGAGTTTTTAACTTGGCACAACATTTATCGACTCCTATTTTTTGAGGATGTGTACCCTCGGAGATCGCCTCATCATTCTTTTCTACGATGAGCCTGCACCCGATCTCCTTAGCATACCTATCTCGAAATTCGATCATCTCTGGAAATTTAAAGCCGGTATCAATATGCATGAGCGGAAATGGGATCTTTCCGGGATAAAAGGCTTTTTGAGCAAGACGTACCATTACGCTTGAATCTTTTCCGATGGAATAGAGCATGACGGGATTCTTAAACTCAGCCGCCACTTCACGTATAATATGGATTGACTCTGATTCGAGTTGTTTTAAATAGGAAATATTGGTGTTTTTCAAAAAAACTTCTCCACAACTAACAAGATTAAAGCGTTTCGGTATTCAATTATGGGTAAGCAAAGGGAGGGGTTTAATAATAGATGACTATTACTGGAATAGAAATATCACGCAAAATCTTAATTTTCCTGCCCGCGTATTACTGTATTCTAACGCCTTTTTCCATAAAACGGTTACCTGCAAAACTATTATATAACTATATGAATTATTGACCGTTGTGTCAATGAGAATATAATATTAAGAAGTGATAGTTTCTAAAGGAATTAGCGAATAAATGGATAAATTTTAATGGATATTTTAATATGGCTACTCAACAACATATGTGTATAATTGTTCACTTAGTATAAAACTTTTTGTTATTGAAACAGACGATAACTGAATAATCATTTAGAAAGTAGGAAAATGAAATATAAAGACTTAGTTGAAAAGTTGACTCCTGTTCATAACGATGGATATTTTAATAGTCACCACTCTGCCGAAACTCACGGTACCGGTGATTATAACCAGTTTGCGTATACCACGATTGGGACTTGTGAATGTCCTAAATGTATAGCCCATGCGCTTGCGTTTGGGATTTCTGAGCACTATCTGGAAAATGAGATCACGGGAGAAATCGTAGAAGAGTTAAAAGGTATTTATGGAAAAGTTGGAATAGATAATTTAAAAGATGCCTTTAGAGAAGAAGAGAAGGACTCTCCGGAATATTCAAGCCTGACGGCGATCTTAACTTGAGCGCGTAGCCCTGAAAAGGTGTACAAAATATATTTTCAGGGGCTACACATTTCCATAGCAAGTAAGCCCATTTAGTGTGCATAATCAATCGGTCAAGGCATTTATCAGCGTCCTCGTCCGCCCCTGCCGCCACCAAAACTTTTTTTACCTCCAAATCCGCCTTTGCCGCTGTTAAAACCTTTGCTGCCTCCGAATCCGCCTTTTGTACCGCCATGTCCCTTCTTGCCGCCAAATCCGCCTTT
>CAYTGO010000027.1:0-28658 GCA_964437425.1 uncultured Candidatus Scalindua sp.
ATCAATTAAATCCATGGCTTTCTGCAGCTTGCCTTGAGCTTTAAGTGATACAATTACTGATTCTTTGGTTTTTCCTGCGGCTGAGACTTTCTGCACAAAAATAAGAGTTGATAGAAGGATGCCGGAGGCTATAAATACACAAAGGATAATTTGATTTAGGTTTTTTAGGATTGAGCGGGACTCTGTTTTCATAATTAGAACCTGTTCTATAATGTATGGGTTAGAATTATATGAGAAATACGATATAAATATATTTTTCGCTTACGGCTAAATTATTGGTCAGGGAAATGGGAGGCAATTCTGTAATACTTTTTATAATTGATACTTTAGTGGGTTTGTATCTCTTCAGGACTATAATACTATGCTTCTCTGCTGGAAAATTCAAGTAAATTTTACATCTGCAAGCTTTGCTAAACTATTTTTAAGCGTGTCAACCGGATTAGGCAGATCTGTCGCAATTAATCATAATCAGGAGTATCTTCATGTATATTGATAACCATTCCTGAAAAGGTATTGTAGCTGTTTTTAGATGTACCATTTACTTTCTAAAGTTATTAGTGAAAATGACGATAATAGGAAAAAGGTATATATAAATTAGAAGGACGTGTGTAGGTAGTTACGGTAGGCATTTGCTTCCAGCAGGGCTGTATACTTATTCTATTTTAATATACGTAACTACTATTTAGTCAACATGATATGTTAACAGGAAAGTTGTCTTGTAAATCATGACTAGTACCAGTTTTGCACATAAAGATATCCTGGAATCACTCAATAAAAATCTGACTTTGAGGGAGAAGCTGGTATGTACGCATGAAGCGATCAAACAGTATTTTTCATTTCTGGCGCGGATTGCAATTACCATTTATGATCCGGCAACCACACTACTCAAGTCTTATGTAGATAGCAGTGATCATCCAGACCAGTGGCAGCATTGTGAGGCACATCTGGAGGAGCTTCCATCGTTGAAGGAAGTGCTTGATAAGGGGAGTCCACGTGTAATCAATAACATGGTTACATTTGAGAATAAAGAATATGGACATTTTAAACGTCTTGGACGTGAGGGTTATGCGGCTAGTTACACGATGCCATTCTTTGATAATGGTGTGTTTTCGGGTTTTATCTTTTTCAATTCCGACAGGACAGATGTATTTACTGATGATGTACTACATGAATTGGATATCGTAGGTCATATGATCTCTCTTCTTGTGATCAACGAGATGGAAGCCGTGCATGCATTGACTGCAGCAGTCAAGACAACAGAACACATTACCCATGTACGTGATACTGAGACTGGCAGTCACCTGGACCGTATGTCACGTTATTCCAGGCTAATCGCGGTATGTCTGGCGGATAAATATAATCTGGATGACTCTTATATTGAGCACATCCTCTCTTTTTCCACACTACATGATATTGGCAAAGTGGGTATACCTGACAGCATTTTGCTGAAGCCCGGCAAACTTACCCGGGAGGAAACTGAAATGATGCGTACGCATGCACGCAGGGGGCGTGAAATCATCGATGACTTGATCAGTAATTTTGGCCTTGGCCATTTTGATTACATCAGTGTATTACGTAATATTGCCGAGTATCATCATGAGGCGATAAACGGTACTGGTTACCCGGAAGGGAAGAAAGGAACAGAGATTCCACTAGAGGCGCGTATCGTTGCCGTGGCAGATGTTTTCGATGCTTTGACAAGTGATCGTTCTTATAAGAAAGCATGGAGTAATGACGAAGCATTTGAACTGCTTAAAAAAATGGCTGGTGAAACATTGGATATAGATTGTGTTGACGCAATAATCAACAGTAGTAAAGAAGTGGAGGAGATTCAAGAGAGGTTCAAAGAAGACAAGTTTGGGTAATCAATGTAACAGAAGGGGAGATGCCAGATCAGGAATGTATAGTTGGGTTCTGACAATACTAATTTAAAAAAGGGAATTTATTATGAAAGTTGGCGAGTATTTAGTTAGGGAAGGACATATTACAGAATATATCCTTCAGGAAGCTCTGACCATACAAAGACAGAATCAGAACATGCTCCTGGGTGAAATTATTGTCAAAATGAAAGAGCTGACAAAAGAGGATTTGGAGAAACATATTGAGGCTTATCTCATTATGTGTAAAGAATCAGTTATGAATGATACTTCGGAATGGTTGGGTCAGGACGAAGTGGATAACCTGAGTTCTCAGTTCTTTGAGAAAGAATATGATCTCAAGGGATAGGTGCGGGAAAGAGAGATAAGAAACAAGGTTTATCTTCATGTGCTCAAGCGTTGCTTCGCGAGATAGGCGATAATCATGATGTGCAGGAAGAGGACTCTGCACAGGTGTATTGTGCGGATTAGTGGCAACAGGAGCTTCCCTTTTTTTATGCAGTAGAGAGATAACAGAAACTCTTTTGATTCTTTCAGGACTGACTCTTTCACCAGTATATTAAATGAGTTTTTAAGATGAGTAGTAATATTGCCACCCTTAATCAGGATTGCCATGAGGCGTTCACTCGCAGATTCAAGCCATTCAGGACATTCACTTAGTTGATCGTACCATCTTCCGTAGTTCTCAATTTTGTTGTCACTCAGATGGTTTATCGGTTGCGGCAGTTCTGTTTCCAGATTCCTCTTGATTTGCCAGCAGTAAAAATTAAATAAAGATTCAATGTCATTTTTCCTTACCCTTCGCAATATCTCTTCCCAGTCTATTCTTTCACTATAATATTGGGATGTCATCGCAAAATCGCATATATCCTGAATTCTAAAGTTTACTAATTCCTGGTGACGTATTACGTCGTGAACAAACTTATGATAGATTTGGTCAGTTGGGCTGGGAATATGTATTTTAATGCCATCTATCTTAACGCACATTGTGTTTGACCAGAACAAATCCATATCAAACAGGTTGATGTATTTTTCAGGAACCGGCAGATAGTGCATATCTATGGCAATATCCCTGCTTTCAAAATCCTCGCTGAGATCGTTAGGGATTTGGCCTTCTATATAACTTATCCCGGCAGTTTTCATGCATTGCCTTGCGGCAGGAAAATCATCTTCCTTAATGAGAATATCCAGGTCTTCCATCGACCTTAGATTCCAGTTCTCATAAATATTCTCACAAAAATTTATTGCACCCTTCAGTATGACGGCTTTTACTCCGTATTGATTAAATGAACGAATTATATCCTTTAGCACATGCCTGGTGACAACGTTTCGTGCCACTCCCTCCTGGTACTTGAGTGACATAATCCGGAGGGTTTTCTGGTTTAGTTTCGCTTCCAGTCCGAGTTGTTTTAGTTTATGAAATAGAAATGTTATTACTCGTTGTTCTTGAGCAATGTTGATTATATTACTCCATCCTGTTGATTCTAACTCATTCCATATTTCATCAATGCCCTCTCCACTTTTCTTAAGGTTCAGGAGCCTGGTAATATATCTTTTAATGGTTGGTTCGTTCATATTTGAGAAATCAGGCGAACGGCATCTGTGATATTATTTGTCTTTAATGAATAGCACTTACTGCTTTTAACCAGCTTTGTCAATATAGTGACTCCGCTACGCTTGTATTTGTGGATGTTGAACGACTGCCTCAATAGTTTGATACACATTTGTGATTTGCTGACCGGTCTTAGTTCATTTTTAAAACGGCGACTGTGTTTTAATTCAATTATGGTAAGTGGTTTTGTATTTCTAATATATGACTTATTAGTGTAATAAGGATTGTAGTAGAAAATATCTTCTGATTTACAATAGTATCCACTCTTTTTATCTATTAAATGAGCTTCAGCCATGTTTTTAATTGATTTGTTTTTTATTAGAAAACTTCGTGGGAAAGGTATTATCCTGGTTGTCTCCGGCTCTATCAAGACAATATCATCAGAAAGGCAGCGATAGTTATTCTGGGTAAGACTTAATGTTAGCGTCGTCTTTCCCTGGCCATGGTTGGCAGGTAGGAGTATGATCTTTCCTTTTTTTATGACCGCTCCTGCGTGTAATTGAAAGAACTCTTGAAGGTGTGATAATGCATTGCACGTAACCATCCATTCGAGTGAAGAAAATAGTTCTGATTTAATATTAGTTTGATATTTGTTTTTGCCATCTACAAGGATCTCATAAATAGTACCGGCAACGTTATCATCTTTCATCTTCAGTGAATAAACAATATGATCGGATCCGTGGCGCTTAGTTCTGGAGCTTGGATAGAGTTGCGAACATAGTTCTGACAGCTTCTTGTTTCCTGTCTGTATGGAAAACCTATGTGAATGGAGCTTGTAATGAAGTAGGTACATAACAATCTGTATGCAATAAAAAGGCCTTATACCAGGGTGGTACAAGGCTTATGAAGTTAAAAGCTCTTTTTTTGAGAAATCCTCGAGGATTTTTATTATGTCTCTCGGGGCTGTCTTATTTTCGGATCTGAAGCATTTTTCTACAACGTTTACTATGTCCTTTACTGAATGCTTTCCATCACAACATATCCAGATAGAAGCTGCGGTGCTATTTAGGCTGTGTACTTCGTCTTTTTCTGTGTCATAGAGTATGCAACCATCATCAAGCTCCTCAAGTTCAACGCATTTCTTCGTCATTGGCACAAAGTTCTCATTGATCTTCATTTCTGAGGTAAGCTACTTTTTTTTATCATTTTTAATGTGTTTGACGTATAGGTCTTCAATAAGATCGTACGCGCCTTCAAGTCTGAACATCAGTTTTTTTAGAATGCTTAATGCAACTAAAGGTTTGCCTGCCACTAACGTCTCTAAAATATCCTTAGTTATGACATTCAGTCGACAATCTGTTACAGCTTCAGCCGTAATGGTCCTTGGTTGGTTTGTAATTACGGACATTTCTCCGAAGAATTCACCAAAGCCTAAATTTGCCAAAACCACATCTCCCTGCGGAGTTTTCCTGCTTAGTTTGACTTCGCCTGAGTTTATCAGGTACATTTCCTTACCTTCATCACCTTCTTTAAATAATATAGTGCCACTCGGGAACTCTTTTCCAACATCTTTGAATGCCGAACCAGCTAAACCCATATCAACCCCTCCGTTTTAGATTCAATTATTCTGGCCTTACTATCTCTATTAGCTATTACGTTTCTAACATATATTGTTAAAGGAACTGGTTTGCGAAATGAAAAGGTACGCAATGTCACCTGTTTGATTTATTTGTGTCTACATAAAATACTTCTGTAAAACTGCAAAGTCAAGTTATAAGTGTATAAATAACCAAAACCTATTATGGGGCATTAATATTAAAATGTATGAAGTTTTTCCTTGACGAAAACAAAAAACATGGTAAAAATAATAGTTTTAATTATTTTCAATATTTCAACAACATGACCGATAACGTAGATAAACCTGCAGAAGACTATGGAACCTTCCACCTGACTACCATCTTAATCAAAAGAGCTAGAGATTTGATGGATGGTGCACCGACTCTTGTTGAGACGGATTCGAGTGAACCCGTTCAAGCTGCATTTGAAGAATTTGCGAGTGGTGAGCTTAACATTACTGGGGATGTTGAAACAGAAGAAGATTAAGGGAACTTATTTTCTCAAAGTAATGTTGAGAGTAAAAAGCTTGTAAATTTAAAGTATTGTCTGGAGAATTCCCACATGATAAAAGTAAAAAATCTGACGAAGCGATACGTAAATATGAACGCAGTAGACGATATTTCTTTCCATGTGAAAGAAAACGAAATAGTCGGTCTACTCGGCCCAAATGGTGCCGGTAAGACTACTACTATGAGAATATTAACATGCTTTATGCCAGCGACTGCCGGTACAGCAACTGTAGCCGGTTATGATGTATTTACCGATTCACTAAACGTACGTCAGGAGATTGGATATCTACCTGAAAATGTTCCTCTTTATCTTGACATGAGAGCGTATGAATATCTTATGTTTCGCGCCAAACTTAAAAATATACCTAGAAGAGAAAGAAGAAAGAAAATAGAATACTGCCTCGAAATGACGGGGATAACAGATGTGCAGAAGCAGATCATTGGTACATTGTCTAAAGGATACAAACAGAGAGTTGGTCTTGCAGATACATTAATCCATGATCCGAAAATTTTGATCCTCGACGAACCTACCATTGGACTTGACCCTAATCAGATCAGACAGATCAGAGGAGTTATCAAAGGTCTGGGACAGAAGCATACTGTTTTACTGTCAACACATATACTGCCTGAAGTTGAAATGGTCTGTGATAGAGTTATGATAATCAATAAGGGTAAGATAGTGGCAATGGACACACCTTCAAATCTCATGAAACAGTTAAAAACAGGCTCAAACCTTGTTTTGGAGATAAAGGGAGATGAAGAAAAGATAAAAAACAGCTTGTCCGGCGTTGATACCGTCGAATCTGTGACTTATAGAAAAAAGGACGATGCAAATGAGTTTTATATTAACGGAAATGGTGAAAAAGATATAAGGGAAGATGTTTTTAATTGTATTGTAAAAGATAATTACATACTACGAGAAATGAAACGACAGACTATTACTTTAGAGGAAATCTTTCATCAAGTTACCACTACGGAAACGGAGGAAGAAACAGCCAATGCGTAACGTAAATACTATATTTCAACGAGAAATTATGTCCTACTTCTATTCGCCGATTGCGTACGTTGTGATTTCTGTGTTCCTCGTCGCAGCAGGTTTCTTCTTTGCTGGCAATTTACAAATCCATCAGGAGGCATCTCTTAAGGGCAGCCTGGATTCAACCCAGTTTTTTCTCCTGCTACTTACACCGGTAATCACCATGAAACTGTTTTCAGATGAGACAAAGTCCGGGACTATGGAGACTCTCATGACTTCACCGGTAACAGACTTTGATGTAGTATTTGGTAAATTTCTTGCGGCCTTAAGTCTGTATGCTGTGATGATCCTTCCTACATGGATTTACGTATTATTTTTGACTATTTTTGGTAATCCAGATTTCGGGCCAATTTTTTCCAGTTATATAGGGCTGATGCTCATGGGTGGGTTGTTTGTGTCTGTTGGCCTGCTTGTATCATCGTTAACAAAGAACCAGGTTGTTGCTGCCGTGATTGGGATAGTTTCGTTAATAATTCTCTGGGTAATCGGTTATTTAAGTGAGTATGGTGATGGCTGGTTTTACGAAGCTTTAAGGTATATTGGAACTTATGACCATTGGTCATCTTTTACAAAAGGCATTGTGGATACCAGGGATGTAATTTACTATCTGAGCTTTACTGCATTACTTTTGTTTATAACAGTACGAAATGTTGAGAGTAGAAAATGGAGGTAGAAAAGTCTTTGAATAATAAAGAAGTAACAACACCAGAGAGTCCACAAAATATAAAAAAACAAAAAACCATGATAGGGGCTAACGTCATTTTTATGATACTTATCGCGGTCGCGATCTTTGTTTTTATCAGTTATATCAATGATAGGCATTATTACCGTTGTGACATGACTGCTTCCGGAAAGTACTCGTTAAGTTCTAAAACAAAGAAAATTCTGAAAAATTTAGATCAACCAATTTTTGTCACCTCGCTTCTGGTGAAACGTCAGGACTATCGTTTTTACGGACAGATCGTAGATATACTCGAAGAATATAAGTATTTAACTGACAAGATAACGGTCACTTTCTTGAACCCTCTGCTTGATGGTACGAAGATAACAGAGTTAGCAGAGAAGCTCAAAATGGATAAGAAGCAAGTCGAATTGGGATCAATAATCTTTGCTTGCGGAGATAGTAGTAAACACGTAATGCTAAAAGATGTAATAGAGAATGAATTTCCCTTTAAGTTTAAGGGCGAAGAGATCTTTACATCAGCAATCGTAAATGTAACACGAGGAAAGCAGACAAATGTTTACTTTACAAAAGGGCATGGGGAGAGAGATTACGGGGATTTTGAACGTGCTGGATTAGGAAAGTTAGCAAGTGCTATCAAACGTGCTAATTACAATGTACTGCCTCTTGATTTATTAAATCAGAAGCGAGTCCCTGAAAATTGCGATATACTCGTTATTGCAGGTCCAACAAAAAGCTTCTCAACACAAGAAACAAACTATATTCGCGACTATGTGGGAACATCAGCAAGACTGATAAACGATAAAGGTGAGCTTAAAGACGGCAAGCTAATGGTTATGCTTGAACCTGCAGTAGGTACGAACAAATCATCCGGTTTAAATGCGTTGCTTGGAGAGTACGGAATAGTTGCCAGGGATGATGCCGTTGTATATAACAAAGTTAATATGCCACTTTTCGGTATGCAGACAGTTGTGGAGGTATACATAAGTGATAAGAAGTACTTAGACCATGAGATAACAAATGATATCAAAAAGCTGACATCTGTTTTTTATGGTTCAAGCGCACTTAGTATTGTTCCACTGAGCGATACGATGGCATTCTCTGCTACAGGAATTATACAGGCACCTGACCAGAGTTGGGGTGAAACTGAGATAGTAGGTAAGAAAAGGCCGAAATATGATGAAGATTCAGACATCTGCTCTCCGATAATTATGGCAGTGGCATCGGAGTTGAGAGAGGCGAAACCAAACCCTACTGCACCGCCACATGCTACACAGGCTTTTGCCAATATAGGGGAAAAGGGACCGCGTATCGTTGTTTTCGGTGATACTGATTTTGCCGCAAACACATTTTCTGATAAACCTGGTAACCAGGATCTTGTCTTAAATGCTATAAGCTGGCTGGCTCGGAGGGAAAAGGAGTTAGGGATATCAGCTAAGGCTCCTGACGTCAGGAGAGCTATGGTAAAGCCTGGACAGCTAGCCTTAATATTTTGGCTGTCTATTGCAGGAATACCTTCTATCGGAGTAATAATTGGCGGCTTCGTCTGGTGGAGAAGAAGAAGATAATAAACGGAGACTTTATATAACTATGAAATTCAGAACAACAATAATACTTTTAATAGTTGCAGGCATTGGTGCCGCATACATATTCCTGTATGACAAGAAACAGTACAGGACAGATGTATGGGAACAGAGACAGCAAATGGTATTGCCGGACTACAAACCAGGCCAGATTGATAAGATTGAACTGAAAAAAGGTGGTATTAATATCGTCCTTGAAAGTACGGATAATGAGAGATGGAGGATGGTAGAGCCCTTTCAACTAAGAGCGGACAGAGCTGAGGTGGAAGAAATTCTCGCTCAATTTGAATTTCTGAGGAAAATTGGTACCATTAAAAAAAGTGAAACAGCAAACTTCAACTTGAAAGAGTACGGTCTGGAAACCCCGGGTCTTGTTGTTAGCCTCTGGCTTAAAAAGGGTTCGATGGTTGGTGGAACTGCCGGAGATGTTACCAGGTATACTGTCAATATTGGAGACAGGTTGGCTGCCGGACAAGACACTGTGTATATAACTACCGGGGACGACAATGATGTTTCAGTCGTTGGCACTAAATTCCTGGAGAAAGTAGACAAAGAAGTCAATGATTTAAGAAACAAATGGGCATTTGAGTATGATAAACATTCTGTAGAAAGAGTGAGGCTTAAGAGCGGTGAAAATGATCCTGTGGTCTGTTCTAAAGCGGAACAGCTCTGGTGGATAACGCAACCACTTTCAGACCGTGCTGATACAGAAAGAATTAAGGACATTCTCGATGAATTAAAAGACCTGGAGATTGCTAAAGAAGATTTTGTATCTGATAGTAAAGAAGATATTGTCAACTACGGTTTGGACAAGCCTGTGTTTACTATCAGTATAGGTACTACTAAAGATGTTCAAACCCTTCATTTGGGCCACCGCCTGGATGAGAAAATCTACGCAAAACTTGATGGTGAAAGCTCCATTTTCCTTGTTCACGATGTTGTACTGCGCGATCTGGATTTGGAACTGAACGATTTGCGTGATAAGCAACTCTTGAGGTTTGATGCAATTGGCACTTACGGCATAGAAAAAATAGATGTGAAATCAGCCGACAAAAGCCTTGTTATGGAAAAGACAGTGCAATATGATTGGATGATCAAATCTCCAAAACTAATATTGGCTGATAGAGATACGGTAAGAGAGTTCGTGGAAAAGATTAAAGATTTGCAGATACAGCAGTATGTAGACGATAGTGGTGCGAACTATGAGAAGTATGGATTAGCAGACTCACCAATCGAAGTTTCAGTATTCAGAAGAATTGGCGAAGGTGAAACTGTGAAATTCCTGATAGGTAATGCTGATGAAAACGGTGGGTTGTGTTATGTAAGACGAGAAGGAGAAGATGCGGTTTATACTGTTCCGACAGAAAATTTTTATAATATTGCCAGGGCAGGTTACCTGGCATTCAGAGATAAATTAGTTATGGAATTTCCTAAGGAAACTGCCCAGAAACTAGTTATCAACAGGGACGGTAAAGAACTTGTATGTGAGACTGCTGAAGATTCTACTATGCGCAGACCGAAGTGGAATATGATAGGTCCTGTATCAATGGAAGCGGAACTGGACTCCATCAATCAAGTGGTATGGAATCTTTCGTTTTTGCTGGCTGATAAGATTGTGACTCTTTCAGCAGAAAATCCTGCTGATTATGGGTTTGACAATCCTCTGTTAAAAGCGTCCATAACGTACGAAGAGGCCGGTAAGGCTGCTGCACACGGCGGTGAAGTGATTAGTGCGAAGGATGACCTGATAAAGCCAAAGGAATTGAAAACAAAGTCACTCCTGATAGGAAATAAAGTGGAGCCGGAAAAAGATAAAACAAACTACTATGCTAAAGTTGATGGTGAGGACATGATTTTTCAGGTAGGGTGGACAGATGTCAGGGATTACAGTATTGAGCTTGTCACAAGGACGCTGTTTAGCTTTGAAGCCTCAAATGCAAAATCTATTAATATAACACATCCTGAAAAGGAGCTGCTTTTTCAGAAAAACGAAGAGCATGTGTGGCAAATGATCAAACCGGAAATTATGCCATTGAGTGGGAATTTAGCAGAGCGAGTTCTTTCGTCACTAAAGTTACTAATGGGAGAGTCAATTGTCCAGTATTCAAATGAGAATTTATCGAAATATGGACTTGATAGCCCACAGTTCAATATTACCGTCGGTTTTGACGAGGCTGATGCCTTGTTTGGGAAAAGAGTCTCATTGTTGGTTGGCAAAGAAGCCGGTAATGATTATTATGTTGCCGGTTCAGAGACAAACTTTGTCTACCTGATGAATAAAAACAAAATTGAAGATCTGATAGAAGCGTGCGTAGTAAGAGTGATTCAATAATAAAAGCTCGTAGGGTTCTCTAGTATTGAATTTTTGTTTCCGGTAGCCAGCAAACTATTGATTTATACAAACGTGAAGAAAGGATCTAAAGCCTTTGTTTGCTATGTCACCGCAGGAATTCTCTTTCATTGCTTCCATCTTCTATTAACGCGCAGGAACATTCCCCTTAAGAGATGCTATAGCTTAGAAGATTAGATCTTTAGTAGCAACCATTTTACGAGTATGTTATAATATACCACTTTTAATTACATAACGAGTACAGACTAGTATGGAATCAAAAGATATTAAAAATATAACAGAAATTATTAAAGAAGAGAGCGGTGTTCTTTCTCGCCTGAGCAATGAGATGGGGAAAGTCATTGTCGGGCAAAAACATCTTATAGAAAGATTACTGATTGGCATTCTGGCTAATGGTCATATTCTTCTGGAAGGTGTTCCCGGACTAGCAAAGACCTTGTCTGTTATGACACTTGCCAAGGCAATTCAGGTGAAGTACCAAAGGCTTCAATTTACACCTGATCTCCTGCCGGCAGATCTGATAGGTACCCTTATCTACAATCCTCGTTCTGGTGAGTTTACTACAAAAAAAGGACCGATATTCTCAAATATTATACTAGCTGATGAAATCAACAGGGCACCTGCAAAGGTTCAAAGTGCTCTTTTAGAGGCTATGCAGGAGAAGCAGGTAACGATAGGCAGTGAGACATTTAAGCTTGAAGATCCTTTCCTGGTACTTGCTACGCAGAACCCGATTGAGCAGGAAGGTACTTATCCTTTGCCGGAAGCGCAGGTTGACAGGTTCATGTTAAAGCTGAATGTAGATTATCCCAGTAAAGATGATGAACGCGAGATTTTAGACAGAATGGCATTAACAGACGTAAGCATGAATGTGGATTCTGTATTAAAACCAGAAGATATTAAGCGTTTACGTTCGGTAGTCGATCAGATTTACATTGATGATAAGATAAAGGATTATATTGTAGACTTGGTAGTTGCTACGAGAGATCCTCAGAAATACGGCCTTAATTTAGGTGAATTCATTGAATTTGGTGCTTCACCCAGGGCAACCATTTACCTTGCTATTGCGTCAAAGGCGTATGCTTTTCTCAAAGGCAGGGGTTATGTCACTCCACAAGATGTAAAATCAATAGGAATGGATGTGCTGCGACATAGAGTTATCATAACCTATGAAGCAGAAGCAGAAGAGATGACTGCAGAAAAAGTCATACAAAACATTTTTGATAATATAGAAGTACCTTGATATCATAGAACTTCCAAATCCATTTTACATTTCTCATCCATTGACATGGAGAAATCAGTATGAAAAACATCTGGCTGATTTTGTTGTCGGTTTTTACATTGGTAATAATACAAAGCTGTTCTACAACTGATAGGGTTGCCATGGAGAGAAAGGCAATCGCAGATGAAGAACTGTATAAAGAGACACAGGCTCTTAAGGCAATGCTTGGTCAAGTCCCAGAGGATAAATCCACCCCTGATACAAAAACAATGGCACAACCGCTTGAGTTTGGAGTGAGCGTAAGTGAGGTACAGAAACAATTCCCTGCTCCTGATAAATTTGAGTATGATCCGATGGTAAACAATAAGGTTACCGTGCTTTCCAGGAATGTTTCCGGTGGCCGTTTCACATTCTTTTTTTACGAAGATAAACTTTATAAAATTGTAATACTCAATAGTTGGAACGATTATACTTTGCAATTTGCTGAAGATGATATTAAGAATACTGAAGCAATTTTTGTTGAGGGAAATGGCGAGCCTGATCTAATAGAAGAAGACGAAACACATAAAAAAATGGTGTGGTTAAAGGAAAGCCTGGAAGTTAAACTCGAAGAGTTTAACTTGATGTCACATAAGGGAATGAACAGAGTGATGTCTCTTATGTATACAGACAGGAAGATCAGCCCGCTTGCAAAAGACGATGAATCCTTCGCATCATACAAAACAAAACGAACCGGACTTAATGATCAGTAGGGCGACTAATTACTGTGTCATCTATTAAGAAGATGGATTAACAGATCGGGTATTAGAATGTATTCTTACGCTTCGATGATAGTGTCTGCCCTGAATATTTTATCCAGGACAGGTGGACTATCTACCATAATTCCTTCCTGATCAGGAAACTGTACTCAAACAATAACAGCTATACACATTACCATTTATTACCTGAATACCATTCTGACCAAGGTTCCCACTCAACATATTTTCCACCATCTGACAGCCAGAACTGCTCGCCTTCTCTCCATCGTGTGCTTGCTCCATAGTCTGTTGACTTTGTCTGAGTCTGCTTTACCTTTGCATAGAAATAACAGTCTACCTGGTGGAAGTTAATATCCTTCTTATCCTTCACCTCTATAAGTTCAAGATCATCCATGGTAACATGATTTGCAGCTACCTTCTCCTCATCGACTACAACGTCGTATGTCGTTATCTCTTTGACTCTCACAACGGTACCTCTGGGTTTTGGATCAGGAATAACAATTGGATTTTCATATGGTTCAAAAGACTGATGATGCGTCTCTGATGGTTTTTTAATATAATCTACTGCTTGTGCCTTGTTAATTGCGCTATTTGCAAAGCTTAATACAACAAATGCAAACAAAGCAACTGACGGAATGATAAGTTTTCTAAAGATATTTAACATTGGTCCACCTTCCTTTTTCTAAATGCTTCCTTATTACTGATTTATATATAATATCAATACAAATAATTTTAAGTACTTTAGTAAATTTTACCTTAAAAATATCATTTGTCAATACACTGGCAATAAATAAGGAATATATACGTTTGAGGAAGCTACAAGGCTTACAACGTGTTGCATTTGCTTGCGTGGTAAGAAAGGTATACATGGTTCTTAATCGCTTCCTACTTTCGTAAGAATTACAGGCGGGTTTGAAGAATTGCGCTCATTCCAAGCCATGTTGACGTGCATTCTGACTGTGACGGGAGCGGTAACAATTTCTATACCTACTTGACATTCCTGCCAGAAATTATATCTATCCTGTCAAAAATTACATAGCTGAACTTGCAATCTGTTTTTTGTATTTTCCCTTGATCGAATCCGGAACAAATTTGTCAAGGTATCTCAGAATGTTTGATTTTTCAGGATTGATACGGAGACCTGTATCATATTTTGATAGCACGAACGGAGTCATTCCAATCATAATCACTCCCAGAAAAATTCCGAACAGAAGACCCCTGAGCCTGTTTAGCCATCCTGAAAATCCTAATATTCCAAAGACCAAAACAATGCTTACAGCAGCAATATCCAACCAGTACATAGCAATATCCTCCGAAAAAAGTAATTATATTAAGATAATCTTGTTTTATTCGTAATGCCCTGGAATCCATATCTTCTCTTCATATTCCTGCCAGTAACCTGATGGTACATTCCTATCTTCATAATGACCCTCAATCCTTCGGTCTCCGTCATTACGTTCTTCAACCCAGACTCTTTCTTTACTGGATGTGTCGACCCATTTCCTCTTCTTTACATACTCATAATGACCCTCAATCTTATTCTGTCCTCTTCCGGAACTGGATTGTCTTTCAAGTTCAAGTTGTCTTTCCAGGTTCGCTTTTTCAGCTTCCTCTCTTTTTTGGTCCATGTGGTCTCCGACAAGAGCGCCACCTACGGCACCCGCACCTGCACCCACTATTGCACCCATACCTGCATGACCGGCTAACGCACCGATACCGGTGCCAAGAGCTGCTCCAACACCAGTCCCGACTGCGGTTCCTTTCTGTGTTGTAGTCATACAACCAGCAGCTAACATTGAAATTGTGGCAAAACATATACAGACGAAAATGATTTTTTTGCTCATTTGTTTCTCTCCTGTTAAGTATTTTTTATGTAATTTTATAAATATCTAAGTATTTGATTCGCTTTAGTCCCTGCAATCAGTTATTAGTAAATATCATTAGTTAACCGGAAGATTCCTATTCTGATATCCTTGCACCGGCTGCAAAATATAAGGCGATAAAAAAGATTATTATGGAATATTCCATTTTGATTTCTCCTGTTTTCTACGCTTTACCTGAAACAAACAGTTCTTTCTTGACCTCTTCCATCAATGCTTTAAATGTCTCAACATCGTCTTGAAGCATTTTTAAATGAATTAGCGGATCATCTTCACTGTTATTTATCCTATCCGTACTACTAGTTGCTTTCATGTTCCCTGGTTTCTGCACATTTGTGCTGATTTTTTTAACAGGATCAGAATGCCCACTTACCGTATCTAAATTGCAAGATGTGTAATACCCAAGGCTATAGGAAACACAGATTACAATCGCTAAAATAATAAAGCTCTTGATTTTTACTTTTCTCATTATTGTTTTCATTATGGCTTTCCTGGAATATTATTAATATTGCTAATCTCTACACTATTAATCATCATAGAAGATGCATTTGGTGCGAAATTTATAATAAAATCTCTTTTAGCTCCTGATCATCTACATTGAGGTATTGACCATCCTTAAGGTGTATACCATCAACCAGGAGCAGCCAGTAACCCTGTGGGGTCTTGGAAATGCTGGCTTCAGTGTGGCGTACGTCAGTAATTGGTCTGGATATGTTCCTGGCTGCAAGCATCTCTTTCCAGTGGAAGTATCCCGCTGAATTTCCCAACAGAATAGAAATATTTAAGCCACTTGCGTTAATTCCCTGTTTTGCCAGTTCTGATCTTACCCAATTGAGAAGCTCCTTCTCAGGTTCAATGGTTCGGTTAGAGTTGTTACTATAAAATTTCTGCAGTTGATCACTTGTGTTAAGTTTTTCAAATCTGAATTCCGGTCCCTTGCATACCAGAAGGTGGTCTGGGTTCTGAGTAGGATACGCGACTATCTTAAAACCAAAGAAAGAAATAATCTCCCTTATGGTACGCTCTGTTAAATTCTCGGGGAAATTTACGTGCATCTCTGTAACGATTGTTCCATCAAGCTTAAGAGAGTTTTTAAAGTTTTCATATTCATCAGGAGTCATAAACTTCTTCTCTTTTTTATTAAGATCAGGAATCTCTACAACCTCTTCTGGCTTTACATATTTCTCCTCATCAGGTTTTTCATCCTGATTGGTCTTTACACTTTTATTGTCATCCTCAGTGACTTCAGCAGGCCTGTACCTGCGGTTGTCCATTGATTCATTAATACTCTTTTCATCTATCCCGGTACAAATGCTAGCCGGGAGTAGTGAAAAACCTTTATTTGGTTTGCTACCATTTACAGGTTCCGGTCCTGGCCCTTTATGTGGTAGGAATATAAAGGCTAGAATTACTAGATTGCATATCATAGAAATAATAAAGTATTTAACGAGCCGATTCATTTTTACTTCTCCTTAACGTGATCCTTAAATAAAGTACGAGTACTGTTCACTCTAAACTCAATATTCCGTACTCGGAACTCCAAACTGACAGAGGTGCCTGCTGATAATCGCTAATCTTCAATTTAAACTCTTTACCCCTTACCGGAAGAATCTGTTTTAAAGAAAACCTTCGGAAGGCCTGCCTCTCGCACTGCCTGCAGGATATGAAGTGCATCTCCCAGTAGTGCATCAGTATCGCCGTTTATTATTACGGTAACATCATTGCCAGACTTTTTCTTCTCTGCCAGTTTTCTGGATAGTTCTGTATCGGATGAAAGCTGCTCTTTGTTGAAAAAGAGCTTGCCGTCATTTGTAACCGTAATTGTTACAAAATCTTCCGGCTCAACTTTCTCTGCTATTCTTAACTCAGGATTTTTAACATCAACTATTTCAAGGAAGACCATCCTGGTCATACCGACAATACAGAAAATCACGACAAGGAATATTATGTCTAATAGCGCGAGCATATTGAATTCCGGTACGCCAGAGTATTTTCTTGAAAGTTTCATTTTTTAATCCCTCAATACAGGAATATTAACGATTAACTATTGCTACTAACTTAAACTCATTCATTTTAGACTCTATCTTTGAGATTGCTCTGTCTGCTACGCCACTGAATAAATGACTCGCTGCCAGACTTACTACTGCCACAACCAGACCGAGGAAAGTTGTAGTCATTGCTTCGGAGATTCCTAGTGCTATTGCAGACATGTCTACTGTTTCACTCATAGTTCCAAAAGCTTTAATCAGACCTGTGATAGTACCAAGCAAACCCAGGGCAGGAGCCAGGGCGGCACATGCATTTAGAATTCTCAGAAAACTATGGGATCTGCCAAACTCTTTATCCAATGCGATTGTCATTACACTATCCATCTCCCTGGCTGGTGGCATTGTTGGAAGGAGATATTTGAATACCCTGATGAAAACATCTCCTGATTTACTTGCTAATTTGCATGCTTCACTAAATTTGCCATCTTTTACACATTTCATAACCTTGGCCTCCCGAATGTGATTTCTTCTCATGCTCAGGAAAAACCAGAAAATAGTCCTCTCCAGGATTACACTGAGTGATAGAACCCACAGGAATATCAGGCATACACCAATCGGACCACTATTGCCCAGAACTTTGTCCAAAATCTCCATAATAAAACTCCTTCAGTTATAATTCGCCATTGGTTATTAGCCGTTGACTAAACGCCAATTAACAACCCCTTAATACTTGAATTAATAAATCATCAGCCTACTCATAAAGGAATAAATCTTCTGTCTTGTTACTTTCCATTTTGCCGTGAACCAGAGAACAACGATAGCATTTGTGGCATGTGAAGTCGCATACTCCCTTCGTTTTGCTGGCGATGTATTTGTGCAATTCATTTATCCTTTCAGCAGACATGTTGTTGTTTGTGTTCACGAGTCTCGCATCCGCATTGACATTGGGCGTTGTACCGGATTGATTGTCTGCCGTGCGATGTACGTAGTTCAACCGCCTGACAATATCAATATTTGGCCTTTCAATATCCCTCATGTATTCATTGTCTGCTGGTGCTTCTGCCATAGACCATGTTAAGTACAAGAGTAAAATTATCATTATTACAGTTCTCCAGTGTTAAGCGTTAAACATTGTATCTAGTCACCTACTTTGCTTTTTTCCATAAAGCAGGTTACATGCATAACAATTACTTCTTCCACATGAGAATTCACAGACACCAATTGTGTTGTGCTGTACACTTCCCAACAAATCCTTTGTCTCATTGTAAGTGACTTGTTTCACTACATCCTTCAGGTTGCTCTTTGCCCTTAATGCCCTTTTTGCCTTATCGTCTACGCTGTCCTCTTCGGCCGGCTGTTCAAATGGATTGGAAATGCTGGCTACCGTCTCCTGCGTTTCCAGTTCCAGTTTCAATTCAGCGATACGTGTTCGTACCGTTATAAGGTCACTTTTGAGTAACGATAACCTGTTCTCCAGCTCTTTCTGTCTTTTTTTGAAAGCATCGTCGAAAGAGATCCATGTATTATCTGCAATACCATCTTCCGTTGATTTAAGCATGCGGTCAAACTGCTGGTACTCTCTCTTTACGATCCTAGGAAGCGAATCCAGCTGTTTTTCCAGCTTATCAATACTGGCTATGATATTTCTTTCTCTATTCTTATTGTAAGCCAGCTGGTTTCTGACAATATATAAGTCATTGTCATTGGACATCGCCTTCTTGTAATTCTCTACAACAGTATTCATGTCAACTTTCGTATCGCTAGCCGGTTTCATTTCAACAATCTTCGTATCGTTGACCTGTCTCATTTCTACAATTTTGTTATCAGCGTCTTTGCTGACGACTTCAAAGGCGTACTCGCCATACGCAGTAAGGCATGAAAACATAAAAATCAGTGGTACTAACATAATCTTTTTCATAATATAATCCTTTCTAACAGTTGATTGGCAAATCTGTAAATTGGTAAGCAACTTTTCAGTTAAAGTATCAATAGTTCTCAGTAATAATTTTCAGCCTGGCCCTTGATCCAGTCGTCCAGATTATCACTATAATTCACTTCAATTATCTCAATAGAATTCCCGTCAATGGAGTCAGATGAAAACCTGGTTAACTCATCGGTTACCTTATCCATAATATCTGAGAAACTATCTACTATTGTCCACACTTCCTGTACCTCAGCATACCACTCCGTTGGAGTTGCATCTCCAGTAGATGACCAGGTAGTCTCAGAGACGTTTACAAGCATGTTATAAACATCTGCAACAGTTGAGAACTTCTGCCTCTGTACATCAAGCTTATCCAGAAGATGGTCTACATGATTTCCAAGTTGGTTATAGTAGGTTCCCTGCTTATCGATCATTGCCACAGCTTTCTCAATTCCATCTATCTGGCCTGGTATCTGTTTGTTCTTATAGCTGACTGAATCCATCTCTTTTCTTAACTCGTCCAGTTTGTTTCTCAACTCATCCGATGGATTTTCCATGTGTCTTCTTGCCAGCTCTCCGGATTTTTTCTGTAAATCCTCAAGTGTCTTTAAATTCATCTTTGATTCGTCTGAGAGCTTTTTCAACTTAGTATTAAGCGAATCTTCAGCCCTTACAAATTCCCTGTCTATCTCCTCGAAAGAGTCCTTTATTCTGTACTTCTCCTTAGTTACACCCACCATCTTCTTTTCTATCCTGAGAATGTTCTTGGAGAATACATTATGGAGCTGTCTCTGAGTTTCCGGTGTTCTGTCTTGCTTTACGGCCTTAAGTGACGTCTGGATCTCACCGATGGCCTGTCTGAACGATTCTCTCAATGGCTTTGCAGAGTCCAGAGAGTGGTGAATCTCTTTCTTTGGTTTTTCGATGTCTATCTTAAACTTGGATATATCAGGTAGGAATCCGGTCTTACCTTGATAATCACCTGCCGGCTTGCCATCAATCGATGCCTGTACGGCTACGTTACCTGCAAACATAAGCGACAAAGCCAGGAAAGATATTATACTAAACGATAGTTTTCTCATTATTTCGTCTCCTTAAAATGATCCATTGAATTATAATTTCCAACGATACGTCTTATCTTTGCCTTCTCTTCTGTCGGCAGATGCTTCCAGCTAGTGAGAGCTCCATCCTCATCATCTACAGCATACTGAAGAACTCCAAGCAGGTAATTATCTTCAACTGTAACAGGGAGATCATTCTTTTTTAAGAACCTGACAAATTGTTCACAATCGTCTCTGGCTGATTTGAAATCATCCTTCCCTATGTAGGCTATTGCTCTGTTGTGATATAAGTACCCTGTTATACGGCTTTCACCTTCAATAGCAATTGCTGCGCTTAAGTCCTCAATTGCCGCTGTGTACCTGCCTTGCATGGTGTGAATCCTGCCTCTCAGGTTGAGCGCCTGAACATTTAAGGAATTCTGGCCGAGAGATCTGTTTACGTCATTGAGTGCATCTGAAACATTACCGGTCTTAAATTCCAGCTCCGACCTATAGTAATATGCCAGTGGGGCATATTCCGGACTGGCTTCTATTGCATCGGAAAAAGAGACTTCAGCATTTGAGTATTCCCTGATTTTCCACTGAGCTATACCTTTGTTTAAAGAAGCTTCATGATTGTCTGAACGCCTCAGGCCTTTGTCATAATAGGTAATTGCCTCTTTATACCTTCCGTTCTGCATAGACTTGTCACCGCGGCTGAACATCCTTGTGGAATTACAACCGGCAGCAACAACACATCCTAAAATAAGAATTACTAATCCCTGTTTGTACATGCGTCACCTCCAATTCTAGAAATAATATAAAAAATAAGTATCTTCACTTTTGACAACTAATATCATTAAGCCTTACTGATCTAATGGCAGCGAGGCCATGTGACAAATTACATTTTCCTCTGTCACTAACCTTCTAATCAGATGATATCTGCCATGTGGTGCACAAAATAAATTTCTCTTTTTTGTGGTTAGTTTCTTCATATTCTCTAACTCCTATATCAGGTACAAATTACAAAATGTTGCAGAAAGAATTTGTTATTCGTATTGGCAGATTTAATACTTGCCAAAACAGGGCTAATTTCATATCTTTGGCAGGAGCATAGGCCTTAGAAGGTTTTTTACATCATCAGTAATTTTTTATGCACCAGAAGGTATACTTATAATGATGTATACAGAAGTCACTGGTGTTTGTCCTTTTCATAAAGCATAAGTAAAGCCCTTTAAATATGAATAATGACGAACTCATTGAACTACAGAGGATTATCAAAGGCGGTGGGCCGGAGGCCGAAGCTGCTGCAGGTAGATTTTGTGAAACAATAAAAGATACCATGAAGCGCATTCTGAGCTCCCTGTCATATAAATATTCTCAGGAGTATCTGGAGTGGGGGATTAATGAGGCTTTTCTGGCTTTTCGTGACAACTGGGACCCAGAAAAGGGTAAGTATTTTAAGGTATATCTCTGGAGGTATGTTAAAGAGAGGGTCAGGGTCGCAATCGCCAGAGACAAGGGAAAAGAGTCTTCAATTGACACACTTCTTGGCCGTGACGGTGATGAAGATTCCGGTACTATAGGAGACTTAATTGAAGACAGTGAGATATCGTCGGAAGATAAATACCATGCGTCAGAGCTATCAGGTATCCTTACAAACAGATTCAACAAGATGGATTCCAGGATACAGATAATAATGATTGAATACTTTTCAAACAGATCTACTTACAGAGAAATAGGTCAAAAACTTGACATTGATCATACTACCGTAATGAGAAATCTAAATGAAGAAGGTATCAAACCATTACGAAAAGAGATAGAAGACTATTTTGAAGACCAGGACCTGAAATACGATAGTGAAGTAATGCTCAAGGCTCTGGGCAGTTTCTTGATTGAGAGGAATATCAATAATGAAAACCGAGCATAAAACAATTGAAGAACTCCTTGTGTATTTAGATAACCCCATCGGAGTCGAAGAAGACGAAACAATAGAAGACCATCTGGCCGAATGCGACAAATGTGTATCTGACCTGAGCTTTCTTGATTCACTAAGGGCCGGGATGAAGAACTTTAGCCGTGATTCCGGCGAATCAGTAAAGACCGGTCTATCCGTACACTTAACAAACAGGGAGATATCCGGGTATATTAATGATGCATGCAATGATGAAGAGAAAAAAAGAATAATATCACATCTGGCCGGTTGCAGCAGATGTCTTGACGATGTGTTTGCGGTAAAGAGATTAACAACACAGTTGGAGCATGAAGTCTCTTTGGCAGAGAAGAGCTGTCTCGTTTCCAGGTTTATAATGTGTCATCCGACAAGAATGGGATCTATCGAAAAAGAGGGGAAGGATTTAATACGGGAAGCCGCAAGAGCTGGAATTGCACTTTTTGATATAGGAAGATCATTAAGCTTCTCCTTCGAAGGCGCACAGGATTCTAATACAGACCAAGGTGAAGAGTATAGAAAGATGGAGACAGAAGATTTTACAATCGAGATAGTCCGGCCTGCCGGCAAAGAGTCAACCGTAACAATAGGCGTACTTGCAAAGGATGATCTCGCAAGCGCAAAGATAACAATATGTGCAGAAGAGGAGAGATCTGAGATTATATCGTTTGAGAATAGAAGGGCAGTTATAAACAAAAAGGATATACAGGCAGAGGCAATAAGATATATAAAGATAGAGAAAGTGTAATTGATAAGACGTTGTATTCACAACACCTGTCATTTGGCTTGCGCCGTAATTGGTCATTTTGCTGCGCTGTCATTAGTGACTAAAGATCAAAATGAACTAAAGTTATAAGTAACTCGTAACATGCAACACGAAACCTGTAACTTGTAACCCGTAACTCGTTGTATTAAACGGAGCTGTAAAACGTGTTAAATCTTGAAGAGATTGAAACAGATTTGGAAGGATTGATAAAAGCCAGGAAGGAGGGGCTTCCGATTGGAGATTGGCGTAATAATGCTTTGAGACTGTTCAATAAGCTATGCAGTAGCGACGAAGAGGCATCTTATGCTGCTGTAAAAGCTATTTCAAAGAGGGTTGCTATTGAATGTATGACAGAGCTCGATAGCTATTTCAATATTTTTGGTTTTGTTGATGATGGAGAGAAGCATAAATGGCAAGAGCTGTCAAAACAACTCAGGACGATCTACTCTTCATAAAGGTCAAAGCGATTATGGTGTCGGGTGATAATGATTCCAGAACGGGGAGTATACACAATATCCTCGTCTTTCCTAACAACCAGGAGCATAAGGTAATACCATCACGGTCCTTTGACAGTTTGAGATCAACCATCGAGAGGGTTATGTCGTCAAGTAGTATTCATGATCGGAAGTTTACAATAGATACCGGGCTTAAAGATGATGACAATTTATGTAATGACTTGAGCTCTATGGGCCTCTCTATTGCTGTCGGCATAGAGACATGCCTCAACGGCTGGAAGGATGCATGGGAGAATGTGTGGGAAGAGTGGTGCTTTACCGGAGAGGTGACTAATTCTCAAGGTGAGATCGGCGCAATAGGCGGTGCGAGAGAAAAGCTTGAATCAGCAACGGATGATGAAAAGATAAACTATATCATGATTCCCTCTCAAAACAGACAGGAGATCATAAACTGGATAGATAAGAGAGGAGATATTAACTACAAAGTAAACCCTGCCAGGAAAATAAGTGCCAGGCAGACAGAAAATTCTCCATCCATCTTTAGCAGGGTCTGGTCATTGTCGACCGGAAATACACTAATGTGTATAGCATTAATACTATGGTTCCTGTCAATTGCCTATCTTCCCGTAAGATATCTAATCCGGGATAACGTCCATATAGTGAATAATGGTAATCTGCAGTCAACCATAAGCCTTCCAATCAGATATCCTGAAAAAGTGAGAGAAAAACTCATAAAAAATGGATTCCCTGAGGGACAGATTAATAGTATTCCATTTTCAAGCCTGACCAGAAAAGATCAGATTGGCAGTGTCCTGATAACAGATAGAAACGGGACTATTGAATTTGAGATTATCAATTCACAGGATTGGACTCTGATTTCAAGTTACATCTGTGGTGGGTACATTGCGCTATTTGCCATTATCATAGTTGCACTTGCTATAGGAAAAAAAAGCGGCAACACTAAAAGCATTAAATACAATACCGTAAACATAAATTATGATTCTCTGCTCCTGACAAACATAAACAAGGAGATCATGTTTGTTGACAACATAAAACAGGCTGAAACTATTGTAGAACATAAGATTTACTGAACCACATAATTTAGTCACAGATTGACGATGATATTCGCAGACTTAACAAAATGAAAAAATATCTACTACATATATTAATCATATCAATTGTATTCATTCTAATGCCTGATATTCAAGCGGCAGAAGAGGAGAAAGACCGTCTTCTGGTAATACCTCTTAAGGCACAGAAAGGTATTGATCAGGAAGAGGCGATTCTCTTGACTGATGTACTATCAGTAGAAATATATAGATCTGGCAGGTTTACGATACTTAACAGGGATGATATGAAGGCGGTGCTAACAGAGAAGGAGTTTGAACTTGCAATGGGTTGCGATGATAACGTATGCCTGCTTGAGAATGTGGAAAAGCTCGCAGTGAATAAGTTAATTGCTGGAAATATAGGAAAATTAGGGGAGAAGTATATTATTACAATACGGCTGATTAACGAAGATGGTGAGAACGAGGCGATGGAGAGAGAGAGCTGTGATTGTGCGCTCAGTGAACTTGACAAGACCATAGAGAAGATTTCATACAAGTTCCTGAAGCATCTAGATGGAGAAGTTCTGCCTGAAGACTCAGTTGTAGTAGAGAGCGAAACTGGAGAAGTAGATCGGGTTGTTGATACTGTAAAGAGTGATACAGGACAGCAAAAGGATAGAAGAAACCTGGCAGAAGTCAGGGATGAGTGGTCAGAGTGGCAGGATAACATGACTATAGCCTACAATGAGGCACTTAAAAGTGACAATGATGCCCACTTGAATATTCGCGAAAAGGCAAGAAACTGGAGACGGATAATCAAAGATTTCAGGCAGGATAATCCATATAGTACAGAAGACGACAGAATACGCAGGCATGCAAAGTTAAGGCTCAAAGAGTACATGAGACTGGCAGGGAGGTCTGATAAGCTAAGGAAAACAGATAAACCTCGGAGACGACCAAAGCCTCCAGTGCATCCAATTCCTCCGGGAGTTAAAAGGAGATGGTAGTAACAGCGAGTTGCGAGTTGAATACGGAATTTAGTAAATTAAAATTATTTTTCCTGTACTTCCTGCTTTCCTTAGCTGAATAAGGTTTTTTGTCTTTCTCTGCGGCCTTGGCGCCTTTGCGAGAGATTGTTGTTTTGTATTCATCTGTGATAATCTGTGTATATCTGTGGCTAAATTTATAATGAGAAAAATATCATGAAAAAACTTATACTCATCACTCTTTGTCCAATGTTGTTTATATTTATCATATCGGCATATCTTCTTCCGGTAGTTTATGCAGCGGAATCAACTACTGTGACGGCAGATGGTGTTGGGACATTAATAGGGAATGACAGTGCAAGGGCGAGGGATGAGGCGCTCAGAGACGCTTACCGGATGGCACTTGAAAAGGCCGGGGTTAACATGAGCACCTATACAGAGATGGTGGACCTTGTCGTAATTAAGGATGTCGTACGCGCCGAAGTATCGGGTCATGTGGCATCCTGGGAGATAGAAGATGAAGGTGTGCGGGGTGATGGTCTCTATTACGTGACCATAACGGCAAAAGTTGTAAAAGCCCCTATTAAGAAAGATGATAAAGAGGCCTTGAGGCTGATTATAGATATGATGGGTAACCCCAGGTTTATCGTGCTTGTAGACGAGGCTAATAATGGAGAAAAACCACCGTTTTCCACTCTTGAAGCTATGCTGACGGAGGCGTTGACTGATTTTGGATACCACAGCATTGACCCGACCCAGAAAAAGATAATTGAAGATACAGAAGATGCCAGAAGGGCAATAGGGGGAGATACTAAAGCGGCACAGAAGCTTGCTATGAGAATGCAGGTCGATGTGATAATTACCGGCAAGGTATATACAGAAAAGCTGCCAAAGAATGAGTACTTTGAAGGGACCAACTGGGTATCGAGCAAGGCATACAGTACTGTCCGGGCAGTAATCGCCGAGACGGGTAAGATACTGGATGTTGCCAGCCCGGAGAAACCGGGAGCTGGATTGACCTTCAATGATGCAGGGACTAAGGCAATCAAACAGTGCGGACAGAGCATGGCAGACGATCTTATATGGAACATTCCTCAGCATATAGATGTTTATGACGGAAAAACCATTCAATTGCTGGTAAACGGGATCGAATACTCCGACTACTCTAAGTTGACCGGTGAATTAAGAAATATGAGAAAGGTGACATATGTATTTCCAAGAGGATGGGAAAAAGACCAACCTGCTGTCTACGACGTAAAGACTCTGGGTAATGCAGAGGCTCTGGCAGCAAGGCTTGAAGCTTTCGGTATGGAGATAGTAAGATTGAGCATGAATAAGATAGAGGTGAAAAAAGCTAAAAAGGGTTGGTTTAGTTGGTGATAGGGAAAGACAAAAGTCTGGATTCACAATCCCAGGATTTCTAAATCCTTAAATCAGTTAAAAATTTGAGTAAATTTGTTGAATTAGTGTCTTCTTTTTTATCTTCATTAATCCGTGCCCTGGAATATGCATATGAAAAGATTATTTGCCCTGACACTGTTATCAGCCATTCTTTGTTCGATGCTCGGTTGCGTTACTGTGAATGTCGTCAAGAACACACAAACGGTATCACTACCTCATGAACAGAAGCAGGCGGTACCTTTGTATACGGAAAAGGAATATTCTGCCCCTCAGCAGGCTGATGCCTCCGGATTTGAGAAAGAGATGAAGAGAGGTCGCGATCTTCTGAGCAGAAAACAGTACGGGGAGTCTATCGACTGTTTTAAGGCAATTGCGATAAGACATCCTAGAGAGACAAAGGTTCAGTATTATATTGCACTTGCCTATGACGAGAGTGGTGATGAGAGAGAGGCTTTACGGAGGTACAAGAGTTTCGTAGATATTCAGACAGGTGACGAGGTACTGGTATGGAAGTCCGGGAGCAGGATACGTGTACTCAAGGACACTATAGCGGAGGGGCTTATCAAGGCGGCAACTGTGCTTGCAGAGGACCATGAGTATGGAGGTTCTCTTGCTAGGCTTGCAGAGGCGTATGACCTGAGGCCATCCTCTGCAATATCGAGGAAGATTGTAGAGCGGTATGACAGGTATTCAATAAGCTCTATAGCCTGGCAGATGTCATCCATCGGTGATTTGTTATCCGAGAACTCTGTATCTGTCGTGCCTTTTACTGATCTGGCAGGAGAAGAGACCAGGGAGGGGAGTGCCGTTGCGATGGAGCTTAAGAATGAGCTTGTTAATATGGAGGAGTTAGAGGTCTATGTTCGCGATGATGCTTCTGTCAAAGCTATATTGAATGAGGTAGAGTTTGGTGGTTCCGGCGCCATTGATGAAAAGACAAGAATAAAGCTGGGCAAACTGGTAAGCACCGGGGCAGTTATTACGGGCAGGATCGGCTATGTTGCAGATACATTTAAGATCAATGGATGGATGCTAAATGTAGAGACCGGCAAGATAATTACATCCATGAGCGTCAGTGTCCTCGGTTGGAATATTGCAGATACGGATAAGTATGCCGATTTCAATGTCAAGGTATGGATGGACAGGAAGGAGTACATTATCGGAGATCAGGTGGAGATAAATGTACAGACCAACAAGGACTGTTTTGTTACCCTGCTGAATGTTCGCAGCAACGGGGAGATATGGGAGCTCTTCCCCAATGGCTATAATAAGAACAATTTCGTAAGGGCAAATACGAGGCACACTATTCCGTCTGGTAATGACAATTTTCGACTGGCCATAGTAGCACCTTCCGGCCAGGATTACATAAAGGCGATAGTCACCTCAGTACCTATAACCAGAGAGCAGATATCACAGGTACTCTCTGAAGAGAACTCTATCCTGGTATCCCCGTCAGACATCGTCAGGCAGAGAGGAGAATCTGCCTTCAGGTCTGTCTCTCCATCAGAGATGAGGGGTCTTCATGAAATCCTGACAAGAGGAGTAGGAGTATTTCCCGATCCGAAAGGCAATCTCAGTTACAACAATTCCGACTCCGATACCAGGTTTGAGTACGCAGTGTGCACATGGTCGTTTGTGACTAAAAGATGATGCATGCAATTGAATATTCAATTTATCTACCTTTCTCCGTGCACTTTGTGTCCTTGTGTGATGAAACTCTTTTTATTTTTTAGCTGTATGTGAGAATTTTTTTTGCACCAGATCCACTTCCCACGATGATTAATAGGTAAAGCACTTAAGTCATACGGCTTAAGTGCGTTTTTACAATAAGTTTCAGATTTTAGAACTCTAAACCCAATTATATTTATTTAAGAAGAAAGGGGTTGTGATATGTATCTACGGAGACTTAAACTTCTAGTGGTGGTTATGCTGTTTGCAGGAATGGCGTTTACCGGTCAAGGCACGCTTAAGGCTGGTGAAAAGGTGTCCAGTGGAAAGGCAAATATTAATCTTGGTGGAGGAGAGAGGGGTA
>CAYTGO010000027.1:28758-31381 GCA_964437425.1 uncultured Candidatus Scalindua sp.
GAAAAGGTGTCCAGTGGAAAGGCAAATATTAATCTTGGTGGAGGAGAGAGGGGTACCATCAACTGGGGTACCGAATTTATCACTGCGAAGGGTATTGTTCCGATAACACAGAATGAAGCGCTTGCAAGAAGAGGTGCCATAGTTGATGCCAACAGGAGATTACTGGAGATAATCAAGGGTGTTCGTATAGATGCCAGGACTGTTATATCCGACCTCATGGAAGTAAATGATGTCGTAAAGCAGGAGGTGAGTGGAGTGATTACCCATGCTGAGATAGTGAGTGAAAGCCAGGAGAACGGGAATTACATCATAAATATGCGGGTACCTGTGGGAAAATTCGTCTCACTCATTGTGAAAGACACACAGGTTCCCATGCCGGACTTCCCGGCACCTACTAAATATACTGGACTGCTTATAGATGCCAGGGGGCACAATCTGGAGCCTGCAATATTTGTCAGTATATATAATGACAAGGACGGAACAAAGATATGCGGACCGATCCATCCAATATACCGCGTAAGTGTGAAGGATTTAGATGATATCAATGAAGATCGCCTTGGCGACAATCCACTCAGGATCAAGATTAAGGGAACAACCGGTCCGAGCAATGTTGACATGACAATAAATAATAAAAACTCAAAAAAGGTGAGGAAGAAGATAATGAACACCGGGATATTCTCAAAGAGTAAGGTCATTATCATAATTGACTAGATAACAACCAACCACAGTCGGTTCAATAATCGGAAGAAGCGTAATGGGGCTGTTGTGGTTAAATGGGGGAGAGATAAACTAAAAGTAGTATAAAAAAAGGCACAGAGAAATATATTGTTCTTATATATTTTCTGTGCCTTTTGAGTTTAAACGAATTAAACAGCTATGCCTTTGTCTGTTGTTACAGTAACAGCACTGCTCTTGTACCAATCCTTGTAATAATCACCTGAATCGTATAGTAGACGAAGATTTTCCAGTACCTGCTCAAACACTTGTATCCAGTCAGAGCCAACCCTGAATCCAAACATCGCATTACGTTTGCCATGAGTTGTGCTGCCAATAGTTTGAAGTGATTTTCTAAATCTTAGTCTTATATTGTCACCGGCGTACAGATGGTCATACATATATTGCATGCCTTCTATGAACTCCTCAAGGTTCATATCTATGAGTCTATGAACTACATGTGCAGTATCATAATATTTCCAGTCTTCAGGATAATTTTTTCTGAAAATCCTCTTCTCAGAATCAAGCCTGTCGTAAAGCGCAGTCTTAGGAAACGGACAGTTGATTCCAAAGGTAAGAACATCAATATTGTTTTGCAGCACAAAATCTGTCATCCTTTTGAATGAATCTTTGTCATCTCCATCTGCTCCAAGAACAATTGATCCCCAAACAACCAGGCCATGATCGTGAATTTTTTGAACGCTGTCATAATACTTATCAGCGCCAATCCTTAAATTAGTCGTTTTATTCATCTTTTCCAGAACCGCTTCATTTGTTGATTCTATGCCGCATAGAAACCCAAAATTTCCACTCTTCGCCATAAGATCAAGCACCTCTGCATCCTTTGATATATTGAGTGCCGTAAATCCAAGCCAGTCCTTTTTGATGCCCCTGTCTATCATGCCACGAAAGAGGTCTTTTGCCCTGTTAGCAGAGTTCTTACTATGACCATAGAAATTATCTTCTGCGAACATGAGTCCCTTATAATCAGTTGATTCCATTTCGTCCAGAACATCTTCAAACGGTCTCTCTCTGTATTTTTTTCCCTGAAATGTCGGTACGCTGCAGAAATCGCAGTAATTCGGACACCCCTTTGTTGTAACAATTGATGAAAACTTATAATCATATTTCTTTTTCAGGAGTTCTCTATCCGGAAATACATGTTTCATCTCTGACAGACCTGGTAACCCGCCTTCGTATTTCTTTTTGAGTTCGCCTTTTTCAAAATCTTTAATGACTTGTGGCCACAACGTTTCAGCCTCTCCGATAAAAATTGCATCCACATGTTTTGAAGCTTCTTCCGGTACTACTGAAGCGTGTATGCCACCCATGACAACGGTCATGCCTTTTTCTCTGCAGACCTTAGCTATCTGGTAAGCTCTTGGCACTTGATATGTAACAGAAGTGATACAAACCATATCTACAGGTTCAAATGTAATATCTCCGTTATCATCCAGGGCCAGTTCAAGATTTTCATCGATTACGTCAAACTCCCAGTCACCAGGTGTAAGTGCTGCAATGTATGCCAGGTTCAAAGGCATTTGAACTATAACAGTTATGCTCTCCTCGCCATGTCTCCCGGGGGGATGTGGATTGATCAGCATCATTTTTTTCATATTTTTATCCTCCTAATTATTTAAAATCATATTGGCCACCCTCCAACCAGAGGATACTACAGCACATATCCCCGGCCCCGGATTAGTCCAGTGCCCGGCCAGAAAAAGATTTTTGAAGGGTGTTGTGTGTGAAAGTCTATTTGACCACGTCTGGTCTACAGTAACGGCCCAGCCATAGGCTGCGCCTTTTGAGTTGAGTGTGTAACGATATAACGTCTTCGGTGTGGCAGCGTCAATTACCTCAATATGGTCCTGGATTTCCGGTACAAATTTTTCCAGATAATTTATTGTAT
>CAYTGO010000027.1:31481-37267 GCA_964437425.1 uncultured Candidatus Scalindua sp.
TGCGAAGATAAGAGTCGTCAACGCTGTTTTTGTCTAATAAAGAGAAAAATGTTTGTTTTGGATCTATGTTTGAGACAAAGATATCAGCCGGAATTTCCCCTCCTTTTTTAGTTGTAACTCCTTTTATAATATTACCATCCGTAAGCATTCCATCAACGCTAGAAGATAGCATAATGTGACCGCCATAGTCAATAAATTTTTGGGTTATCGCATCAGCGAAATTCTGGGTACCACCGACAGGGAAATAAGCTCCATCTTTTAGATAATTTACCAGCATTTGACACATCCCAATAGCTGAAACCTCATGAGGAGGGGAGCCAATGTATCCCCACTGTGCAGACAGAGTCATCTTGAGCTGCTCATCTGTAAAGAAATTGTCCAGCATTTCCTTGTAAGTAAGGTTCTGGTATTTGATGAGCATCTTATGCGCTTCAGTGCTGAATGTAGCCCTGTATAATCTGGTAAATTCCTTAAAAAATAGTAATATTTGTTCTTTTTCTGATGGAAACCGTTCCTTGAGCAGATCCACATAATCGTCTATTTCGGCAGGTACATCAATGGAAAATGAGGGGAAATGTATGCTGTCCATCGGATCAAGCTGCTGAAAATTAATATTTATGTCAAGCTCTTTAAGGCACCTGCCAACTACACTCCATTTTCCACACCCGCCAATATGATGAACCGCTGAATCGAAAATAAAACCTTTTCTCTTAAAAGAGGTACAATATCCGCCGGGGATACTATGTTGTTCAATAATCAGCACGCTCTTTCCCTGTTTTGCCATGAAGGTCCCGCAGATTAGACCGGCAATTCCGGCACCCAGTACAATTACATCATACTTGGATTTTATTTCAGATTTGTTCAGGGAGAAATTACTCATGAAAAATGTCGCTATGAAGTTATGAATATTTTGAGATGATTACGGTTGAAATGTTGCCTGTGTCGGAAAAGGAGTTGACTAGCACATTGTTTACTTCTGCTTCTCTGCTATCGTTAGGTACGCAATCCAGATTACACTCTTCATCTTTTTCCTGATAGTTTATTGTAGGAGGGATTATACCGTTATTGATTGACAATACACCGGCAACACATTGTAATGACCCTGATGCGTCAAGGCACTCTCCTGTCATTGACTTTATAGCACTCACAGGTACTTTATCAGCGCTGTCACCAAAGTAGTCTCTAATGATTTTTGCTTCCATTTTGTCACCGGTAATACTGGAATTTGCACATGCGGACACATAAGAAACGTCTTCTTTGTTAATCCCGGCATCTTCCATTGCCATAGAGATACTCCTTACACCTTGAGTAGTGTTAATGTTGTCACGTGAGGTTTTGTCCGGGTTAAACGTACATCCGTACCCTTTTATCTCGGCATAGATTTTCGCATCTCTCTCCAACGCGTCTTCAAGTCTTTCTATAACAAGTAACGCAGAAGCTTCACCAATTACAAAGCCATTACGCCTTTTGTCAAATGGTGCGGAGATCTCAGCACCATCACTGCTTCCTGACAATACTCCTGAACTGTAAGCACCCCAGAAAATATCACGGGTTAAACCATGAACTCCGCCGGCTAACACAGCTTTTCCTCTGCCCAGCTGCAGGAAATCAGAGGCGTAAATGATAGCGTCCAATCCGCTGGCAGTGCCTGTAGATATTGTAGAATTTAAACCTGTCGCATTACAGAAAATAGATACTCTGCTTGCCGGTGCATTCAAAACAGTGTTCGGGAATGCCATGGGATTTACGAAAGTTGGTCCTTCCTGTAATCCTTCCAGGTCGAATGTGCTGATACTGTCAATACTTCCATACGTTGACCCGATTACAATTCCCGTCTCCTCGGCACCATAAGTTTCGTGAGTGATATTAGCATCTTCCATGGCAAGCTTTGCCGAAGATGATACCAGTAACGAAGTTCTGTCTATGTGTCTGATACCTTTTTTGCCCAGGTATTCCTTTGAATCGAACTCAGTAATCTCACCCGCTCTTTTGCTTTTAAATTTGTCAACATCGAACAGGGTGATATCTTTTATCCCTGAGACACCATTCGTCAAATTGGACCAGAACTCATCCTTATTCAAACCGATTGGCGACAAAACACTAATTCCTGTTATAACCAGGCGACTATCCATATAATTTTTAACCTCTTATTATGAAAATAACTTAATAACTGAAAAAACGTTAAACGTTAACTTGATTTTTTGTATTAGCCGGTAAACCTTTTTAGTATGAGGCTGCTATTGTTACCACCAAAAGCATAAGCGTTATTCATAGCAATATCAACCTGCATTTCACGTTTAACATTGGGTACAAAATCCAGATCGCATTCAGGATCCTTTGTTTCGTGATTTATAGTTGGAGGTACAACACTCTCTTTAATGGCTAAAGCGCATGCAATTGCCTCTATGGCGCTGGCAGCTCCCATTGTATGTCCAAGCATCGACTTTATGGAACTTATCGCAAGGCCCTTCGCATGATCACCAAAGACCTTTTTGATAGATATTGTTTCCGCCTTGTCGTTAGCTACTGTTCCCGTACCATGAGCACTCATATACTGAACATCTTCGGGTTTAATTTTTGCGCTTTTCAACGCTTTTGTCATTGCAGAAGTAACACCATTTCCCTCCGGGTGTGGAATTGTAATGTGATAACCGTCACAACTCAGCCCGTAACCCAGGATTTCGGCATAAATATTCGCACCTCTTGCCAGTGCACCTTCCATAGATTCTAACACCAGCATTCCGGCACCTTCACCAACTAACAGGCCTTTTCTGTTTTTATCAAAAGGCTGGCAAATGTCAGGTGCAATAGCATTTAACCTGCTAAAACCGACAAACGCTACCTTAGAAAACGGATCAGAGCCGCCGGCAAGCATTATGTCCGCTCTCCCTAGTTTTATCAGGTCACATGCATATCCAATAGCATAGTTTCCCGCTGCACATGCAGTAGGTATTATTGTGCTTGGCCCTTTAAGGCCAAATTCAATAGATATGTTAGACGGCATATTGACACAGGGATGCTGATGGAACAGACCGGGGTCTACGCTATCTTCACCTTTCTCATGTCTAATATAGTTTACTTTTTCCAGTATCTGAATTTCACCTGCAGTTGTTCCAATTGAAACACCAGTTCTTTCAGGGTCAGTATTGTTCAGGTCAACATTAGAGTCATCGATAGCCAGCTTTGCAGCAGCTATGGCAAATTGTGAACCTTTGCCAATCTCTTGATTTGAACCATTCTTGGTGTAATCTCCATAATTGAAATCTTTGACTGTACAGCCTCTATGAACTTTAAAAGGAGAGGTGTCAAATGATGTGATCTCAGATACACCGGATGTGCCTGAGATTAATGCATCCCAAAACAGATCCTTTGTGTTTCCAATAGGGGAGATTACACCTAAACCGGTAATTACAATTCTTTTATCTTTATCCATGGTTGATTATTTTTAAAGTACTAATGCTATTATCCTGTTAATGCATCTTTATCCGCAACACCAAAGCTCAAAGTTGCTTTTGTTACAACTTTGTCTCCCACTTTTGCCACTCCCTTAACTATTGCCGCACTGGAAATGACCTTTTCAATATCTACTTCCAGAGTAAGCTGGTCACCGGGGAAAACCGGCTTTGAAAAACGTACGTTTGCGGAAGCCAACAAGAATACTTTGTCTTTGTTCTGCTCGGTATCAAAACTCTTTTTGAAGAGGATAATCGAGGCTTGCGCCAGAGCTTCTACAATGAGAACCCCAGGCATTATGGCGAAATCGGGGAAGTGTCCAACGAAGAAAGACTCATTACCGGAGATGTTTTTCAGGCAAACAATTCTGCTCTCTTTTTGAAGCTCAGTAACTTTATCAATAAATAAGAAAGGGTATTTTTGAGGAACCAACTCTCTTACTTCCTCAAAGTTCAGCATATAAAATAACCTTTCGTTTTATCGTATATAGTAGCCACCGCCCATCCACCTTTATCGTTTGTGGCCAGGCAAATAGATGATTAAGAAAGCGTAACAAGCTTTATCTATTATCCTTCAAGTGTAGACCTGGTCATCTCAATCGTTGCATTCAATGATGTAATGTCTACGAGTTTTTCTTCCGGAATTTGAACCTTAAACTTCTTTTCTATAAGGGCAAGAATTTCCAGTGCCAATAAGGAATCAATTTCCAGATCCTTAAAAAAATCAGCATCCCTTTTTTCCCATATTTCAGACGCATCCAGCTCGGTTACTTCAGCAACAATAGCAGTGATATCTTTCTCTAAGTTCTCTACAGACAATATCTTACCTCCCTAATAAACAACCAGAAATCTAACTATAACCCAAAACACCAATCAAAAAGTTATTTAAACGGGTATTTATGAAGTTACTTTCTGTAAAAATTATTGATCTAAAAGTATTGATAGTATTTGATTACGATAAAATGAAAATTATCGAAAAGGGAAAAATAACAAACTTATATCAATATGTCAATAACAATCTTAGGACAATTTACATTGTTAACCGGTATGGACGATTACTGTTAGGAATAGTATATATACATTCCAAACTGCCGGCATTTGAAACAGGTGCGAAAAACGTTGTTAATGAGTGTTTTTCTAGTATATGTGCAGTCGAGAAGAACGGCGGAATGAAGCCGCGTAAGACTTACAATAGTGTATAAGTCTCTAAGGCCACAGGACTTTCTATTATAATTGGTACCAGTTTTTTATTTAAATATACTTGACAACAATACTTAGTATGGATAAACTTTTCACTATTATCCTGATGTCTTCTACAAAAGAACAAATCAATGAAGGGCAAAATGCGTAGTATTGCGTTCATAAATCAAAAAGGCGGGGTGGGAAAAACGACTTCAACTGCAAATGTTGGAGCATGCCTGGCTGCACATGGCAAAAAGGTGCTTATCATAGACCTCGATCCTCAAGCCAACCTGAGTATTCATTTCGGTATTAATGTCCAGGGAAAAGATTCATCTATTTATGAGATTATGTGCGGTAAGAAGAGTGTTGCAGATGTACTAATAAAGACTTCTATTGCTAATCTGGATATTATCCCTTCCGACATTGACCTTGCAAGTGCAGAGGTAGAACTCGTTAACACGGTAGGGCGTGAAACAATCGTTAAGTTCTATCTTGAAGGGATGTTAGAAGATTATGATTATGTTTTAATTGACTGTCCACCGTCTTTAGGCCTTCTAACCCTGAACGCACTTACTATTGCCAACGAAATTTTTATTCCTCTTCAGACTGAGTTCTTTGCTCTGCAGGGCGTAAGTAAGCTGATACAAACTTTTGATGTTATCAAGAAACGGCTGAACAGCAAGTTAGAGATCACAGGAATAATACCTTGTATGCATGATAGCAGGACAAAGCTGGGGCAGGCAGTGCTTGATAAGATCAAAGAATATTTTTCAGATAAGGTATTTAAAACGACCATTAGAAAAAATATTAAGCTTTCAGAATCAACAAGTCACGGTGTGCCGGTTACAGTATACGCTCCGGATTCTAATGGCGCTCAAGATTACGAGACGTTAACCAAAGAGATAATGTCCATGAAGAAAAAGAAATAGCATCCCTGATGGGCGATGCAAATATCCAGAGAGCGTGCTTCCCTGTAATACAATTTCAACCCGTAGATTAAACCAACAGTATTCGTTTGTAGATTATAGAATTTTGGTGATATTTGTTGCTAAAAGGAAAGATTTGTGGCAAAAAAAAATGTACTTGGGTCGGATCCATTTGAGTGGTTAAAGAAGGATGATAAAGAAGAGGGCACTGAAGATAAGAAGAGCG
>CAYTGO010000027.1:37367-39682 GCA_964437425.1 uncultured Candidatus Scalindua sp.
CAGAAGGAAGAAGAAGCTTTTGAAGCCAGTGACATATCAGAGGCAAATCGTAAAGCTGTTTTGGGTAAGGATGTCTATGCTCATCATGCCAAATCTCGTAAAGCAACACAAAAAGATAGCCCCGCAACTGCATTTGTAATTGTATACACAGTCTTATTGCTGATTCTCGGTTTCATAGTCTATAAAGATCTGACAAAACAGATTAATAAATTGGAGACGAAGTTGGAACGTGTAGAAAAGAAGCTTGATGAGGGTGTAATAGACTACGAGGATACAACACCAGATGGTGGATGGTGATTCATAATAGTATGTTCAACCTTGAACTTTTTCTCACGTCCATTATCCAATAATAGTTTCAACTCTCCGATATTAGAAATTCCCAGAAAAATTCCTGTATACTCTTTATTGGCATTACGAACGTTGACCCTTCTTCCTATGTTCACACAGAACTCCTGCCATTTCTCCACAATATATTCGTAGCGTTCATCCTTTAAGATTAAGTACCATGAATCCAGGTTTTGCAGCAGTGCCTTCGCAAAATTGGTGCGATCTATAAGTGTCTCTTTTTCAATAGCAAGAGATGTTGCCGGTTGATCAATCTGTTCAGGAAGTTCATGCTTCTTTGAATTGACATTTATTCCGATTCCTACAATATAGTCTCTTAACTGTTCGGTATGGTCCTGTGTCTCTACAATTATTCCGCCCAATTTCTTGTTATTAATTACAAGATCATTAGGCCAGTCAATATCAACAGGTAATTTGAACATGTCCCTGATAGTTTGTACGATAGCTACTGCAGTAATAACCATCAGGAGATACGAATTCTCCGGTTGGATTACCGGCCTTAAGACAACAGTCAGTAACAAGCCTTTCCCGCTCTTGCAATACCACTCTTTCCCTGACCGTCCTCTTCCCTGGGTCTGCTCTTCAACAAAGATAGTGGTTCCCTCAATAGCACCATCTTTGAGCATCTTCTTTGCAACGTCCATTGTAGATTCGGTACGCTCAAGCGTAACTATCTCTCTGCCTATTATATCTGTACGCAGGTTATCTTTAATCTTGTCAGCAGATAAGCGAACGTGTTTCATCTGTTTTTTGGGAAGAATTTAATTGAAAATCTGAAGATTCTGTTTTGACAGCAGAGACTCATTTATGAGGCTCGATGATCACTTTTACAGACTCTTTGGCCTCGGTAACCAGCTTAAAGCCCTTTACCGCTTCTGACAGGCCTAAACGATGAGTAATCATCTCCTGCACCGGAACACGCTGAGAACTGATCAACTCAATTGCTACCTCTATGTCAAGTGGGCTGGCGCCGTACGTTGGCACTAAGGTAACACAGTTTTTCCAGAACTCATTAAACGGTACGTTAAGAGTAGTCTCCGGACCGCCCGGTGCAAAGTAAAGGATAGTACCTGCACGGTCTACAGATTTCATAGCGGTATCTAAAGCGGAGTCTGCTCCGGCTGTTAATATCACACGATCAGCAAGCCTGTTGTTGTTCACTTTGAGTAGATGTGAAGGCAGGTCTTCATGGGCAGAGATGACAGAATCCGCTCCAAACTTCTTTGCCATCTCCATACGAAATTCACTTATGTCAGTAGCAATTATCTTTCCGGCTCCCAGTGATTTAGCGAGTAAAATGTGAAGAAGCCCTGACATTCCACTGCCGATAACAACGACAGTCTGGCCCGGTTCAATACGAGCTACTCTCTGTCCCCGAACTACACAAGCCAATGGTTCAATGAACGTTCCATCTTCCAGTGACATATTATCAGGAAGAATAGAGATTCCTCTGTCTACATTGATTTCCGGTACACGTATATACTCAGCAAAACCGCCGGGATCAAAGTTTGTTGTGCGCAAGGAGTCGCAAACAGTGTGGTGGCCATTTAAACAGTAATGACACGTATTACAGGGAACGTGGTGCGATACAAAGACCCTGTCTCCCTTTTTGAACCGTTTAACATCCTCTCCTACTTCAACAATCTCACCGGTTGCTTCGTGTCCCAGTACAAGTGGTGCTTTGTGGATACGATACCATTCCATTACGTCACTGCCGCAGATACCACAGGCCATTGATTTAAACAGTACCTCGCCTTTACCAATCTTCGGAGTTGGCATCTCTTCCACTCTAATGTCACTGTTATTGTAATACATTGCTACGCGCATATTGATATCCCGGATATTTTGTTAGAAAGTTAGAATCTGGTGTTAATATGGCTGGTCAAGTGTGCCTTATCCTGCCACTCTTATAACAGCTTGATATAACGTCACACCTTATACCAGAATGGCAAAAGGCTTTCAACTGTTTT
>CAYTGO010000028.1:0-1816 GCA_964437425.1 uncultured Candidatus Scalindua sp.
ACGGGATCAATAGTTCTTACCAATGGAATCGGTGCCGGCCTTACTGACACATTGACCATTACAGACACTGCCTCCACCAGGGTTGCAACGATAAATCTTGACGGAGATGCCACGGAGAACGGCAGTTCTATCGATAATATTGTAAATGCAATCAATTCAGAGCTTGCTACTGAGCGCACTCAGACCCTTGTAGGAAGTGTGGCAAATTCAAAAACCTCCGGTGCCGGAGGAGGATTAATAACAGCCAGCACCGTATTCAACACGATTGATACAGGCGGAGATGCAAATGACCTGGCAGATGATGATATAATCTCTTTTACCGGAACCACCAGGACAGGGCTTGCTATAAGTGATTCATATACTATCAGCGACGTCTCTACCGGCACAGTTCAGAATTTTCTCTCTGCTATAGAAAGTTCCTTTGAGAATACCGTATCAGCCACTATCAATGCTTCCGGAAATATTGTATTAACAGATGTTACCAGTGGAGACAGTCAAATATCACTTACTATAACAGAGCCAGGCAGCCTGGACTTCGGCACAGTGCTGACATCAAATACCGGCGGTGTTACCGGAAGATATGCAATGGAAATTACAGCATCTAAAGATGGAAGTGATAATCTTGTCCTTACACATGATAATTATGGAAGCGGTTACGGTTTCACAACAGTTGAAACGAATGACCTCCTGGGAACAGAAGGCACTTACGTCGGAGTAGATGTAGCCGGTACAATAAATGGTGAAGCAGCTACCGGTACCGGGCAAGTCCTTAGAGGAGACGCCCCTCCTGATACCTCATCATCAACAAGTATTGAGGACCTTACAATTAAAGTTACTTCTACTACTACAGGCTCAAAGGGCAATGTTAAGCTTACAATGGGAGTAGGTGAGTTGATGTTTAACGACGTAGATTCTATTACAGACCAATTTGATGGGTTGCTCACCATCAGAATGGATGGTCTTCAGGATATAATTGACAATATGCAGGAATCTATCCTGGCCAGCGAACGTCGACTGGCGATGGAGACATTAAAACTCAATAAAACATTTGTTGCATTGGAATTAAATCTTTCAAAGCTTCAATCTGTAAGTTCTTTCATGGCACAACAGCTAGGCCAACTCGCCAAGAGATAGTTTCTAAAACAGTGAACAAGCAATTTAATTGTACACCGGAGAATAATTTGATTCGGGTTGGAAATATAACATTTACCTCTTTTTATACTTACCGGATAATGGTAAGAAATATAACTGATGTGTCAAAATGGCTAAATATAGCCAATTTGTACAAAATTTAATCACTAAATTTCATAAAGAGTAAATGCACATATAGCATCATGATGTAACATCTTTCATTATAAAGACTTATTGCCTTGCCAACTAACCAGCTTTTGGCACAAATATTGCTTAATATAAAACCATGCAAAAGGAAGAAACTAACAATATGATATCAGACAAAGAGATAGAAAAGCAGAATTTTCTTTGCTGGTATAGCATGTATGCCACTACAGATGACATTGAAAAGGCTAATTCGATTAATAAGCCTGAAATGGATAGACTGATTAGTGAATACTCTCATGAGATTGAAAGGATGCATATATCAAGGAGCCTGCACGAGGAACTTTTCTAAATTTATAATGAGGTAATTGAATGGATACGTCACAGACAAAATCATACAAAAAACAGCAAGTAGATACGGCTAGCCCGATCGGCCTGGTTATATTATTATATGATAGAGCGATTGCTCTACTCAATAAAGCTAAAGATGAAATTGCAGAGAAACAATACGAAGCAAAAGGCCATTCACTGGACAAGGCTA
>CAYTGO010000028.1:1916-4967 GCA_964437425.1 uncultured Candidatus Scalindua sp.
GATGAAATTGCAGAGAAACAATACGAAGCAAAAGGCCATTCACTGGACAAGGCTAGCGATATTATTCATGAACTATTAACAACACTGGATAAGGACAAAGGAGGCGAAATTGCCGTTTCATTAGCAAACTTGTACAACTTTGTACTGCGTGAAATATCGAATGCCAATTCAAAACTGAATACAAAATCGTTAGACAATGCAATAAAGGTTCTGTCGGATTTAAGAGAATCATGGGACAGCATAAAGGATAATAAAGAGATAGATGCAAAAAGCCAGGATCATGTCGTTAATAATCTTGATATCTCAGGCTAAATACTATGAGAGACCTGAACACCGCCAATAGAGATGAAATGATTTCTTATTTAACCCGCAAGCTGGAGTATTACGAAAAAATTCTGAAGTTAACAGAACAGCAGGAAGAGGCGATACAGTCCAATAACATAGAAAAACTTAATATAATAACAACTGATAAAGAAAATTATATTGAGGAAATAAAGCGCTTAGACAAACTTAATATAAAAGCATACGAAGAATTAAGGACAAATAATAATCGTCTTATACAAGACAAACGCCTATATTCTTTATTGAATCAATTACAATCTGTAATAATCAAAATACAAAATTACGATCAGGATAGCATTTCTCAGTTACATTCTTCAGTGAAAAGTACGAAAACCAAGCTTGGCGGACTTAACAAAAGAATGAGAGCACAGAGATCAATGAGAAACCAGGAAAGTCGTACTCCCAGATTTATTGATGTTTTACATTAATGACGTCTGAACTTAGCATATAGCCTTACCACGCCAACAGGCCTTTCTACCCGCACCTTCCTTTACAAACCCAATCACGACATATTGTAAGCGCTACGAGCATGATATTCTGATGTATTTCGTGCTATATTATATCACATCTGTGCCATATCTTTGACGAACTATTCCGCCTTAATTGTCCACTATAAGGACTTAGTGTCTGCTAGCGATTTCCGTCAATCCTTAAACAACACTCTGACAGCAATTAAATAAATATATTAACTTAATTTCTGCTAAATAATGACGATAATAATCATATGGGAAATTTACATATAGAAAGCATGTGGTAAAAGCCCTGAAGTCTTGTCTCTTTTAACAATTTTGGAATACAAACAAGAAAAATAAAATGGTTACGAATACTGTGAAATATATACCTGTTGCTACAAACGATCTGAAGGTAAATACTATACTTGATTTTGACATCTTTATTCAAACAAGCGACAACTTCGTCCTGTTCCGCAAGCAAGACCTTCCCTTCACTGAAGAGACGCTGAATAACCTGGCGGAAAACAAAGTGAGGACAATTTTTGTCTCAGAAGATGACAGAGAGAAGGTTGATGGCTATTGCCTTTCAAATGAGAGCAAAAACAGTACAAATACCCAAAACGAATGTTTTACGGCCCCATTTGACAATCCGGAAAACATAGAGAAATACTATAAAACATATCTTAATTTCTATCCTATAGAAAAAGGAAATCTATTACCTGGTTCAAGAATTAATTTTAATGTTTACAATAAATCAGATCTTGATGTTGAGCTCCTCGTTGGCCCTGATCAGAAGAATAATCTGTCAAACATTGTACCGAAAGATATTCATAACACACAAACTGCAATTGCAATCCACAAGGAAGATATACCGTTGTACAAGGAATATATAAACAATCTTTCATTGGAACTTACTAAATCATCAGGAAACTCATCGGATCTACAGTTCAGTATTTTGCGTGAAAACTCTAAATTCGTTATTAAGGATATTCTTGAAGACCCAAGGAGTGGGGACACAATCGGGAAAGCAGGTGAACTTGTAGAGACATTAACAGAGACAATACTGGAAAATCAGAGCAACTTCTCCAGCCTGCTAAAAATCACCACACATGATTATTATACGTATACACATTCATTAAATGTCTGTAGTTTGTGTATTGGATTAGGAACAGAGTTGAAATTAAAAAAAGACCCCGATCTCATGGAACTGGGATTAGGAGCGCTATTGCACGATCTGGGCAAATGCACGATCGATCTACGTGTTTTGAATAAGCCTGGTAAACTGACTGAAGATGAGTTCAAGGAAGTACAGAGCCATGTCACGGCAGCAAGAGATATATTGAAAAGCAGCGATACAGAGATACCGAAAAACGCTCTATTCACGATACTTCAACATCATGAAAAGGTGTCCGGAAATGGGTATCCACACAAATTAAAAGGAGATCAGATCCATATAAATGGAAGAATTGGAGCGATTGTAGATTTTTACGATGCCTTGACTACTGAGCGACCTTATAAAAAAGCATTTTCCCCGTTTGAAGCGTTTAAGCTTCTCAGTAAATTCCAGGACGATTATGACAACGTATTAATTAAAAAATTTATTGTCATGTTGGGAAAACAAGTTCTAAACGAAAACAAGTGACACAAAAACTAACCAGTCTTACATCTGATTCCGGGATTGTTCTTACGATTTCCGTTCACGCCTGCTCAACATTTACTACCATAACTAATTCATCCGTATTTAATGCACGTATGTGCAAAAAATGCATATAGGAGAATCAGAGTGAATTGCAGTTCTAGAATTAATACTGCTATTCACTGTCTTTATAATGATCCTGCAGCTTCCGGCTTTTTCAAAACGTTGGCTGATTTTACAAAATTTATGAAATCACCCAATACTTCTGTATCAAATAAACCTTTCATTCTTTCTTTCATTATCGCACAAGCTTCATCAGATGTCCTCGCATTTGCGTACGGCCTGTCAGACGTAATGGCACTATATACATCAACAACGCGTGAAATCCTGCCATACAAACTAATATCGTTCTCTTTCAGTCCATGAGGATAGCCACTACCATCAAAGTTTTCGTGATGAAGCAACGCAAGCATACTGGACTCCTGAGACACTTGTCCGGTTTCCTGCAACATATGAAAACCTATCTCCGAGTGCTTTTTGATCATAGAATACTCTTCATTATTTAATTTTGTGGGTTTATTAATGATCAGAGGATCTACATCTTTCATGCCTATATCCTGA
>CAYTGO010000028.1:5067-6706 GCA_964437425.1 uncultured Candidatus Scalindua sp.
TTTTGTGGGTTTATTAATGATCAGAGGATCTACATCTTTCATGCCTATATCCTGAAGGAACAGACCCAATCCTAACTCTGATATTTCTTCTACATTCAAACCTATGTGGTGTGCAAAAATCAGACTAAGCATTGTAACGTTTATGGAATGACCATATAAATAATGATCATTTTCCTTCGAGTCATCCATATCTATGTAATTATCCCTGGAATTACGAACAAGCCCCATTATACTACTTATCCATTGCTTGGCTCTTTCGATATTACATATTTCGTCAGGTACAGAACTTAAATCGCTGACAATGTTAACAGCAACGTCTTTGGCAATGCTTAGCTTCTCTTTTGAGCAGGTTTCATCATGCCCAACAACTCTATCCAGATTGGATTCCATAAAACGCAAATATTGTTTCCTGCCGTTCTTTGGAACATAAAGTTTATTAATATTTTTCCTTATGAATTCTTCTCTTTTATCGTTAATAAATAATCTATCTCCACCCTTCCAGTATAAAACATAATTATGTTCACCCTTGGCACTGTTCTTCAGATATAACTCACTTTTGTGAAAAGGGCCTATCTTAAGACTTTTCAGTGTAACCGGAAGATACTTATCTTTTTTATCGTAATAATTTTCATCGAGTTGCTGAACAATAGATTTTTTCTTAGTCTTCTCTATTAATGTTGAATTTCTAATAGCAATAGCAGAATAGCGAGAAATAATCTTAAGAGCATTCAGATCGTTTTCACTAAATACCTCACCATCCATTTTATCATTAACATTTATAACGCCTATAACCTTTCCACTAACAAGCAAAGGTACAGACATAAACGATTTACTCGAATATCTTAAGCTATTTTTCTTCGCAAACCTTGTATCAGTTTCTATATTCTTCACAAGCACATTTACTCCTGTTAGTGCTGCCCATCCTGATATACCCTCACCCACCTTTACTCCACATCCTTCCTCTACGCCTTCCGGAAGGTGATTAGAGTGTTTTATGTGCAGCGTATCTCCATCTGTTAGCATTAATGAAGAGTATTTAGCCTTTATTATGTTAGTTATCAAGCTACTAACCAGGGTAAACACTTTTTCGGACTTAAATACAGAAGTCAATGCTATACCAATTGCCTCTTCATTTATTCTGCTATTAAGAGATGCATTACTTATACGTATGCTGCCGTGTTTCTTACCCGTATTTGCTACCGTTTTTTTTCTATCTGACATAGTTAACATAATTACCACCCCTTTCTACTTATTACAAAATTATCTTTATATCGTTAGTGTTTCTCTTCACATATTCCTGTAGTGTTTTTAAAGCGATCAGCTTTGCCATTTGTCTGTTTCTACAAATCTTGTAAGCCTCATCATTAAAGATTGTAACCAGATCAGCTAATGCAATATTCTCTTTACTGCGATCCGATTTAATACTTATTTTGTTATGCAATAGCAGATTTCTTCTTTTTAGTTTTCCCATTTTTACCTACTCATAAAATCCATGAAAAGACGAACGAATATAAGTGATAACTTTTTGTCAAACTAGCTTTTTGCATCTTAAAGACTCTATTTTCACCATACGAAATAAGCAACCTTTGTGCCCAATTCTATAACAAACAACATTATTTTTTTAATCAAACATAAGGCA
>CAYTGO010000028.1:6806-38771 GCA_964437425.1 uncultured Candidatus Scalindua sp.
CTTTGTGCCCAATTCTATAACAAACAACATTATTTTTTTAATCAAACATAAGGCACGTAGAAACTACAACTTAGGATTAAATTAAAATCCTGTCATGAATCTAAAGAACATATTGAAGTTGTATAATTGTTAAAAAATTCCATTTTTTTCTCTTACTGTTGTTAATTATTTCCCTATTGTAGACTTGAATCTTGAACAATGTCATTGCACGTGCAATTTCCGAGAAATTAGACATTGTTGAGGAATCAAAGCTATAGCAGTCGAATGGATAAAACTCTAAAAGATCATGGGAAAAAATTACCTTTTGAAATGCTTTCAATTCGAAGATGTCTCGAATATTTCAACCAGGAATTCTGTTAGGTTAGAGGTATTGATGTGGAGAATATAAAAGATACTGGCTTGTTGAGCTACTATATTAAGTAGAACAGAAGCTATCTTCCTTGCCCACCCAGGAACCTTATAAAGCTCTTCAGCATGGCAGGGTCAACAGCGTTGTACATTTCGTCTCTCATTACTTTCAATGAGTTAAAAGGCCTTTGAGGTGCCGAATATGATCTTTGCGTTGTTAAGGCATCGTAGATGTCAATTATACGAACTATCCTGGAACTATAGTGTATATCTTCTTTCTTAAGACCAAGTGGATAACCACTTCCATCACAATTTTCATGATGCTGCATTATTATTGAGTACTCCTCGTTTAAGCAATCGCCAGACTCTCTTAATACTGCCACGCCCATTTCAGGATGCCTTCTTACCTCTGAAAACTCGCTGTCTGTTAATGTTCCCTCTTTATTGAGAATATCAGAGTCAATCTTTGTTTTGCCAAGGTCATGGAGAAGCATGCCGGTACAGAACGTCTTCATATCCTTTTCGCTCAAGCCAATACTTTTTGCAAACAGTGATCCAATAGTTGCAACATTGACTGAATGCGTATATGTATAGTAATCGTGAGATGTAATTTTAAGCAGATTATATGCTGCTCTTCCATCCCTGAGTATATAGTCAACCATGTTGTATGCAAACGTTTTGGATCTCTCAATATTCTTAAATCTTGGTTCTTTAAATACATCCTGCAGCATATTTGTTGCAGTACCGTAAACTATCTGTGCTTTTTCTTCTGGTTCTATTCTTTCATCTGCTAATATATTTTGAAGATTTGATTCAAGATATTCAGAATATTTTTGCTGATCATCCTTCCCGATAAAAAGCTTATTTATATTCTTTCTTACCAGCATCTCCTTTTGTTCGCCATCAAATGCTGTATCACTTTTGCAATATAATATATATCTGCTAGATCCATTGTTACGTACAAGCAGGTATATATCACAACCAATTCTTGTGTCTGTTTTTAAGCTATTCAGTGTGATGGGTAAAAAATCATTCATTCATCATGCTCCACATGTCGTTATGTCCATAAATCACGTATTCAGACATACTGCATCGCTACGCTCTTTAATAATACCAGCACTTCCTGGCCCTAAAAAATTTATAAATTCCTGAAATAATTCCGTATCAAAACAGTTTATCATGCATTCCCTCATCTCTTTTAGCGCTGCAAATGGATTCATTCTATCGGCATAACATCTACTTGATGTTATTGCATCATAAACGTCAACTATCCTGGCAAGCTTTCCATAAAGATCTATTTCATTACCACCAATGCCATATGGGTATCCTGTACCGTCAAAATTTTCATGATGCTGTAGGACTGGAATCAAAGTTTTCTCGTCCATGCTGTCCCTGTTCTTCAAAAGCTCATGCCCCTTTTCAGGGTGGCGTTTTATAATATCTAACTCTTCATTACTCAATTTGCCAGGTTTATTGAGAATTTCTAACGGAATGTCAACCTTACCAACATCATGCAGCAACATACCTGTTCCAAAAGTATTCATCTCTTCCGGGTCCAGACAAAGATGCTTACCAAAAAGCAAACCAAACACCGACAAGTTTATTGAATGTGTATACGTATAGTAATCATGAGAAGTCATACTTATCAGGCCAGAGAACGCATTCTCATCATTAAGTATAAAGTTTATTGTATGCTTGACCCAGTTCCTCGCTCTACCTAAATTAGCTTTTGGAGAACCAATATCTTGCAGAATATCTTTAGTCAAGCTTTTGGCAACATTGTAAACAGTGTGAGATTTTTCCTGAAAGCTTAAATTATCACTTGAAATAATATCAGATAGGTTTTGCTCCTGATATTTAAAGAATTTCTCGTAATCATCAGAAACAATGTAGAGTTTTTCTACATCTCTTTCAATCAGTGATCCCTTTCTATCTTGCCCAAATTGCTCATCTCCGCGACAAAACAGAATGTATCTGGAAATTCTATTAACATAGCTTTTTAGATATAAATCACACCCAACTGTCTTATCTTCAACTAATGTATTTTTATCAACTGCTACATATTGTTTACTCATAGCTCTGCATCTAAAAGACTTCCACAGCTGTCGTCAATATCATCATCTTTTTGTTCGTGTAAAGTGTTTCCGTCGTGTTGATTATTGTGCTCACTGTTTTCGTTGTCTTCTCTTGCCTGTTTGCGCCCCCTGCCCTTTATGTCATCTTCACTATCAGACATATGCTCCGAGAAATCCTTTTTATTTTCTTTCTTATCTTTTTTATCACCAGTTTTTCTATTCAGATTTACCCTGTTTATTTGCGGCACAAAACCGATTGATCGAATATTATCACTCATGACAGATTCTCACATATTTTAGAGCTTAAGCATTACAACCTAACCTAGACGAGTCTAAAATTAATAGTTCACCGTAAAGACACATCAGTCTAAACTGATTTACAGTGAGTTAATAATTTTTTGCCAAAATCGGTAAAAATATTTATTTGATTAAACTATAACAATAAAATAGTATTTTTTCATACTGATGATCCCTCTTCCTGCTTAGTCTTTGTCTTATGTGCCTTTGCTCTAATCGACATCAATGCTCTATGATGTAATTGTGATACTCTCGATTCTGACAAATTCATTACTTCTGCAATTTCCCTCAGAAGCATATCCTCATAATAATAGAGAGTAATAACTAGCTTTTCTTTTTGGGGTAGTTCTGTAATAGCACGTTCTAATACTTCTTGCTCTTCCTGTGATTCAAGATTACTTAAAGGCCCACTGGTTTTTTTATCCTTTATGATTTCGCTAGCCTTTACTTTTGAATCATCATCACCACCAAAACTAATATCCTCAAGATATAGCATGGAACACATATTTATATCTACCAACAGCTTATCCAATTCACTGCAACTAATGCCCATTGCCTCAGCTATCTCTTCGGTATGAGGAGCTCTGTTTAGTTCCTGTTCGAGAGTGTTATAGGCGTCTTTGATTAAATTATCCTTCTCTCTCACTGAACGAGGCACCCAATCCTGTAGTCGAAGATAATCTAGAACAGCGCCCCTGATTCTGTGAAATGCATACGTCTTAAACTTTACATTTTTAGAATCATCAAACCTTTCTGCAGCCTCTATTAACCCCAGGATCCCGGACTCAAACAGGTCTTCCTGATCAATGTGAGATGGTAGATACATCATAAACTTCCCCACGACATACTTAACAAGAGGGAGATAGTCCATAATAAACTTATCACGCTTGCTATTATTTACGGCACCATATTTCTTTTGCTTATTCTGTTTTACAGCAATGTCTGTTTGCATTGTAGTTTCCCCACAAACTGTCTCATTATTTAATTGCCAAACGGCTTTATAATCTCTTCAAATCACCACATAATGTTAATTTAGCAAAATTCAAAATATTGCTATTATCTATCTTCTCAATGGAGTTATCATCACTCACTGGTTATTCTCACCCTTATCCATACCAATATTATCCGGTATATATTTCACCAGCATTTTCACCAAAACAAAAGCAGTCAAGCCAGTCAGACAACCTGCTATGACAGCCTTCTGAATGAGTGTTTCAGTCGCCAAATTTGCTCCATACCCGATAATACATGAAGCAAAAAATACAATTACAGCTATATATATGCTGAACTTAAACCCCATCACTGCAATTTGCTGTTTTATCATGACAATTCCGTTTAAAATTGTTATTTATAATAATTTCTATTCATCTCTTACTCTATCCCACAATATTAGTACCGAAATACTTAGACTTTCAGTACCATATCTGCAATCAACTCTGCAGTCACCGGTCTAAGATCTTCCGGGACCTCCTGACCATCAGAAATGCAGGAAAGAGGAATCTGTGTTTCCATTGCAACGCTGAATATTGTCCCATACAAAGAAGTCTCATCAACCTTGGTAAAGTGTAATCTATCAAGAGTAAACAGAGTAAATTTGTTTACAATGTTAATAATGTCTGCATACCTCGTTGCCGCACTTACAACAAGATGAGTCTCTTTATTCGGTATTTCATCTATGAACCCTTTAAGACCGGATAATGCATTGTCATCACGATAACCTATTCCAGGAGTATCTATAAAGATATGTGATGACCCCTCGTTGTTTTCTATAACCTCTCTTAGCTCCCTGTGCGAAGTGACCGTCATGAGAGTCGCACCAATTCTGTCTGCAGTTTTCTTAAGCTTTTCTGCAGAATGGCCTCTGATACTTATTAATAATATTTCCTCTCCCGACGTTTTTTTCGTCTCGTAGGCTAGCTTCAAAATAGTCGTTGTTTTCCCTGTACCTGCTGCACCAATAAAGACCCTAGTCTTACATTGATCCTGATTATTTGATAATGAATCAGGTATTTTGATTTTATGAATAATGCTTTCCCTTAACTGCTGACTATGCAATTCCATCTTATCACACTCATCTTTACTTAAACGACACAAGGCCTCATCAATTAAAAGCCTCGAATGTTCTTCTTCAACCTGTTGAAGAAGAAGTTGATTGAACAATTTTTTACTTAATTCGGACCATTCTACATTAGAATCTGTACTTTGTGGATGATCGAAAGCAGGTGAGACTTCATCTGCACTATAGCCTGCTATTTCTATCAAATCCTCGGCAAGTAAGAGATCTGATAGAGTTGCATTGTCTTCCGGGCTACAAGGAGAACTCGTATGTTTCTCCTCAGATGAATATTTCTCTGAAGGAGACCATCCTGATTGTGCAACTTCCGGGTGATTCAGTACCGACGATAACAACCTATTATTATCACCATTATTATTTGTATTATGACCTACGCGTGGAGTAGGGTTCTCAACCTTGTTATCTACAATCCATTTTGATACCTGCTTGATTTTACCGGACTGTGACATAATGGAGAAATCCTCCGAACTTTCTGCAGGAGTTGACTCTGATGGTTCAGACAACTTATCTGATTGTATATAATCTGATGATTCGACATTGTCCATATGATCCTCAGAAATATCTTTATGTTCAGTAGCTGATGGAGAATGTTCCGACTGCTGCAAATCTGACTCAGAAGTGTCGGACAGATCTTGCTCCGGAGACTTTAAATCTAAATCAGTGCTCTCACCTTGCAATTCCTGATCACTCCCCTGCTCCTTATTCTGGTTTGAGTTCTGACCATTACCGTTTTCAGCTGCAACAACCTCTACCAGCGTCTGGCCAGACTTGCTCTTAATGTCTCCTTCCTCTATATTTCTCGTTTCGAGGATTATGGAAGCATCGCCCATTTCTCTTTTTACGCTTTTTAACGCTTCTTGTACCGTAGCGGCAATAAATGATTTAATTCTCATTAGTCAAACTCACAATACCGAGAGATTCGATCTGAACCCCCGGTGCAATTTCTTTATACGACAATACCGGTAAATATGGTATTGACGTCTCGGTTAATTTCCTGATGTGATTCCTTAGTGAAGAAGATGTCAGGAGTACTGCACTGTTGCCTGTTATACTGGCATTCCTGACAGTTTCAACAATCGCATCAATAATTTTCTGTGCATAACTAGGCTCCAAAGCCAGTACAGACTTGTTCCCCATATCATGAACAGAGTTTATAATCTCCTGCTCAAGCCCCGGTTCAAAGGAAATGGTACTGAGTTTATTAGATTCACTCTGATACTGACCGCATAATGTCCTGCAAAGTCTCTGTCTTACAAACTCAGTAAGAGCCTCAGGATCCTTAGTAGTCGGTGCATGATCTATAAGCGTTTCCAGTATGGTCACAAAGTCTTTAACAGAAATTTTCTCTCTTAATAAGTTCTTTACTACTTCCTGTACAACACCCAGCGTTAGAACAGCTGGTGTTAATTCGTTAACCAGTGTTGGAGAATCCTTTTTCGTTGTTTCAATTAATTTTTGAATATCTTCTCTGGTGATTATTTCATACGCATGAGTTTTAATTACCTCAGTCAAATGTGTAACCAATACTGAAGTAGGGTCAATTACAGTATAACCCATCGCCTCTGCAGACTCCTTCTTTGACTCTGTTATCCACACACCAGGCAAGCCGTACGCCGGATCAGTTGTCTTGACCCCATCAATTGGATCTGTTTCATCGTCACCTAAAGCAAGAAAACTATCTGGCATCAATTCGCCTTTATCAACTACCTGTCCTTTAATTTTAATACTATATCCATTTGAAGGAAGTTGCAGGTTGTCCCTTAAACGTATCGGCGGAATTATTATCCCTATATCCCTGGCAAGCTGTTTTCTGAGTGAATTTATCCGACTTAACACTCCCCCTGCTTTCTTTGGGTCTACCATTGGAACTAACTTATACCCGACTTCTATTCCCATTCTGTCAACCTGTAGTAGATTCTCAAACTCCTCCTCCGGTGCGGTCAATTGCTTTGCTTTCTCCTCGGTTGCCTCTTTTTCAGTACTTGTTTTTGACTTACCTCTAATGGGTGATCCCTTTAAGGTAATTGTGAAAAGAAAGCCGAAGAGAGCTGACATTAAAAAGAAAGGAATTTTAGGCATCCCGGGAATTAGACCAAAAATAAACAGTATTCCAGACGCCATACCTAATGCTTTTGGAACAGTCAACAGCTGAGAGGACAAGTCTTTACCCAAACTGGACTTAGACGTTGATTTTGTAATAAGTAAGGCGGCAGAGATAGCATTGATAAGAGAGGGGATCTGTGTTACTAATCCATCACCAACTGTCAAAAGAGTGTAAGTGGACAATGCTTCATTAATTTTCATACCTTGCATCATCGTCCCTATCACAATACCACCTGCGATGTTTATTATTGTAATAACTATTCCCGCAATAGCATCACCGCTTACGAATTTACTTGCACCATCCATTGAACCATAAAATTCAGCTTCCTGTGAAATATCGGTACGCCTGATTTTTGCTTCATCCTCAGTAATGGCGCCTGAGTTCAGGTCAGCATCGATACTCATCTGCTTACCAGGCATAGCATCTAATGTAAATCTGGCAGATACTTCAGATACTCTTGTTGAACCTTTTGTAATTACGATAAACTGAATAACTGTTAGTATTATAAAAATTACCAACCCAATTACTACATTACCACCTACAACAAAATTACCAAATGAAGCAATAACCTGGCCAGCCTCAGCATTCATAAGTATAAGACGTGTGGACGCAACATTAAGTGCAAGTCTAAATAGTGTAAGAAACAGCAAGAGAGAAGGGTATGCAGAAATCTCCAAGGCCCGTCTCACATGCAATGTAACCAGAAGCACAAGGAAAGAGAGCGATATGTTAACAGTAATGAAAATATCCAGCATGAATGTAGGCAGCGGTACTATGAGTACAAATAGTATCACCATGACTCCAACTGCAAGCCCAAATTCACTATATTTGTATAACGGTTTACGATTTTCTCCAGGTGTATTCATTGCTGTTTCAGCCACTCTGTTTCTCCATTGTATTGATTATCTGTTTGCAACAATATTGCGTAATTGATAGACGTATGAAAGCACCTTTGCAACTGCCTGATACAGTTTTGGCGGAACATCACTATCAATCTCAACTGTACTATATAAAACACGCGCAAGAACTCTATCCTCTACTATCGGGATATCATGTTTCCCGGCTATTTCCCTTATTTTTAATGCGATAAGATCAACACCTTTCCCTATAACCTTCGGTGCATCCATTGTGGCAGCATCGTATTTAAGGGCTACGGCATAATGTGTCGGGTTTGTAACTACCACATCGGCCTCCGGTATCGCCTGCATCATCCTCTTCCTTGACATTTCACGCTGAACACTCTTAATTCTTGATTTTATTAGAGGATCTCCATCTGTCTGTTTTGACTCCTGTTTAACCTCGTTCTTCGTCATCATCAAATCTTTTGAATGCTGCCATCTCTGATACACAAAATCCAGTAAAGCAAGGATTAATAAGATAATAGTTATCTTCAAAGTTATCCCAAATATCAGACCGGATGCAGAGGTAAAGACTGCTTCCGTCCGCATACTTACCAACTCCATCAACGGTTCAATATCTTTTCTTATAGAAACATATGCGATACCACACATCACTGATAACTTTAAGAGGGCCATTGCTGTCTTAATCAGCGATCTTTTAGAAAAAAGCTTTTGTACACCTGATATAGGATTTAATTTTTTAAAATCCGGAATAAGTGCCTTTTTACTAAAAACGATACCAATTTGTGAGTAGGAGGCAATTGCACCAACAATCATAAACCCTCCCATTATTGGCAGTACCCCTTTCAGGTTCTTAAAAGATATATCCATCAACAAACCTACAAAAGTATCCACATCGAAATTTTCGTAATAAAGATTCTTACACACCATACCCATCGTATCCTTTAACTGTACCATCATTGAACCCCCTAAAAATAACATTAGCAAAACTCCTGCCAACAATATCAATGCGCTATTAACATCCTGGCTCTTAGCTACCTGCCCCTTTTCAACCGCCTCTTTTTTCTTTTTGGGCGTTGGGGCTTCCGTTTTTTCTTCATCTGATGCTGCCACTGTTTACATCCCTCCTACCAGGCTAAATATATCTTTACGCAGTAAATCTAATAAATATTGTATTGCACGTGTAATAAAAGGAAACATTATGGCTAAAAGCAAAAAACCAACAAGAATTTTCATTGGAAAAATGATCAAAAATATGTTTATCTCCGGAGTGGACCTGGCTAGAAACCCTGATACGACAACAGTAAGGCCCAGAACTATCATAATAGGAGCAGCTATCTTAATAGCAGCGATGAACAAGCCATTGAACAGGCCCATTATCTTGTTCATCGAAAACCCCACCTCTATAAATCCCGTTATAGGTACAGTTTTGTAACTGAGAACCAGTGCGTTTATCAGCCAGTGATGACCATTAATTGAAAAAAACAAAATCAATGCTACTATTTGAAGTAATTGTGCAATTGGGCTTACGCGATCTCCGGTTAATGGATCTACCAACTCTGCCATAGTCAGTCCCATTTCAGAACTAATTAGCCCTCCACCCATAACGAATGCTGCAAATGCCAATGTCGCCACATAACCTATTAAGAAACCAACTGCAAGCTCTTTGAAAACCATAAGAACAAAGTTAATCATATTGTCAGGTAATGCCGGCTGTGAGTTACTGATTATTGGAAAAATTGCAAATGAAATTACTAACGCTAATCCTATCTTTATCATTAGTGGCAAGCCAGCCTGACTGTAAATTGGCGAAAAGAAAAGCACACTGGCCGTCCTGATCAACACTAATGCAAACGTAGGTAGAAAACTAAGAGGATCTAGTAACATTTTTTAAAAAGTATAGTTAGAAAGATTGCCTAATAATAGAGTTGCAAATGACGTTAATTTGTCTAACAACCAAGGTAATGAGAATGCAAATACTCCAAACACAGCCAATAGCTTCGGTAAGAATGTCAGAGTTTGCTCCTGTATACTTGTAACCGCCTGAAATATTCCTATCGCAAGGCCTACTACAAGTGCAGTTCCAATAAGCGGAGCAATCATAATTAATGTAATTGTTACTGTTTCCTTACCTAGAAAAGTTACTATGTCATATCCCATAATTTACCTTATACTTGAAACTAAAGATTGAATAATTAGATGCCAACCGTCTATGAGCACAAATAAAACAATTTTGAACGGAACAGAGATCATCATTGGGGGAAGCATAAACATACCCATTGAGGTTAATACACTTGCTACAACCATATCTATGACAATAAACGGTAGATAGACGACAAAACCCATTTGAAAAGCAGTCTTCAACTCGCTTACAACAAACGCCGGTAATAGAATGTGTGCGGGAACATCATCCAATGACTCTGGTCTTTCCAATTTCGCAATATTATAAAAAAGTGCGATATCTTTCTCCCTGGTCTGCTTTGCCATAAATTCTTTTAGTGGTACTGCGCCACGTTTAAAGGCCTCTACCTGCTCAATTTCCTCATTCATGAAAGGCTGGACTGCCTCTTTGTTTATTTGGGTGAATACAGGAGCCATCACAAAGAAAGTTATCAGTATTGCAAGACCTATCAGAATCTGGTTTGGAGGCATCTGCTGTGATGATATTGCCTTCCTTACAAATGCCAGAACTATTATAATCCTGGTAAATGAAGTCATTACCATCAATAATCCCGGTAAAAAAGCAAAAGAAGTCATTATCAAAAGGACCTTGACAGTACCGGCAACCTTCTTTGGCTCACTGAGATCACCCAAATTGACCGTCATGTTCATGGCATCACTAGCAGCATCTTCTGCCACTACTGTGTGACCAAGAAACATAACTGCGGCAAATGACAGAGTGAACACAAGTATTATTAGCAAATATCTCATTTTTGTTTCCGCTCCGACATTGATTTCTTAATGATATCGAGAAACTCTTTTTTGTTAACTTGTTCATCACCGCCAATACTACTCTCACCAACTGTGATATCTTCATTTGCAACCTCAGTTATCAATCCGATATTGTCATTGGTGACACCAAGTATCAAATGTTTTCCAGGTACTTTGACTAAAAAAAGTGATTTCTTTACTCCCATTGGAGTATGGTCAACTATCTTTATCAACCTTCTGCTTCTTCCTATGTTTGTTCTTACGCCATACTTCTTTTTTATCACATAAGCTGTTGCAACTATCACTGCTATGACTATGATCAATGTACTAACAGTTTTAAAATATCCTGCATATCCGCCAAAAACTGATTCATTATTTGGACTATCTTTAAACAGCCCGTTTTCTTTAACTTCTGCAGAAACATCACCTTGCATAACTGTAACAGTCAGAGCAAAACAGATGAGGAAAAACACCAGAATGAAAATTGAATTTAAAATATTTCTATTGATAAATGATTTTTGAGTAGCAAGCTTCATATTTTGGTGAGATTTAAGTTAATAGTATAATTTAATCTGATATGACAAGATCGCAAATAAGATACCATTATATTTTTTAATATAATCACATAAATGGCAAACCATATACCATTGATACAGCTAGACTTACACACTATTGTGTTTGAAGGAACAAACAAGTTATTCTAAACACTCATTTGTAGTTTGATGAGATAAAATCCCGCGTAGTCTTTTTAAACTAAGCGTAGTTTTCTTAGACAAGAATTAGTGTGTGGCTTAGAATATGAGTAGAAAATGTTTTTTGCAGAAGTTTGAAAGCAAACGGGGAATTACCGTGAGGAATTATGTTAGATTTGCCGATTACAAACTTTACACAAGCAAACCAGAATTGCCAATGGCTGGCAACTCAATTAAGTTTTCATTATCCAGGTTTCTGAATTAGCCCAATAAAGATGAACTAAAAAACCAGATCAAGAAATTATCCATACTTGGTGTAGTATGTTATCCTAAACACCTGCTATTTTGGTTATCTTTACACCAAAGTTTTCATCAACTACTACTACCTCTCCGAAAGCGATTACTTTGCCACGAACCGATATCTTAACAGGCTCTCCCGCCAAACTATCAAGCTCAATTATTGATCCTGGTGTCAGCGCCATAACATCACGCATTAACATCTCCGTCTTTCCAAGTTCAACAAGTACAGGAATATGAACATCCATCAGCATGTCCATATTCTTTGAATCTCCAGCTCCGGTTTTAGTTTTTACCGGTTCCAAAGGCGAAAACTTAACAGACTTAATGCTCTCTGCATCATCAGTTGATAGAACAGGCTCTTCCTGATCTGCAATTGTCTTATCTTCCATCTAATCTCCTTTCATTAACTAATTACTAAAACCAATAGTAATGTATATATTGTTATCCTTAAAAATATAGATTTAAATCAGCATAAACATTTTTATTTCAAATGGTTATGACTGGCCACCAATTTATTGATGATCTTCACTTGATAATCCGACAATTTGAATAGCCTTCTTTGAACCGTTTAACCCCAGTTTTCCGTAATACTTGTTTTTTCCTTCAACAACCACTTTAAGATTATTTGTAATCTTACTGTCAAGCCTTAATACGTCTCCTGCTTTCAGATTTACTATATCATTTACCTTAAAATCAGTTTCGTCCAGTACACCTGCTACGGACAGTTTTATGCCACCTGATAGTTTTTTTAACGCGTCGGCACTTTCATTGTCAGTTTCTACGGTATTTGATTGTTTATTACTAAAGAAATGATCAAATGTTTTGTCTACACTTGAAACAGGCACACAAAATTTCATCTCACCAAAGCTGCTTTCCAGATTAAAAGTAAAGGAAACTAACAAAACAACATCAGCTTCAGAAGCGATATTAAGGTATCTGGGCTCCATTGCAGTATCAGAAACAGTCCATTCCATATCATCATATGGTTTCCACGCATTACCTATTTTCTCTAATATTACTTTCACTACATTGCCAACAATTGTAGTCTCTGTATCTGTCAACTTCCTTATTTCGTTTTGAGTTCTTCCCTCACCTCCAAATGCTTTCTCAACAATTGACAGGCTCAACCCCATGTCCATTGCAATACATCCAAAACCCTTTAACGGCTTTAACCTGACAGTGTTAATGAACATAAGTTCCGGACATGTATTTTTGAATATTTCAAAGCTTAATTCGTCTATCGAGTTCAAACTTATCTTTGCAGTACCCCTTAAGAAATTAGAAACTTCTCTACTTATCTGATAAGCAGTCGTCTCAAACACCTTATACAACATTCGTTTCTTCTCTCTCGATATTGTATTCGGCCTTTTAAAATCATAATATTTTACCTTGCTGTCGGCCTCTTCAATAATATCAGGCTGTGCTGTAATACCTTGACTTTCATGAAAAGATTCCAACAAACTTTCAACTTCATCACTAGATAGTATCGCGTTTTCCGTGTTTTCCATAATTACTGTATAATAAAATCAGAAAAATATACCTGAGAGATCGCATTATCTGACTCTAGAACCTTGCTATTCAAAAGATTTCTTATCTCTCTCCTTAATTTTTGATGATTAGCACGGTCACTTAGCTCAGTCAGGTTCTTTGAGGAAAGAAAAGACACTAGTTTGTCTCTGAAAACAACCTTATTTTTCTTAATCGTTCCTTTTATTTCACTGTTCTTAACTTCAAGGCTGATGATAACTCTTAGATATCTCTTGCTATCAACCTTTCCTATATTGACAACAATACTATCCAGAGGCACTAATATCTTGTCCAGTACACTATTATTCTCTTCCTTATTTCCTTCAGTGCCCTCTTTTTTGTCTTTTTTCTTATCCTTTTTTTTCTTCTTTTTCTTATCCTTACTCTTGACTTTTTCAGCCTTTCCATCTTTCTCTGTGTCTAAGCCATTACCATCTTCTGCACCATCACCAGATGAACCAGACGCCGGAGCCATAGTTGTATCATAAACATCTTTAGAGGAATGAAACTTTGTAACAAAGATAAAAGCGCTTCCTACTGACATGACGGCCACAACTATCATTATCAACAGATTTTTTAAGTCAATCTTTGTTGCGCTTTTATCACCAGCACCTGCAGCCTCAGTTTCAGAAACTTCTGCCGTGACGGCATCACCGGCACTTGCATCACCCTGATCAGGTTCAGCATTCTTTTCCTTTTTCTTTTTCTTAAAGATGATAAGTCTCCTTTGTATCTACTTTCAACACCTTACGATCAAGTCAAATGCAACAATATCAATTGCCTTCTTCCCCTACGAATCAGAAATTATTATGTTAATTCTGTTGTTTGCTCTTGTTTTGAATGCTGATTTATCTCCCAACAATGGTTGGTGCTTTCCATACCCAATCGCAGTCAGTCTAGAATATTCAATCCTGCCTACATTGTTAAAATACTTTGTAACAGCATATGCAAATTCTGCTGACAACTGCCAGCTTGTTGGATAGTCATCCGTTGGAATAAAATCCTCACTTGTATATCCTCCAACAACAACCTGACAATCCCTGTTTCGTATTACTTTTATTAAATTATTTAAATACATCTTACTTTCGGATGACATATCCAACTCATCATTAATAAAATCTATTTCTGTAGGAAAAACCAGTTGATGTCCTTTTTGCGTATACTCTATATCAATATTTTTATCAATTGTATTAGCAAAAACGTTCTTGAGCATCTCTCTTTGCTTCTTGCTTCTACCACCATAATTATCCTGTTTCATTTCCAAGTTAGATATCGAATCACTACTACCAAAAGCAATTTTGCTTACACCATAGTTATCCAGTGCATGTATAAACGAATCAATTGCCTCTTTTGCATCTTTATCTTTAATAGGCCCAACATTAGAGGATAACATTATAAAGAAAGCCAACAGTATAGTCATGAGTGCGGCAAAGGCAACCATATCAACAAAAGCGCCATCCTCAACCGGCTTTTTTTTCTTCCTCCTTACCACCGTAGCTTTTTCTACATTTATCTGAGCCATATTTAGAACCTAAACGTCTCTTGGTATCTCTTTTATAATAACTTCAACTCTTCTGTTCAGTGTACGATTGTGCTCATTTGTATTCGGGAATAAGGGTCTGAACCTGCCATGCCCGGTCACACCAAATCTGGAGGACGAGAGCATCTCCTCTGCTATCATGTAGTCACAGACTCTGGAAGCACGTGCAATGGACAATTTACTTCCAGCATTGTTATCATCACTATATCTATCATCTGTGTGTCCCTCAATTCTGACATTATTTGAAATCACAGCTAACAACTCTGCAACCTTATCCAACAAATATAAATAATCTACTTTTAGAGAAACGTCACCTGAGTCAAAAAGAATATCAGCTTTAATCCTTATAGTGAATCCTTCTTTAGTCGTCAACAAATCTATAACGTCAAACAACTCATTCTCCGTCATAAACACAACCATATCTTCTCTTATTAATTCAAGATCAGTTATGGGCGGCAGAAGATCATCCGCATCAATCATTGTCCTAGACTTGCTTGTTACCTTATCTTTAAATATCCCTGATTCCTTAAGAGATGCAATCGCCAGGTTTTCACCGGTCCCCGTGCTTTTTTGAAGTACTAATTCAGGCTCCTCATCTGTTTTAGGTGAACTCATAGCAATTATGAGTACAAAGAACGTCATCAACAGAGTAATCATGTCGCCATAAGCTAATGCCCATTCGTTAGGATCTTTCTTTGGTTCTTCTTCCATTATTTAGCATTTCTTATTTTATCTTTTAATTCGTCAATTTTCTTATCCTTCCTTTCAGCTGGAGAAAGGAAACCCTTCAATTTCTCTTCTACTATACTTGGATTGTCCCCTGACTGTATCGCCACAACTCCTTCCAGTATTAACTCTTTGACCAGTGTTTCTTCTTTAGACCTTACATCAAGTTTCCCACTCATTGGCAGAAATATTAAGTTTGCTACAATAACACCGTATAAAGTAGTTAAAAGTGCAGTGGCCATACCTACTCCGATCTTCGAGGGGTCATCCAACTCCCTAAGCATTAACACTAATCCAATTAATGTCCCCATCATGCCAAATGCCGGAGCCACGACCCCCATTGATTCAAGCACACCCTTTCCCTTGGAATGCCTGCCTCTCAAATTATCAATCTCCTTCTCAAGTATTGTACGAAGTCCATCGGCATCTGTACCATCAACCAGCAATTGAATGGATTTTGATAGAAAAGCATCTTTAATATCTGCAACTTTACTTTCTAATGCAAGCAATCCTTCTCTTCTGGCAAGTTTTGCATACTCTATTAAGTTCTGCATTTCAGCCTGAGGTGCAGTCACTTTTACAAAGATAGTTTTCATGATTAATGAAACCAGACCTGTAACTACCTGCAGAGGATATCTCACAAGCGTTGCAGCTATCGTTCCTCCAACAACTATCATTAGTGAGGGAATATTTATAAAACCTGCTATCCCTGACATCCCTCCACCCAATATGATAGATACAATTAGCAGAAGTGCGCCAATTATTATACCCGCCGGAGTTGCAATATCCATTTTTATGCTCCTTCTATCCTGTGATTAATTTTTTTGAAATTCCTTTTTCAGTATATCCCTGATCGCCTGAGTCAGTTTTGATGCCTCGTCAGTTTCTACAAACTCCAATATTTTCGCCAGGTTTTTCTCATTCATTTTTGAGAGTATGCTGACAGCAGTTTTGTAATCAAGCTTCTTTATAATAGATACCGCTTTTTCCGTTTCGATTTTTTGATAAATAGCGGCAAGTTTTTTCACATTTCTCTCTTTAATAGTTTCATCTGTATCCTGATTCACAATTTGCAACCTTTTCATCCTCTCACTAATTGCAGCTGCATAAGCCGGATCAAATTCTGAAAGAATCTTTGCAGATTTTTTGGCTTGCATGCCAGTTAAAACTTTAGCACTGGTTATCTTCTTAAGCTTGCTTAAGACCTCTGCCGCCTTTAATGCATCCATAGATGAATAAATACCGGCTAATCTTTTCAAGTTCTTTCTCTCACTTTCATCGAAAACAATAAGATCTCTATCAAGGTCAATTCGCTCCTTACTTATTAGCAGCAGCGAACTATCAAGTTTCTTTCTCATCAGTTCCATTTCTTTTTTACGACTTTCTACATCTGATTTAAATGCCTCTATTTCTCTCTCATTTTTACGAAGCAGTGCAGACTTTTTCTCGTACAATGCGACTCTTTCCTTAAGTTCCTGCTGGTACTTCCTTATCTCTTCTGAAGAAAATCCCTTGATGGACCTGACGGCCTCTTTAGTCTCTTTTTCCTCTTCAGTCTTTTTATCACTAATCTCCTTTTTACTGTATTCCTCCTCTATCTCTGCTATCTTGGAGGTATAATATCCCACCATTTTCTTCTCAATTCCCTTCTTTAAGGTTATCATCACCACTGATGATATTGCAAAGAAGATAATGAAGAACAGAACATAAGGAATTAGTTTTTTCTTATTTAACTTAGCCTTGGCCATTTTCAATCACCATCTTATTATTAAATTTAATCATCCCTATATCATCCATTTCCTTGTTTGACAAGTATTCAAGGTACTCCCTATGCTCTTCCTCCCACTTGTCCCTGAGTTTTTCCAATCCTTTTCTCTTTTTAACTATTACAATTAATTCTTCCTGAACAACGTTCAACTTAATTGATATCTCCTGTATCCTGTATTTACTGATCTCCATACAAGCACCAAGATTAACAAAATAATCTTCATAGGTCGCGAGTTCTGTGGAAGTAATTTTCTGCCTTTTTTTAGAGGCCAGCTCACTTTGACTGGTCAGTTTTCTCTTCTTAAGATTTTCTAGTTCTGCTTTTTCGTTCAGAAATATTTCCTGAATATCCCTTAGCCTAACGAGACATTCCTCCTCATAAATGCGTTCCTTATTAAGCAGCGGCTGCAATTTAAAGTGGAACTTTGCACTTTCACCCATATTTAATGATTTTTAATCAATAATTAATAATTATCATTTAAGAACTAATTCATAGCAGGTTCATTCTGCCCTTGCTCTGCCCCATAATCCTTCATCATCTCCAATAATTTGCCAACACCATCGTCATACAAATTCTCTTCTGCCACACCCTGTTTAAGGTAGTCAGTAATATTGTCATATTTACTTATAGCATAATCAATTTTACTATTCTTCCCTTCCACATAAGCACCCACATTTATCATATCCTCAGCATCTTTATAAATGGCGTATGCAGATCTTAGATTTTGAGCAGCCTTCATATGATCGTCTGTAACAATATCAATCATACATCTGCTTACACTATTAAGCAGATCAATTGCCGGAAAGTGATTCTGTGCTGCTATTTTTCTGGATAGTATAATGTGACCATCAAGGGTTCCTCGTACAGTATCTGACACCGGTTCATTTAAATCATCACCATCAACCAGCACCGTATAAAGTGCGGTTATACTGCCCTTAGACGTTATACCTGTCCTTTCCAGCAACTTAGGTATGACAGAAAACACAGAGGGAGTATAGCCCCTTGTTGTTGGAGGCTCTCCTATTGCCAGCCCGAGTTCACGCTGTGCGTTTGCAAGCCTGGTGATAGAATCCAATAATAACATTACATTCATACCCTTATCTCTTAAGTACTCCGCTATGGTGGTTGCCACAAAAGCGCCCTTCAGTCTGGCAACAACAGGTTTATCAGAAGTCACTACTACTACAACAGATTTCTTCATCCCTTCTTCACCTAGATTGTACTCAATAAATTCACGTACCTCCCTTCCACGTTCTCCAATCAATGCAATAACATTTACATCAGCCGTAGATGATCTCGCAATTTTTCCCAGAAGAGTACTTTTTCCTACACCACTACCCGCAAAAATACCCAGTCTTTGACCTTTCCCACATGTTAGAAGGCTGTCAATAGCTCTGACTCCGGTACTAATATGCTCAGTAATAAGCGGTCGGTCAAGTGGCTCTGGTGCGTCATTATGTATTGATCTCATTTCATCATAGACTATAGGGCCTTTGTTATCTATCGGGCTTCCCAACCCATCAAGTATTCTTCCTTTAAGAGACATTCCAAGTTTAATCTGAAGCGGCCTGCCTGTAGCAATTACTTCACTTTTCGGGCTAATGCCATTCATTTCTGCAATAGGCATTAATAATGTTTTTTTATCTCTAAAGCCTACAACCTCTGCAAGCACCGGTTCACCCTCACATTCTGTGGACAATTTGCACAATTCACCAATTTGGACTTCAGGGCCCAGGGACTCTATCAACATGCTGGTTGCCCTTGAAACAGTCCCTGTCAAGCACATTGTCTCTAGATCTGAAACTCTTTTATGATTCTTCTCAAACATCTCATCTATTTTTATCACTTCATTCCTTCCGTTTCTATACCATGCTCTCCAAACTCCAGGACTATCTCATTCCAACGTGTTTCCACCATTGCATCAACTCCACCACAATCGGTGACAACTTTGCATCCTCCTCTGGAAATTTTATCATCTATAGCTATTTCGTAAATTTCATTTGTATTAGAAGATCCACTGATTTTCATATTCTGTAATCCTTCTGCATCTTTTGGGTTTACATGTATACTTAGAATATTTTTCTCTTTTACCTTGTCAATTGCATCACTTACAACTTTCTCTATTATCCTATTACTACTTTCAGAAATAGTTTCATATACTGTTTTTTTTGCAATTGCAAATGCAAGTTTAATAATTCCATTCTCACATTTATCCCAGGTAATATCCCTCTCTTGTTTTAAATCCTCAATTGCTTTATTCAGGCTCTGACTAATCAGCTCAACATCTTCTCTGTTTTTCTCCAGCGCTTCGTTCCAGCCTTGCTGATATGCTTCTTTTTTCATGTTTCCAATCAGCTCTTCTTTTCTTTTCTCTTCATCTTCTGGTGATTCATACTTAGATTCAAGAACAAATGAATTATCTACAACAGGTAATTTATATACATTTTTCCTGCTCATACCAGTGGCCCTTCTTCTTGAGCCCGTCCTCTTACAGTCTCACCCTGGGCCTCCATCTTAGCTAGACTATCAACTACTATTTTCTGTGCAGCCTCAACTTCTGCTAGAGGTTTTGGACCTAGTATCGCTTGCTCCTCTTTAACCATTTGACCCATACGCTTTGACATGTTCTTAAATATCTTTTCATTCACTTCCTTACTGGCAGTTTTCAACGCAAGTGCTACCGTATTTGTATCTGTCTCAGACAACATCTGTCTCAATGCCTTATCTTCTACAATTCCTAAATCCTCAAAAACAAACATAAGTGTTTTTATTTCCTGCGCAATATCAGGATGTTCTTCCTTCATACGCTGCATAATAGTTTTTTCAGTAACTGAATCACTTCGGTTAAGTATTTCTGCGATAGCTCTATATTTTCTTTCATTTGGCGTATCCATCCTATCACCTAACGAAATAACCTTTGTCTCCATTAATTCATCAATTTGTTTAATAATTTGAACAGGTGGTGGTTTTGACGTAGCCATCTTGTTTAGAACATCGAGTCTCAATTCCTCAGACATAGTGCCCACAACCTCTGCAGACTGATGTGGTTCAAGGTAGGACAATATCAATGATATTAGTTGAGTATGTTCTCCGGAAAGTATTGAGATAATCTCTTCGCTAGTAAGGTGTTTAAAGTATCTGAAAGGTATAATGCTTGGTCTGTGATCTTTAATTACATCAATAATTTGTTCACTTTTACGCCATGACTGAAATTCATCCTTAAATTCATTAAGAATTCCAATCGATATCTCACTACTAACGCTTCTCATCCTTCCGATGATATCGCTAATCTCAGCAATTTCGTTTTCACCAAAATTACCGAGAATATCAGCGGCTATCTCCGGACCAAGATTTAAGAGCAATATCGCAACTTTTTCCTTACTTGAAAATGTTGGATTCATTATTCACTCTCCCTCAACCATTTTCTGACCAGATTACTAGTTGTTCTCGGATCCTCATTTGCGCTATCCACTATTCCCTCCCTTATCGCAACACGATCTTGATCGGATTGAGCCTGCCTTGCCTGCTCCGCTTCATCTACAACATTATTCTCAATCACAGCAGGCGCAGTATAAGATGCATACCCGCCACCGCCAGCTGCAACTTGTTGCCGTGGCGATGACATTCGCTTTAATGCCCTTGAAGCAAATAAGAGGAATGCAAGAACTGCTATTACGAGTGAACTACTCCTGGCGATTGATAGTATAAAAGCTTTTTTGTCATCCTTTTCTACGCCCTCTTCGTCTACGTAAACAGGGAGAGCATGTTGAAACTTAACGCTTTGTATCTCAAACTTATCGTTTCTCGGTGCCGCTTCATTAATTCCTATTGCCTGCTTTACAATAGAAGCTATCTGCTCCAATTCTTCATCACTCCTTGGTACATATTTGCTGCTTATAGTGCCTTCCTCATCCTCTTCTTCGACATAATTCCCATCGACAAGAACTGCCACTGTTAATCTCTTAATGCGTGCATCGTGTTCAGATACAACACGTTCCGTTTTACTTAAGGCGTATTGAGTAGTCTCAGTTTCTTCAGATTCTTTTGACATTTTACCAGCACCTTCACCACTAGCAGCCCCCGGCATTTCCGTAGACTGTGTTGTAATAACCTGACTTACTGGCACTTTTTTATCCTGATCGTACTCAATCTGTTTCTCATCAACATTCTTAAAATCCAGATCTACACTTACTTTTACAATTGCCTTACCCGGACCGGTTATTTTCTCAATTATACTCATTGCCTGTGATGCATAATATTCTTCACGCTTTCTACTCATATCAAATTGATTAGAGACTACACTGGATAGTTTAGAATCACCGGTCTTTGACAATAAGTTGCCTCTACTATCAGTTATTGAAATATTTTCCGGATTCAACCCTTCAACACTGCTACTGACAAGGTGTGTAACACCTGCCAGAATAGAATCGTTTACAGCATTCCTTTTTCTCATTTTTAAAACAACTGAAGCTGTCGCAGGTTTTTCATCACCAACAAATAGTGAAGGCTCAGGTACAACTATTTGAACTTTGGCCCACTCTACGCCATCTAGCTGCGAAATGGTCTTTGATAATTCACCCTGAAGCGCTCTCCTGTAATTAACTTTTTGTGCTAGATCTGACATACCAAACTTTACTTTATCAAATAACTCAAAGCCTGCCTCTCCTCTCGGCAAACTATCTTTGGCAAGAGCCATTCTCGCTTCATAAATCTTATTTGATGGTACTAATACGGTGGAACCATTATCCTTCACCTTGAAATTAATGTCATTATCTTTCAGATATGATACAACTTCTGCCGCTTCCTTTTGACCTAAATCGCTATACAATAGTCCATAATCCGGAGTCCGCACCCAATGGGTAACTGCTAATAAGCCAGCAATGAAGCCAAGAATTACAACAATAAAAGTAAGCCTCTGCCCAAAGCTCGTTCCTTTCCATATATTACCAAATTCATCTGTTATCTGACTCAACTTACGACTCCTTATAAATGAATGTATATTTAGTGTTTAGGTTAACACTTATATTATGTTTTGAGTAAATCGCAAATCATATACCACAATATATATTTTAACTTTTAAATAACTTCTTATTTATAAGTGGCTATAAAATGTTGCTATGCAAGTGATTCCTGTTACTCATTAACCGAATATTGCCACTCCATGATATTCCATGAACGCCAATATGATAAATTCAGTAGTATTTTTGAACTAATCGTGGTTTTATTGGACAAATAAATTTGCTATTTACACCCGCTCATTTATTATATTTTGCTTTGCAAAAAGAAGTGTTTTGAATTGGAAATCTGTGTACTCCAATGGAGAATCATCGAAGATATTTGATTTAATTCAGGTGTTAATCAGAATAAGAAATTATATGATCCTGCTGGTGTGACACTGACTGACAACCGGTGACTTGTCTTATTAAGCATGAAATGGATTCTATACAGGGAGAGGGTGAATCGTCTGTAACGGCCACGAATAAGGGCAACCAGGGTCATGGAGTGTTATGGAGGGAGGAATAATGCGACAACATGTACGACCCTCCGTTACCGATGAAACACAGTTTCACCGACAAGCTGGATTTCTGCTATGGACAGCTGAAGAAATTCTTCGCTCTGTTCTCCCTGGCACGGACAGCATAGCTGTTCAAACCAGGGCCATCAGTATTTTGAAATTACAATGCTTTTAAACCTGCATTCTCATAATTTCTTTGTACGCGTCAACAAGTTTATTACGAGTCTCCATCATAAACTTAAAACTCACTTCCGCCTTAGACATTGCAATCATCACTTCATGAACATTTTCAACTTTACCGGTTGCAAAGTTTTCGATTGATTCTCCTGCCTTGACTTGAAGATCATTTACCTCGCTAACATAATTGTTGAATGAATCCTTAAAACCGGTTCCACTCTTCTGGCCGGCCTTTTCGAATTTCTGATCAATCTTCCCATTTTGCAGGGAACTAAGTGAATTAATATCCATATCGCTCATCTCCTTATTATGCTGAGTGCTCTTTCACTCATCTTTCTAAATGAAGAAATTACAGATGTATTGGCCTCATAAGCTCTGGAAGCAGCAATCATGTCTACCATCTCCTTTGCTACACTTACATTCGGCATGCTTACAAAACCATCCTTATTTGCCTGTGGATGTCCGGGCATGTGAACCATGTTGGGAGGTGCTTTTGATTCTGTTACTCCCTTAATACTAACGCCATTAAGCGTCAGTTTATGATCCTTGCCTCCTATCATCGATTTACCCAGAACAGTAGCAAATTCGACCTCTTTTCTCTTATATGGACCACCTTCTGAAGTTTCTGTAACATTAGCGTTTGCAATATTGCTTGCAATAACACCCATTTTAATTCTTTCTGCCGTAAGACCTGAGCCACTAATGTCCAACACAGATAAAGGTTTATCAAACATAGACATCTGCTCTACCCTCCTTTCTCCTGATTAATCTTAATTTGTGAAATCCGTGTCTCATATTCTCTTTCTTATCCTACGAAGACACCAAAATCAGAAATTAAAATTTGTTACTATTTCCCCTGTATAGCAGCAACCATACCAGAGAATTTCTTAGACATAAGTTCCAAATATATATTATGCCTATCACTCATTTGATAAAATGATACCAATTCTTGATCCAGATCCACATTATTACCATTCTTCCTGGTTCCTTTGGAAGTTGACACAGTTATCGATTCCTGCAGGTCCTTGATTTTACTGATATCGTTACTTTCTACCGCTTTTAGTAACTCTTTTTCAAAGGAAACCTTAGAGCTTTTAAACCCTGGTGTATTTGAGTTCGCAATATTATTGGCAATTACCTTATTCTTCGTTGCGGTTAAATCCAGTAATTTTGATAACAGCACAACACCTTTACCATCTGATAAGCCCATTATCTGTCACCTCCAATAATAGTTAAAATACATGCATCTAATTTAAAGTATGCAAAATATATACCGCACAACACTGCATCTCTGTACTCTACTCTAGAAATCGCTGCTAAAGCCATTCATTGCTTGCCTAATGAAGATTAACGTTGAAACTTGTAAAACAAAAAGGTAATCTTTTTCCCCTCAGTATAGGGAAAAATTTACACCTAGTGGGAAAGACTTTCCTCTACAACTCTGCTTTCATCATCAACATCAGCTTCTATATTTAGACCAAAACCTGATTGTAACTCCTTATACCTGCTTAATTTATTTCTCAAAGTACGAGGTGTTACATCAAGTATTTCTGCAGCCCGGGTCTTGTTGCCTCCTGTCTTTTCAAGCGTCTTGTAGATTAGTTCCCTTTCCACATCTTCTATAGTCTGTCCAACAGTTAATTCGCTAGACTTTTTGGGTTTCTGCACATTCAACATATTCTCAAAATGTTCAGGCATAAGCACTTCAGAGTCAATCATAACCGTACATCTATGTATTAAGTTCTTTATTTCCCTGACATTACCCGGCCAGTCATATTGAACCAATATATCGATAGCTTCCTTACTGATCCCTTTCAACGGAGTATCTATTCCGCTTTTAAATTTCTCTAGAAAATATTCAGCAAGAACAGGAATATCCTCTCTTCTCTCTCTCAGAGGAGGCACGATTACTGGTATAACATTAAGCCGGAAATACAGATCCTGCCTGAAATTACCTTTTTCTATTTCTATCTCCAGATCTCTATTGGTAGTAGCAATAACTCGAACATCCACTTTAAGCGTCTTGGAGCCACCAACTCTTTCGAATTCCTCCAGTTCAAGAACTCTTAATAACTTGGACTGAATCTTTGGAGACACTTCGCTAATTTCATCTAACAACAATGTACCTCCATTTGCTAATTCAAAACGACCCATTCTCTTAATATCTGCTCCGGTAAATGCGCCTTTTTCATGTCCAAACAGCTCACTCTCCAGCAAACTTTCTGAGAGAGCTGCACAGTTAACTTTTATAAAAGGCTTGGAATTTCTCTGGCTATGTGAATAGATAGATTGTGCGATAATCTCTTTGCCAGTACCACTTTCACCCTGAATCAGCACACTGGCCTTGCTTTGTGCCATCCTTTTAACATTATTTAAGACCTCAAACATCTTGGATTGCTTGTCTATAACGAACTCACTTTCCACATTGCTATCTAACTTTGATCTCCAGTATTTGTTCTCATCTATTAACTTCTGACGCTCCTGTACTCTTTTCAGAAGCAATTCTATATTATCAACTGAAAATGGTTTTATTATGTAGTCATATGCACCCTTCTGCATTGCTTCAACTGCTGATTCTATACTTCCGTAAGCTGTCATAATAACTACTGTTGTTTCCTTTGAGGTTTTCTTTACTCTCTCCAGCACCTTCATGCCACCCATCCTTGGCATTCTCATGTCAAGGAATATCATGTCATAGCTCTGTTTATCGGTCAAACCAACAGCTTCCTGCCCATCACTAGCGTTATCTACAGAGTAACCGTTCCTTTGTAATGCCTCACTTAAGTAGCCTCTGCTAAGATCATCATCATCCACAACCAATATCTTTTCAATACTCATTTTGCCTCCGTTCAAGCTAGAACATTACTTAAAAAGTTTGTTTCTTTTGAAGTGCTTAGTACTTCATTTTTATTCCCTGGCAGGTTTACCATAATGGTTGTTCCCTTCTCAGGCCCGCTGAAAATATTGATTCGCCCTTCATGGAGTTCAATTATTTTACGAACTATCGCCAGGCCCAAACCAGTTCCATCATCCTTAGTAGTAAAGAATGGTTCAAAAATCTTTTTAATAGCGCCATCGTTAATACCATCACCGGTATCAACAAAACCAATCTGCATTGTTGGTATATCTTTAGTGGTTGACTTCCGTGTAAATATTTTAATCTTACCACCTTCTGGCATTGACTGGATTGCATTAAGCAGGACATTCAAAAAAGCCTGCTGGAGCCTATCCGGGTCGCATAGAATAAAACCATCACAACTATCATAATCTTTCTCGATCTGAATATTTCTACAACCTTTGTGACCTAATTCCTGATCAACAAAAAGAAGAGCTTTATCAATGATTTTTGGTAACTTATAACTCCTCAGATTTAGCTTGATCGGACGTGCCAGAAACAACAAATCAGTAACTATCTCGTTAATATTTTTTGTACCCTTTATTATATGCTTAACAAGGCGAAGGTTATCCCCCTCCAGATCACGCTCCAGCAGACTTGCAAAACCCTCGATACCATTCAGAGGGTTCCTAATCTCATGGGCAATACTGGCGGCCATAGTTCCAACAGACACAAGGTCATTAGCGCTATTTAGACGACCTTTTAATTCACATATTTCTGATAAATCATAAAAAGTTTCAACAGCACCGGTAATTACTCCGTTTTCATCTTTCAGTATGGATATGCTGCTCTCAATATTTCTTGTTTCTCCATCATCCATTTCAATTACTCTTTTTAGATTATTTATCTCTCTGTTTTTTGACATTGAGTCTAGCAATAAATCAACAAATCCGCCTATATGACTAAAGGAGTTCCTAAAGCTAGTTCCCAGAATATCCCTGGCAATAACATTCAATGTACTCTCAGCTACATTATTAAATGTCATAATCTTGCCATCATTATCCACTGCCACAACACCACTATGCATGCTTCCCAGTATGCTATTTAAGAATCTTGTTTGATTATCGAGCTCCAGAACCTTCTTATTGAGGCACTCATTTGTATATGCCATCTCCTGATCGATCTTTTTGACTCTTTCTTGTAGTTGAGTGTAGGATGATTCAAGCTTCTGTGCGTAAGTGTTAAAACTATCAAAGATAGTCAACAGATCTTTAACATTGTTGAATTGTTTAAACTTTTCTTTATATGAACTTACGCTCTTCATCTCTCAACAACCTTTTCTAATTTTTTCTCTATTTTAGCACGCCACACTATATCTTCAATATGCCACTGTGCCTGTTTTGCCCAGTAAGTACCTTCATATACTTTCTGTATTTTATTGTATGCTTCTACTGCTTCATTGTGCAAGTTTAGCTTCCTGTAACAATTTGCTATTTGATAAGAAACCCACATTTTTTTTTCATTAGTAAGATTATTTTTAATAACTAATTGATAAATATCCAGGGCTGTTTGATACTCACCCAATTTGTATAGATTTTCAGCAATTTCGAAAGGATGTATAATTTCTTCTTCATCATTAACTACTACCTTCTCTATTTTCTGCACATATTCACTATCATTTTCAAGATTAATTATCTCTTTGACTTCACCATTTTTTCCGTCTATATACATTTTTGTTTTATCAGCACTCTTTTTTACAAAATGTGCCAATAGCACTTTTTCTTTCTCAACCTCTTTTTTTATCGGTACTTCTGTCTCCTCTTCTGTCACCTGGACTGCACCCTTGAACTCTGTTTTCAGTTTTCCTAACTCCGCTCTTTCTTTTTCTAACGTTCTAAGCATGATTTCCATTTCATCCTCATTCCCGTCATTAGAAGCAAAGTACTTTTCAACACTTAAAGCATTGCTTAAGCAGCAGAGATTCGCCACACCAAAGATCGCCAGTAGTAAGATTTGTTTATATTTTCTCATTGCACGTCTAAAACAGTTATTTTTTATGTGTCTTATGACAATCGCAAATGAAATGCCATGATTTGACAAACTATCTGCACATTTTGGACAGTAATATCGCCTCTGTAGAGACACACCCTAACACACAAGTATATAATGCCTTACAGTTATTGAAGTAAAAGAAGTCGAAGTTTAGAACTGAAATTTAATAATAAATTACAGAAATATTGAGGGATGCAAGTACCGAGTAGATCCTATCTGTTTGTTTAATTAACCATTTGTATATTTTTAATACAGCACTTTACGCGTATTAAAAACGTACTCATCGTAAATCTAGAGGCAGGTAATCAATATAACATCACGCTGAGCAAGGCTGAAATGCCAGCATCATTGAAGGTTTATATACTAAATATGTATGGAGTATTAGAATATTGTATATATCAAGATCTATTCTAGTGGAACTTACAGAGAGTTATTGTTATGTATTGTAAAAAAATCATTGAGAGCTGACACTTCTAAAGATCTGGCCCTCTAACCTGTTGATATGCCTTTACAGCCTCATCAAGTGAGCCAAGCTCAACATAAGAATCACCAACTAACTTAGAGACCCAAACTGTTCGTTTCTCCAGTGAATCATCTTTAAGAGCCTTACGGTAATGTTCTATTGCTTTTTCTTGCTGTTTGTCACGTGCAAGACTAATTCCAGCATAAATGTTTGCATTAATCACCATATCTTTATCTCTTTTTCCTTCGACAATTTCTTCGAAAACATCTAGTGCCCTTTTGTAATTCTCATCATCCAGATAACACAAGCCAATTTCAAACTTTAGGCTATCTGCATATATACCACCCTTATATCTGCTTAAACCTTGTTTGAGGTCTTCTATGGCATTATCCAGCATTTTCATTTTGCGTAACGATTTACCACTGTAAAGATACCCATGAGACGAGAGAGTACTATCTGGAAATTCCATTAACGCGTTCTTATATAATTGGAATGCTGTTAAATAATCCTCAGTCTTAAAGAAACAATCTGCCAGTTTATAATAAGCATCATCCAGCATTTCGTTGTTCTCTTCGTAAAGACCAAAGTTTCTCAAAACTTTAATCGCTTCATCATATTTACCCAACAAATAATAACAATTACCTATCTGGTATTCTAACTCGCAACGTACTTTTTCAGGCAAGACTAAACTTTCAGACATAAGAGTGCTATCGTCATCGCTGTTTTCGAGATTTGGATTGTTCTCAGTTGGTTGATTCTCTGCTGTATTACCAACAGGAGTGCTTTCTGCCACCTTTGAGTTGCGACTTCCATTCAGAAATTTTTTCTTCATACTCAAGAATATCTGCAATGCCGTAGTGAAATCCCCTGTACCGGCAATAGCATTTCCAAGCCGCATATTGGCGAATGCAGCAGTCTCTCTGTCATGATATTCTTCCATTATATATTTATAAATTTCTATAGCCTTCTCATAGTTCTCCTGCTTTCTCCATAAGTCGCCAAGTTTCAGGTATGCATCATCTACCTCATTTGAGTGAGGATAATTCTCAACATATCTGAGATAACCTATTTTTGCATTTTCAATATCATCCAACATTTCATAACTTTTGCCTTCATTAAGCATTGATTCTCTGGCCAATGGATGCTCAGGATAATTTGCAATTATAGTTTTGAATTCCTGTAATGCTATTGACGGTAAATTCGATGCAAGATAAAAGTTTCCCAGCTCGTAGTACGCTCGTACTATCCCCTCATATTCCGGGTACTTTATCATTACTTTCTGATATGCCTGTATTGCCTTCTCCTGATAGTAACCGTAAGCTGAGTCTACATTTAGTTTTACAGGCAACGTAACAAAGATCAAATTTTCGCTTATAATTGTTTCAAATCCTTTAGCGCCAAAGATAGTATCTACTATGTCAACCAGAGGAATATCCTCAAGGTAAATAGAAACAATTGAGGACAATTTAATACCGGAAATATCATCATCGATAATAATCTTCTTCCCACTTGTGGCAACCAGGACTTGTATTATCTCATCAATCTTAACTAAGTCAGCCCTGATTGAATATAAAACGGTACCATACTTACCCTTCCTCTTACTGATGGATAAGTTTTCATTTTCTGTGACCAGTGCAGTCAACACCTCTTCATCTAATTCTGCGTCATGCTGCTTTATTTCTAATAACTTTTTCAGGCCCTCTAAGATTTTCTTCTCATCATCAAAACTTTTTTTATACTCATTAAGCGAAGTATTAAACGATTTGCTTTCTTTCACACTCTGTTCATCTGCTTCTATATATCCAGGTGCAATGTTAATAACTGAAAATATTACTGACAAACACATAAGAGTCGTATATTTAAATATCACTAAAAGACGGCTCTCTTTCTTTCTCAATTTTTTGGTTTCCAGCTTATGATTATTAGTATTCATAATTCAATATCTTCAATGATTTGATTTCTAGCGCACTACGACGGTACTATGGCTATCGCCACCTTCCTTCAAATAATAGTGTTTTGCCTGCTCAAGATAGCTTTCCGCTATTTTAAAATGTGCTTCAATTACCATATTTTTTTCCTTTTCTTCAGTATACCTGGCTTCCTGACCGGCTACTTCATATAGAACCCTCCTGGCCTCATCGTACTTACGGGTTAGAACCAAACAATCTCCCAAACCCAACTGAGCTCTCAGCCTATAAGGGCTGTTCAAATATTCATTGGACACCTTTCTATATAGTTCTATAGCTTTTTCATATTTTTCCAACTTATAATAACTTTCTGCCAGACGGCTTAAAACCCTATCACCCTCATCTAAAGCAATATTTGATTTTATTACCCTTTTGTATGCCGCTGCAGCTTTTCCGTATTGCTCATAATCAAAATACATATCTGCGTTCTTTATACTATTTCCAAGATTAGATTTCGTAACCCTTCTTTGATTTGAAAAACTATCCGATAAATCTGTTTGTTTCTTCTTTTTAGGATTCTTTTTCACTATTTTGTCAGGAACTTTCTGAATATTTTTTCTTTCAACCTTCTGCTCTATTTTTTGCTTTTCTATCATTGTTTTAAGAGCTTTTTTCTCACTGCTAATCCAGTTATATTGCACAAACATCAGCCCTAACACTAACACAAGAATACACAAGTTTATGAATATAATTCCCTTATATCCACTAGCGGTTCCCATTAATGGTTCTAATTTCTTTTTTAATTTACCTATCATCTTTTATTTCCTGCAACAATATCTTCCTGTGGTTATATCCATAATCAAAAATGAGATAACCAATTCTAGTTGGACGCTACAACGGATGCTTCAACCATGTTTTCTAATCTATTTTCTTTACAGTCTATTGAGTTTTTAGTACTTTCATTATCAAGGCTAACCAGCAGGATAGTCTCGTCATCAAAACTTACCTCCTGATCATGTGGTAATGAAGAGTCTATATTGATATCTTCAGCATTTTTATTTTGTGAGTACTTGATATTCTGCAATGCATTTTCAATTTTCCTTTTTATCAAAGTACCTTCTTCCGCAATTTTTGACATTGAATTACTTCTAGTCAACATCAATCTGTTCTCACATGAATATGGCATTGAGCTTTCAATTATATCAATTCCATCTGAAGTGCCCAGCTGCTGTAGATTGGCCTCCATAATGTCCACCTCTCCGTTTGGAGTAATCATCGAACATACAAGATTATGTCCGTTATTTACATACTGAATTACTCCCTTCTGCTTATCAATAAGTACACATAGCATAGAAACATCAATATTTGGAGTAACATTTCTATACAAAAACTTATTAATGCTATCTATAACGCTCTTTGGTGCTCCTCCGTCTTTTGATCTGAACAACGTCTTGATCATTGTACCTATCTGCCAGTTCTCCCACCACTCTCTATGACGATCGCTTTGTCCATTAATATTGCCGAAAATCAATGCAGATTTAGTATCATTAATAGCAAATGAATCAAAAACAACTGTGCTTTTTGGTTGACACGCCGGACCATCAAAATAATAAGACAGACCGTCTGGAATCAAAAGATTATCAGATTTTGATAATTGATCATTATCACTCGTCCGCAATAAAAAGGGTTTATCTCTTTCGGTATCTTCTGTGTCACTATTTTCATTAAACAGTCTCACAATGACATCTTTTATCTCACGTATCTTGAAAGGCT
>CAYTGO010000029.1:0-37061 GCA_964437425.1 uncultured Candidatus Scalindua sp.
GTTATAAACTACCGGATTCAGAAAAGAGCGAATTGATTACAACATCCGTAAGTAAGGTAAATGAATATACTCAGCTTGATCAGATTCCGGCAGACGTTCGATTTGCAGCTTCCGTTGCAGCATTTGGGCAGGTTCTACGTGGTGGTATCTACACAGACCAATTCACTTATGATGACATTATTAAGCTGGCAGAATCAACAGTAGGCGATGACAAATTCGGATACAGGCATGAATTTCTTGGTCTGGTCAGACTTACAAAAGCAGTTGAATAGCTGCCATTCACAATTATACAGAAATAATATAATAACTCTCTGACTTTAAGAAGAGAGATAGAAGAATGAGATTTACCGGAATGCTAGTGGTTTCTGTTCTCTTATTTGCAGGATACTACGAATTCCCTCTCACCAGGGATCATAGCATTTGATATACCGCTTTACTAGAACAGTCTATTCTAACTCAAAGATGGGAGGGAATGATGAGACAATATCTTCGTCAAGGTTTTTTGGTTATTGCCGTGTTGTTTTTATTAGGCCAATCTGCTTTTGCAGCTTTGCCTCCACAATATTTAAACATAAGAGACTTAGATGTTATGGTAAAATTTATCAAGGAACATACAGGGTCAAATATTGCATATAGCTTGAAATCTATTGATTGTGAAAGGAACATAATTCATTTTGGAAATGGTTGCAAAGCGCTTTTTGATAGAGGGGGCCCTGTGGCATCACGAGAGAATCCGCCCCCACCAGGTCCGGAAGCGGTTTTAAGGTTCAGGAGATTTGACTGTGACGAGCATGAAGGGGAAAATTGTTTGGTGAAATAATAAACCATTGATAGGGGAGATGTGGTTTGGGGTGGTGTAGTTACAGCTAAACGAGAGCTACTCTATTCCATAATTTGTAAAGAATGCAGATGACATAATTTAGACATGTATTCTGCATTTTCTCACTGATTCATGGTTTCCAAAGGATTGGATGTATTTCCAATCTTGTTGGTAAGAACAAACCTAAAATATTTATCTAAACCAAGTTCCTCTTTTGAGAAAGTAAGTATAACGCCTTGCGGATCCCATCCCTCGCAATAATCAGGGTTGATCCTATATACAGTCAGAAACCCATTATCAACCTCAACGTGAAAGTCTTCCTTTTTTGTACATCCGCTAGATTCAACATGAATCTTTATTTCGTTCCCGGTTTGATCGGGAATATCGAAACCAAGAAGTATCTCTTCAGTTCCTTTGCCAGAATCTTGAGCCATTGAAATGCTTGAAAAATTGACTAAATAAAAAGCGCAAATAATAACTATAGTTAGAATTATTCTCATTTTACGTCTCCTTCTTAGATAACTGTAAATATAAACCTAAGACTCCGGTTGATTACTACTTTATAGACAGTAAAACAGTTCGTGCACTTTCATCGGATTATAAACTTAGGAGAGAATTAGGCAAGTGGTTTGTGGTGTTAATTTGAAATAAAAATGGTATTAGATTATTTGTAAGAGGCCAGATATTCAGCTTTTATAACCTTGGATGGATCAAATAATTCTTAATTACTAAAATGAATTTCTTGTTAAATCTTTTTTCAAAGGATTTGCGTTTTGCTGTCGTCTATATATATAATGAACAACCAGGATGATACTGGATTAGTAAAGTCGGCCAAAGAAGGGGATTTCTTAATCTGGTCAAACTTGCAAAAGCAATTGAATAGATCTTCGTTACAATAACTGATAAAGGAAAAATTTAATATGGTAGATATCTGCAAAAAATGTGGTCAAAGCAGAAGCTATTCTGAAGGATTTGGTAAGCTGAAATGTTCTGATGAGGGTGATCATGACTATTCTGCAAGGGAAGCTGGTGACCCACCTGCTAAAGTAGCCCCATCTACCCGAAAAGAGACCGTACTCTCTGACGAACAGCAGGCTGAAGTTACCAGCCTGATAGGGAAAGTGGACTCCATGCTTCGCACAATCAATCAGCAGTCTCTGAGCGGTGGGCATACCTCTGAAAACGAACGGCTCTGGTATAAGATCAAGTATATTGGAGATGATCTCAAAGATATCGGCGGAACCGAGCTACTTAAGTCTGCCGTAAACGAAATCCGTCGTGAACAGACAATGATGGCAGATGCACTTGAGCTTACGTGGCTGGGGAAGAGAGTCAATCGTCTTCCCTGATAAATACTTTACTATTGAGACTACAATGTTTTTTTTCTTGAATCCAGGTGTTACCTGACTATTATTAAATTGTGGTAGGCGTACAGTCTACAGTAATTCATACCATACAAACATAATCTATCGAATGGTGGAAACTTTTCATAAATAAGTTTATCTAAAAGGAGGAGAGACATGTTATTTTCAAAGCGATCAATGAACTTCTCTTTGGGAGTGATTCCTATAATTGCCATAATGGCTGCAATATTAATATTATCCGGTTGTGGCGATAGTAATGCTCCGGGTAAGGCTCAACAGGAACAAATAACAAAAACGGTTGGCTCTGAATTTAAAGATATAGGAAAGACCTTTCTCCCTTCAGTGGAGAAATCACCGGATGTAAAATAACCAGACAGCAATTGAAACCCTGATAAAGTGAGATGAAACATGAAACTATTTAAGCTTTCAACACAAATTACTTCCTTTTGTGTTCTTCTAGTAGTCTTTACTTTTGGTATTTGTTACGAGGTTGACGGTAAACTTTTTGATTCATACTGGTGCCCGAAGTGCAAATCTAATCAGCCAGAAAGTCACTTTCCATGTGGAGGTGTTGATGACGATAGCGATAGTGAAGATCCACCAATAATTGGTACTGGGCCTTCACTCAGGGACCAAAATCTGGAAATAGCTCATGGCCATTTGAAAAAGGAAGAGTACGATATGGCCATTAAATATTACAATGAGGCTCTTAAATATAGTCCGAATGATCAGGAGATTCTGGATTGGCTTAATATTGCTCGCTTGGAAAAGGAGCTTGATACAGCCCTTTGGCACATACGGCAAAAGAACTGGGACAAGGCAATTGGTTATTACAATAGAGCTCTTGAATATTCTCCAAATGACCTTAGCATTTTGCACAATATACAAGAAGCCCTCGCTGGTAAAGAGAGTGAAACAGGCTTAGAGTATTTTCGTGAGGGAGACTTCGATAAAGCCGAACACCATTTTATAAAGGCCCTCGAACATAATCCCTATGATTCTGACATCAAAGATACCTTGCGTGACGTTCGCCATGCTAAGGCGTTTGTCAGGAAACAAAAAAATGATAAAAAGATCGAAAAGGAAGTGGAACGGATAACCGAGAAAATTCAGAGAAGGTTAGAAGGGTTTATAAGCCAGCTTCAGCAAAATAAACCATCTATAAATTCTCAGCTAAATTCGAAAGTTGTAGACGTCCGCGATAAAAATTGGGGACCCAAGCTGACGCGTGTGTTATCTAAGAACCGCAAGGTGGCGAAGATTCAGAAGAAGAGAAACAAGCTCGTTAAGGAGTATTGGGCGTTGGATCAGAAGATTCGTAAAGAAAAGGATTCGATCGTACGCTATGATCTTATAAACAAGCAAACCAATATCAAAAGTAAAATAGGGGTTCTGGACATCAAGATTATGGACAAGGCGGAGCAGTAGCCAAATTTAAGTTAAATAGGGGCGAAACCATGAAAAACCTTTTCCCGGTTAAAACAGCTTTTCTAGTTCTATTCATTACAGGCACATGCTCTCTGGGAGGTGCCTTTTCCTTCAGTCAGTCCGTTTTCTCGCAAACCCTATCGCCTGAGGCTCAGGAGGCTTTTGACTCGGGTGTGCGTGCGCTTGAGCAGGGATCCTTCGAGAGAGCGATTAAACACCTTACACGGGTGCACCGCGCCGCGCCGTCTACGCCCAAGGTTCTCTACAGCCTGGGCTTTGCACATGCGCAAGCCGGGCATGAGATATTGGCGGTTGTTTTTTATCGTGCTTATCTGGAAGTTAAGCCTGGGGCGCCTAACGCTGATGAGGTAAAGCACGATATTCTGACGCTGCAGGATTCAGTAGAAGATATAGTCCAGGCGTTGTTCAAGGAGGCCATAGCTGTAGCAGATGATTTGGTAGGGGAAGATGCCAGGGCAGAGGCGTGGCAAGAGATTATCGCCGCGATGGCAAGAGCGGGAGAATTGAATTTGGCCAGAAAAGTAGCATTTCAGCAACCCTCCGGAGCCACGTGGGCATTGGCCAGGGCGGCAACAGATGTGAGGAAAGATAGTGTAACCCGTTCCTACAATATTGATGCGAAGCAAATATTTAAATTGGCTGAGGAAGTCATCAAGGTTGAAATGGAAAAACGTTCAAGAGAAACAAAAATCGCTTCTACTCTTACTTTGTGTGCTGAGGGTGATATTAAATGTAGTGAACGTGTTCGGAGAGAGGAGATTCAATGGAAGCGCGATTGGGAGGAACGAGCCGATTACTATCTGGGGTATAATCTCCTTTATCTTGGCGCTTATATACATTATGCGGGATTCCCAAAGTGGGGATATGATACCAAAGAACGTGGGAATAGAATGATGGAGGGCTGCAGAGACAAGTGGTGGTATTCTAAGATTATTTATTGGGAAAGCAAAAAAGGTGAATGTAAAGGGTTTTCGATGTTTGATGGACCTAATAATTCTTTTTCTGTAGTTGGAGATAATGGTCCAATTGCATGGGATCCCAATAAGGAAGAGTCATGGTATAGAAATGAGGAGCTTCTTCCCCCGTACTCCTGGGGACAGATGGCATGGAATGGCAGTATCAATAACTTTAAATTCGGTGATGATGCTTTGGTCGATCTCACATTCGCTGTGAGATCTATTAAAGGAGATGATATCAATAAAATTCCAGGAGGGTTGGCACAACTGGCGAGTGAGCTTGCTGTGACAGTACAATTACTCCAGGATAACAGCATGCCGTGATAAGGTAGTACAAAGAACTGGGGCAGGTAATTCTTTAATTACTATTTTCAAAATATGACAATGGGAGCATGGCAATGAATTCAAATGATTTTATTAATACAATCAAGTCTACCCCTTTAGACTCTGTAGATGGTAATCCTTTTCCAGCTGAGCAATATGATGATGACATTAAAGTGTTCGCCGCTATGTTCGGTAGCCATCTTGGCAATCTTATGGAATATGATCATGAAGAATTAGCTAGAAGTGGCTTGAAAATTGTAGATGATTTTCTTTTAAATGGAGATGAAGAGATTCGAAATGCTATCAGGGAGTGGTGTTTTGATTCTTTAAAATTTTCTCGTAGCTGCAAAAATCTAATGGGTGAGATGTCTCCTGATTTTCGAGTTGCGTTTATCGAAAGCAAGAAAAATTCCGGGAATAAATAACATGTAGAGATAAATTGTGTGAATAAACAGTTGTCATTAGTCTACGATAGTAGTTAAACTAGAATTTTATAGCATAATCATTAGAACAGAAATGGAAATAAGTCGGAAACGTTTTCGGTATTGTGTGTTAAGTATCATCGCTCTTGCGTTGGTCTGTTATAGCCATGCTTTTGTATGGGCCAGCGACTCTTCAGTAGTGGTTCCAATGGGCAAAGAGCGTGAGTCTCGTGTATGGGGTGGTAACTATGGAGGACCTGACGAGGCATCTGAAATGGTCATCATGACTCAGGAGGGTTGGAAGAGGTTATGGGCGTGGCTTGAAGAGGAACTGCCTGCACAGTTAAGGTTTGATGATTCCAAAGATATGGCAGTGGCAATTTTCCTCGGTAATCGTCCGACAGGAGGGTACAGGATAGTTCTCCTGTCAGTGAAAGAAGAGGCTGGTGTCAATGTGATCAATTACATGGAGTCAGAACCGGGAGGATTAGTGACACAGGCTCTGACAACACCCTATCTGATTACACTTCTTCCAAAGACTGATATGAAAGTTACTTTTAAGAAGTGGGATCACCGGTTAATTTACCTGGCACATGAACTTGAGAAAAGGCAGACGGGCCAGGTTCTGTCCGAAGTACTGGCTGGCGCGGTTGACTCTTCTATAGGTTGTATTTTGGAAACTATGGAGGATATTGATCCAGAGATGGTTACTGCCCTTAATGAGGCATTAAAGATTCCTGATAACGATGTACGTGTAAATGCGGTATGGGCATTAGGGAAAATCGGTTCTCAGGCCAGGGCCGCAGTACCGGAGCTGATGGAAGCTCTTGGGGATAAGGACTGGAAAGTCAGATTCCCGGCAGCCTGGGCACTTGGGAGAATTGGCCCTGATGCGGGAGAGGCGATTCCTTCCCTTATCCATGCCTTGGGGGACAGTAAGGTAGATGTCCGAAGAGAGGCTGTCCAGGCGTTAGGGTGGATCGGACCTCAGGCTAATGAGGTTGTTCCGGCACTCATTGGCTCATTGAAGGATCCGGATGCTGACATTAGGTATAAAGCCGCCTTAATGCTGGGTGGGTTTGGTTCAACGGCTAAGGAAGCAGTACCGGCTTTGATCGATGCACTGGATGACTCTGATGAGCTTGTGCGTCGTTTTGTCCCTCAAGCTTTAGGTGGGATTGGACCGGATGCTAAAGACGCTGTACCAGCGCTAATCCTTGGGTTTAAGGATGAGGAAGTGAACACTTACGCTCCCAGTGCCCTGGGCAAAATCGGTAAGGTGGCAGTTCCAGCTCTTATTGAGGCTCTTAAGGATGAGGACCAGATAGTACGTCACAAATCAGCATCGGCTCTGGGTTATATAGGGCCTGATGCAAAAGCGGCTGTACCCGCTCTTATACGGCTTGCTAAAGAGCAAGAGCAGACAAGATCCGGACGTCATGCAGAGATGGCTCTGTATGAAATTGAGAGTGCACTTTCAGAGGCAAAGAACTCTGACGTAGAGATGACAGAGGTAAGCAAGCAGCTGGTAAAGATGGATCCTGATGATGCAGAAGCTCATCTTGAACTTGGTAGTGATTATATCAAATCCGGCATGTACAAAGAGGCGATTGGGGCATTCAAGCAGGCGATAAGTATTAACTCTGATTATGCAGATGCTCATTATAATCTCGGATTTGTCTATGGCAAATCAGGTATGCATAAAGAGGCAATTGAAGCATACATGCAGGCAATTGGTATAAACCCTGATTATATCAATACCAGTGGTCTTGCCTATGGCCGTTCAGGTCTTCGTGAAACAGAGGCTGCGACGTTAAATCAGGCAATAAGAATTGACCCTGATTTTGCAGAGGCTTATTGTAGCATAGGAAAATATTATTACAATATTAAGGACTTCAAAAGGGCATTTGAGAACCTTAATAAAGCAACCGAATTGTATGTTTCTATTAGTTTTGATATGGCATCAGATAATATTGCAGAAACGTCATCATTGCTTGATATGCTTGATGATAAAGAGATTGCAAAGAGGATGTATGAGTTAGAGCTAAAGAGGCTGGAAGATTACCTGGAAAGGGAAAAGAACATACTAAGATAATAAAAACAGTTATTCTATTATTTTCTTATGAATAAGTTGAGTTGGAAAATACTTATGTACTGACTGTGACAAACTGTGACAAGTAAAATCGTTGTTGGAGGGATTAAAAAAATGTTTAAGAAAATAGAATTCTCCGGTTATTTCACATTGAGATTAGTAGCGCTTCTTGCTCTTGTGCTGGTATTGAGCATATCTGTGCCTGTACAGGGAGCAACTGTGGAGGCGGTAGAATCATTATCTGCAGAAACGGAAGCGTTAATTGAAAACGGTATGGCAGCTATCAAGGATGGTCAGTGGGACCAGGCTATTAAGTCTCTTACTGAGGCACAGGCAGAAGCACCTGAGTCGTATAAAATACTATATAGCCTTGGTATTGCTAACGCGGAAGCCGGTGAACGTGATGTAATAGCTATTGCGTGGTTTAATGCATATCTGACTGCTGTGCCGGATGCGCCTGAAAGAGAGCAGATAGTCGAACAACTTGAAAATCTAAAGATTAAAGTTAATGCTTCTATTGGGAAAACGCTCAAAATGGCTGATATTGAGATTGCAAATATCACTGATGAACAGAGGAAGCTTGAAACCTACAGATCTATTGCGCTGGCTGCAATCTATGTGGGTGAAATGTCAGAAGCAAAGAGATATGCCGAACTGATTACTGATGTAAATTACAGGTCTTCAATTTATCTTGAGATCTCCAGGACTCAGGCCAGGGATGGTGATATAACCGGTGCCAGGGAAACGGTGGATATGATTGTGATAGATGACCAGAAATCCGAGGCCTATAGTGAGATAGCCGGGCTGCTGATAGAGTCTGGTAATTTTGAAGGGGCCACGGAGATGGCAGCACTTATGATAGATGATTACAATAAGTCAAGAGCTTACTACGATATTGTGCGTGCACAAGCCGATAAGGGTGATGTTCAATCGGCTATGGATACAACTGCACTAATTACTGATGAGGAATTCAGATCTTATGCTTATGATGATATTATTGCTGCACAAGCCGAGGCAGGAGATATATCAGGTGCCGCACGTACTTTACTTATGATAGAAGATCCCAGTCTTGAGGCATACAGGAATATTGCTGAAGCGCAGATCAAAGCAGGTGATACGGCAGGAGCGATAGAGACTATAGGATTGGTTTCAATGGATGAGAATAGAGCCCGGGTTTATAGTAGAATGATTTCGTCCCGGATCGGGGATGGGGATGGTTCTGGTGTGCGGGAGATGCTGGCTCTTGTTACAGAAGAGACAATAAACAGTGAATGGGTGAGATTTGATCTTTACGAGGAGATTGCCAGGGCACAGGCTGAGGCAGGAGATACAGAGGGTGCAAAGAGTACACTGAGTATGAGTAAAAATGAGGACTTTAAGACAGGAGCTTATCTTACTATTTTACATAAACAGCTTGATAGCGGTGATGTATCAGGGGCAATAGAAACATCCTCACTAATGGAGGAGGATGATTACAAACTTTCTGTTTATAGAGATATTGCCATAGCCCAGGCGATAGCAGGTGATATAGCCGGAGCGAAAAAGAGTGCTGTGCAGATGATGGCACTGAGATCTAAACTCTATGAAGGGGTGGAGGAATCAGGCACATCAGAGGAGGGATATTCACCGTCAACCACGGTAGATGACCAGAAGTCTGAGGTGTATCTGGAGATTGCCAAACAACAGGCCCTTACAGGAGATTTTATAGGTGCTTTGTACACTGCCAATAACATTACAACAGACGATAAAAAGTCGGTTCTTTATGAAGGTGTTGCTGTGTTACAGGCAAAAAGTGGTGATACTTCCGGTGCCATGCAAACAGCTGCACTAATACCGGGAGACGATGGAAAGTCCGTGGCATTTGGAGCGATCTCTAAACAGCAGGCTAAGTCCGGAGATCTAGAGGTAGCTTTGGAGACGGCCGCGCTTATTACAGACGATGAGTCAAAGTCATGGCCATATCGCGAGATAGCCCTGTACCAGGCTAAGGCTGGTGATATAGCAGGATCAAACAAAACAGCAGCACTGATTACTGATGAGTCCTTTAGAACATGGGTGCATGGGGATATAGAAAAAGTAGTGGCAGGTGACACTACTGTATTTGACACAACATCGGTACTTCTGGGAGATGCAGATTCAGGAGTTCCGTCAATTGCGCTTGGACAACAGACCGGGGAAGAGGACTCTAGTGAAGGACAATATGATAGAGACGATGAGATACGTTTCTGGTCTGGTTTTGCGGTACATTCCGGTAGAGTACCCTGGCTGGGAGATTTACAGGGTCTTCTTAATGGTCTTACGGATATGGAGCCCGGAGATAAGGCGGATACTATCATTGAGACATGTGAGTATATGTCTCAAGATTTCGATGAGCTGCAGCGTAATGAAGTATATTGGCAGAAACTACGTGCAGAGTCATCACAATAATGTCCGGCACATATTATCCAATTCAATTAGATTGAAAGTTTAATATGAAAAAATTCCTAATACACACATTAATCATATCAACACTCTCGCTGTTATTATCTGTCTCTTTTATCGCTTTTAATCCAGTTAATGCCGAGTCTCTGAATAGTGCAAAATCAGACCTGTCTGGAGATGGGAAAGATGCCTATTATGAGAAGGAAGTTGCCAGGCAGTTATATTCAAATAATATGGCTGCTGCCAGAGAAGCCGCTTCACGGATTAAAGATAATTTCCAAAGGGTTGTTGCTTATCAGCGTGTTTCACTTGCGCAGTTCGGGGCCGGTGATATTGACGGGGCCCGTAATACAATTGAATTGGCCATGTATGCGACTGAGGCAATTGATGACTCTGTGCTGAAATCTGTTTCTTACTGCAATCTTGCTAAACGTCAAGCTACTTTTGGGGATGTGTCAGAAGCTCGTGAATCTATTACGAAGGCGAGAGTGGTATTCGGACAGATCAAAGACAATCTTGTGAGGATTATAGTTAAGGAAGAGATTTCTGAGTCAAACGAATATGTTGAGACGGTTGATTCTAAAAAGATCACCAGGCTTTTGTCTTCAGGTAATACGTCTGCTGCCAGGGAAGCTGCTTCCCGTATTACGGATAGCTATGACAGGTCTGCTGCATATCAGCGTGTTTCACTTGCTCAGGCCAGGGCTGGTGATATTGATGGAGCTCGTAATACAATTGAATTGGCCAGGTATGCGACTGAAGCAATTGATGACCATTTCCTGAAGACCTCTGCTTACAGTGATCTTGCTAAATATCAGGCTACAGTTGGAGATATCAACGGAGCTCGTGAATCTGTTAAGAGAGCGAGAAAAACATACGGAAATATAAATGACCCTCTTATGAGGATTGCGGTCAAGGGAGATATTACAGAGTCGGAAGCATATATTGAGGATGCGGGTAAGTTGTCAGTAAACGTTACTGACAACCAGACCAAACCAACAACTGAAATAGAGAATGATGAGTTGGAGACAGACCTTGAACTCAGAGATGAGGATGAGGGGCATCGATTACTTCACACAGGGGGCACAGAAGAATCGGACTCTCAAGAGATTACCAGGCATTTAGTTTCTGGTAATATGGCTGCTGCCGGGGTAGCCGCCTCCAGAATTACTGACAACTATGACAAGGCTGTTGCATATAAGCGCATTTCGCTTGCCCAGACCAGAAAGGGTGATGTAGCCGGGGCTCGTAGTACAATTGAGATGGCCAGGCAGGCTACTGAGGAAATTGAAGATCACGTACTGAAGACCTCTGCTTACAATGATCTTGCTAAATATCAGGCTTTTACCGGAGATATATCAGGCGCTCAGAAGACAGTTAAGCAGGCGGGCAGGGCGTTCAAATATATCAAAGAGAGCAGCCCTCTGAGGACCTCAATCAGAAAAGAGGTTGCCGAGTCAAAAGAGTATGTTGAAGAGGTGATCAGGAAGAGTCAGGATAATACAGTTAACAGGCCGGGTTCCCTGGACAATAAGACCGATGAGGCGAAAAAGAATGTGTCTCACATTCTTAATAGTATGACCAGAGAGTTTGATATCTCTGGTCATGTAGAAGCTTCCAAATCATCCGGACCGGTCACTACCGGGGCCTCTGTCTCTGATAAACCTCAGGACTCCTCCTCTTCTGAGGTGAATGTGATGAAATCACCATCCATCTGGCTGTTTGAAAAGGGCACTAGTGGCTCTGCCCCGGTGGACGTCAGATCTATGGTTGACGTCAGCACAACAACGAAAAAGCCTGAAGACCTGAAGTATACAAATGAATCAACTTCTGAGGACGGTAAACTGAAAGAGAAGGAGATTGAGCAGGTAGACCGTCAGTTTGCAGAAATGGAACAGCAACTCACACAGGAAATGTCAGATGAGTTTACGAAGTTGGAGGAGGCAGATAACCAGGCTAAAGCTCAACAGCAGTTTGACCGGGTTATGGGAGAGACATTTAATGATATGAAAGAGCGGACGCTCACACATATAGAGGAACAATTTAAAGATGAGCCGTCCCTGAAAGAACAGAAAATGCAGGAGACAGAGCAGCACTTTGACGATCTCAAGAAACAGTACACTCAGACAATGGGAGAAGAGTGGCAGGCACAGCAGGAGCAGAAGATGCAGGACGAAGCGGATCAACAGTTTACTAATGTCATGGGCCCTGCATTTGATGAGTTGAAACAAAAGAAGCTGGATCAGATTAAGGAACAGTACAAGGACGATCCGGTAGTGAAACAGCAGAAACTGGAGGAGATGGAGCGCGACTTTGAGGAGCACGGAGAACAGTATTCAAAAGTGATGTCAGATGAATGGCTGAGAAAGCAGGCAGAGAATAGAAAGGCAGATCTGCTTAAGCGTTCCAAAAAAATAATCAGCAATGCTATCAGTGACGCCAGAGAGCATGAGCGACGGCAGATAGAGAAAAAATACAGGGGTGCCGGTACAAAGGCAACTATTAAGAAAGTGTCAGGCGTAGCAGCAGATCATAAGATCGGAAAATCGCCCTGGCCGCAGAACCCGGAACCACCACTGCTTAACCCGCTCTGGACTGATGCAGAAAAGAGACAGGCGATTAAGAAATGGGCTGAAGGAGCAGAGTGGCCTGATAAATGGCCTCCTTACTGGACATTAGAGGAGAGGGAAGCAGCTATTGATGTCTTTATACAGAAGGGGGACGAGAGATCAGCACGGCCTGATAAGTGGTCCAAGATTGCTCCTCTCACAGTAGGGAACGATACTTCGGGTGTATTGGATTATATAAAGAGAAAAGGGAACTCCTTAATAGGCGGAGTGAGTTTCAAATATAATAATCGTGTGCTTGAGCGCATGCTGAGTAATGGTACGGTAGAGGAAAACTCATTGATGCTGCTGGAGTTGCAGGATCAACTAAGTGAATCAGTGAGTGATGCAGATAGAGATAATGTTCTGAGAAAGTTCCTTGCAGGCCTATCCTCCAGGTACCGGGATAGAAGTGGCGGCAGGAAGCTGGATAACATGGTAGCTGTATCACTGAAGGATATAGTGGATAAGGCAGAAAAGTTCAGAGATGATTGGAACAGCCTGCCTGATGAAGTGCGTCTGCCCGGTGGCATTTCACGTCTGAATGGCTTCATTGCAGATGCAGAGCATGGTGATATTATCCTTTTAGGACAGAGGCTGGCAGATACACCGCCTCTGGAGCTGGACGATCTTATTGTAGGTTTACGTGCGGTATGGGAAGAAGGCACGATTCCCACCTGTAGTCTTGATCCTGATCCGAAGGACATAATAGATATCACTGTAGGTCCGCAAAATTCCAGACTGGTTGGAGTTCTGGATGATTCTGGATTTGCATTGAACATGCTGGAGGCAGATTATCTGATGAAAAAGATGGTATTTGGAACTATTGACACATCTGTTCAGGGTTTCCAATCTTTCAAGGCTATTGTACAAAAGGAACAATTGAGAGATCTCTCATCTGCCAGATACTGGTTTTATCCCGCTCAACCCGGAGTAGGAGATATCCAGGTTTCCAATAATGGGCAGTCCGTCCTGTTTTCAAGCCAACTCCAGGTACTTTCAGAGCAGGTACAAACAGCTAAAACCGGACAGATAGTTGGAACTGGGAAAACTACCATGGGAGCAGCGCAAAGTGTCAGCCGCTCATTTACAGAACATTTTGCGGAACTTGCTCATAAGAATCCTGAATTTCAGAAGATGCTGACAATGACCGATATCGTACTCCTGGGAAAAGTCTTGAAGATGCTTGACATTGAACCTGAATTACTGACTAAACTTTGTGCATTGCCTTACCGGCAGGTTGATGTTCCGGATACCTATCCGGGTATTAGCGAGGGTCTCGGTTATTTTATTAATGGAGTGGAAGTTTATATGTTTGGAGGGGCTGAAATGCGCATGGATGTCTCTCCGCATTGTCTGATGCCCCTGGAAGACCCTGAGATGGATAAGCTGAAAAACATGATAAGTGATAGGAACGCCTTTCAGGATGGAGTGCTTCGGCTTGAAAAAATAAATCTTACCGTTCCGGCTATCAGGAACGATTATGAGGATTTTGAGAAACAGTATCAGAGAAATGTGTACCTGAAGCTTTTTGCCGGTGATCTGGAAGGAGCCCTGAGTGAATCAAAACTTATGATTGAGGAAGCTCCATATGATCCTGAGGCATGGGCGCTTCATGCATGGATATACGTTCTACTGGATGAACTTGAAGTAGCCAGAAAGTACGCAGAGTATGCGCGTCAATTAGGCCCTGGTGATCCAAAGGTGGTTGTTCTTATTTGCAGGGTATTCTGGATATATGCAGTACTCGAGGGAAGATTGGATGAAGCAATTGAAGAGCTGGACAAAGCTGCAAGATTAGAACCTGATAACAAGGATATACTGCTTCTACAGGGAACTATACAGGCACAGAATGGAGAGGCTGTATCTGCACGTAAAGTATTCAAAAAGGTGATTAAAGTTGATCCCAATTCTGCAATTGCCTACGCCCGTCTGGCAATGCTGGAGGTCATGCAGGGCTGGGTGGCAAAGGCACGGAGACTGGCTAGAAAAGCTGATGCTCTCGACCCGGGGCTTCCTGAGGTCCGGGCAGTTCTCGCTTTCACTGAACTGGGACTCGGAAATTTAGATCGTGCAGAAACGTTCGCCACCGAAACGATACAATTACCGGTTAAGGACCCTGTAGCTATTAGTCTCGCTTATTTTGCACTGATAGCGGTTACTGTAGAGAGGGAAAAAGATTGGTCGAAGGCAGACGGTTACATTAGTGAAGCAGTCGTCAAGGTGCCTAATATGATACCAATGCTTCTTGTATTAGTTGCAAAATATGCTGAGGAATCTGGAATGAAAGATCTGTCGGACAAATACATTGCCAGGGCCAGGGAGCTGGCACCGAACTCACCTTTAGTTATTATGTATTCAGGAGACAAACTTAATGAATAAACAACTCTTTGCTAAATTGTTCTACGTGGTTATTGTTCTTGCTGTGATGTCATCCATCTCTGTGAGTGAAGAGACAGGGAATCATACATTACGATATGGCTGGCAAAAAGGGGACAATATTATAATTAATACAGAGACATCAAGCAAGACCGCAAACTATGACAACCAAACAAAAGAGGTAAATATTGTTAATAACGTGAAAGTGATCTCTTATCAATTGGTAGTTACCAAAGTTGATGAGCATGGGACTGCTGAAATAGAGGTAAGGGCGAACAAATTGAAGGTTCATATATTTGTAAATAATGAACTGGCAATGACGGTAGGGACTGGAGAATACCATAGTGGGGAATGGAAGGTATTGGGGGAATTCTTCAATATTATGCAGGAATTTTCATACCGTGTTACTGTTAACAACAGGGGTAAGGTGCGCAAGGTGAGGGGGCTGGAGGAGTTTGGTGATCTGATCCGGGATTGGCTGGAAAAGCATGAGCCTGATAGGGAGAAACGTGCACAGTTTGACGTTGTACTTGAAGGTGTTACTGACGAGCGTAATATCAAGGGCGTTCTAAACATGGCTTTTCCCCGCCTTCCTGAAGCTGCGGTAGGAGTAGGTGATACATGGTCTGTAGAGCTGACAATACCAATGGAGATTGAATCAGACATGATAATTACTCAGGAATTTGAATTAACGAGTCTGCCATCAGATAGTAAGGGGTATGGGATTAAAGGTTCAAATCAAAGAGCCTTCAGCTCTAACAGGGAGAATCTCAGGTTGGAGATTACTGAGCAGGAGAGTGTAATTAGCGGGTTTCTGGATACTGTTTCATGTTTACCATCTACATACAGTGTATCTGATAAGAGTATGAATAAGCTATTCATGGACGGTAAATATATAAAAGATTCTGATGAAGAATATTCGTTGAGTACCGGAGCCATCACCCGGGACCTGTTATCAGGATGGTTGGACGGATTTGACAGTTCTGACGAAGGTATTAAGAAGAGAGCCGTAGAGGGGATTATGCTTATTCTCTATTCGGGTGATGTGGATTGGAAAATTCAGGCTATTGAAGGTATAAGGGGGGATCCTGAAGCATATTCCTATGAATTACATAAAGCGGTCGAGTACAGATTGATAGCACTGCTCGAAGATAAGGACCCGGGCGTTCGTATTGCTGCGATTGAAACCCTGATATCACATAGAAGAGGCATATTTGAAATATCTAAGTTGGGCAGGCAGGGCTCGGACGAACAGAAGCTGGCGGTAGTAAAAGCGCTTGGAATAACACGGCATGAGTGCAGCTTTGACGACGTGATAATAGCACAGCTAAAGTCAGAGAACAGTTTATTGTGCACGGAAGCAATAAGAGCGTTGGTGACATTAGCGGGACACTGCTGGAAGCCTCAGGATGAAGAGCTGAATGAATACTGCAGTGTAATCCTGCCTCTCCTTAAACACTCTGATAAGGTGGTTCGGAGAGACGCCGTTGTAGCTCTGGCAGACCTTCAGTATAAAGAGCTCTTTTCTGTAATAGAGCCACTGTTAAAGGATGAAAGTCCTGACGTTCGCAGGGCGGCAGTTCAGGCCTTCATGCTGGAAGGTTTCGATGTACATATATCATCATTAATACCATTGCTGAAAGATGATGATATAAAGATACGATTGAATGTTATATGGATGGTGGTGCACACAAAAGCTGTAGCGCTGGCTGATGAACTGATCTCAATCGCAAAAGGCCAGGACCTGGAGAACTCTGTGAACGAAGGAGTTATGCAGCGTGATGAAGCTCAGCGAATCCAGCGTGCGGCAATCCGAGCTCTGGGTTATCTTGAACAGGATTCTTACGCCGATGAAGTAGCGGGATTTCTAGCAAGTGAACATCTTTCATTACGTAATGCGGCAATCTTTGCACTTGGAAAGATGAAGGCCACTGAATACGCAGATGAAATCGCACCATCTCTATCCGGCGATACTAACTATCTGCGAGCCTCTGCAGCACAGACACTGGGGCAGATAGGAGCCGTAGATTATGTAGAGGAAGTAGCAGGACTTCTGAATGACGAGAATTATATTGTCCTGGAGAATGCCATAAAGGCACTGGGTGAGATGCAGGATGCTACAGTTGCTCCACAGTTAGCCGGGGCACTGAAACACCAACTGGACAGTGTGAGGCAGGCAGGTGCGATGACGTTGATTAAACTCGGAGGAGAAGGCAGTCTGGAAGTATTTAAGGAAGTTAATAGTGATGAAGTCCATCTATTCTGCTCGGACATAGTTGACTATTTATACAGTCAGAAAGGTAAGGAGTATATTCCATTCCTGGCAGTTTTTCTTGATGATTCAAACTCAAGTCTAAGAAGCAAGGCTATTAAGAAGGTTGGAGAGGTCGATCCACACGCATATAAGAGCTACTTTATTGAAGGATTGAAGAGTGAGGATGGCGAGGTAAGAGCGTGGTCCGGGATAGCACTGGTTGAAATTGCCAAAAAGGAACTTGTCCCTCCGGGAGTCAAGACTGATATCTTTGAGCTTATTCAGTCCCTGGTGTACTATGGAGATGACCCTGAGAAGCGGGCAGAGAGGGCATATAGTAAGCTTACAAGTGTGGCAGAGTATATTAAAAATATGAAGACAGTAGGTGAAAAGTATCACTATGAGGAAAACCTGGAGATCAGGCATAGTGCGGATAGAGATGTGCTCGAAGCACCTGATAGATGGGAACACGCATATGAGGACTTAAAGTATTATAGAAATGATGAGGATGGTAGTAAATCAGAGATATCATGGATGCGTCACACACCTGTAGAGATTAAAGAAGAGGGGATTGAAAATGGAGAGCAGTCAATAGCATCAGACGAACAGTCTTTGGCAACAATTATTGATCCCGAACAGAAAACTCCAGATGATGGTGGGATTGTACAGGAATTTCCAGGATACCGGACCATACCTTCGCAGAACCTGGTCTCCTGGATAAGTTATAGCCCGGATGGGCATTTGCTGGCAAGCTGCAACGCCAATACTATATCTATCTGGAATGCAGAGAGTGGTATTAAAGTGATTGATATTGAAACAGGCTGTGAGATTACTACCAACCCTGTTTTCAGTTCGGACGGCTCAGTGGTTTCTGTCGCTACATATTACAGAAAAAGTATAGAGTTCTGGAATTCCCAGACAGGTCAGCACATTGGTGGCCTGCCCCAGCATCCTGACTATATACCGGATCTGGCATTTAAACCTGATGGCAGTATGCTGGCGACCGTCTGTTATGATGGAATGATTCGGTTCTGGAACGCAATGACCGGGGAGCTTATTACATCCATTAGTTCGCCAGATGAGAAGGGGACTTCCGTTGCGTATAGCCCGGACGGTAAGTCTATGGCAGCCGGAACAGAGCATGGCTCAATAGCGGTCATGAATATGGAATCTGGCGATGTCAGAGATATAGGTGAAAAGAGCGGTAATAAGGTTCATAAAATGGCCTTTAGCCCGGATGGGAAAGTACTGGCAGTTGCTGAGGAATATATAGAATATGCGGATTGGTCGATCAGGATATTGAATGTAGAGACAGCTGAAAATATAAAAGAGATCTCCTCCTGTTCCAGTGATATTACAGACATTGAATTCAGTCCGGATGGTAAGTGGCTGGCAACTGCAGGAGATGATCAGATAATCAGGATTATGAGTACTGAGGATTGGAATGAAGTATATCAGATTTGTGGACACACTCAAAAAGTATGGTCCATTGCGTTTCATCCTGAAGGTGCTGTCCTTGCCGCCGCAGACAATGAATCGAAAATTCATCTCTGGTCACCACAAATCCTGATAGATCGTAATCTTTTCTGGATCGGCAGGTTGTCGGATAAGGATAGTTACGACCCTCCTGTATACCTGCCGGTTGAGACAATGCCGCTTAAAGGTAATACTGCCGCAGTGGGGGCCCTTGTGTTCCATCCTGATGGTAAAAGTGTTGTTTCAACAGGGGTTGATAAAAGTATCAGGGTTTGGGATTTGGAATCCGGGAGCGAGGTTCAGACTTTTACAGGCCATACTGGTTGGGTAGGAAGCCTCTCCTTTTATCCGGACTTAAACAGATTTGCAACTGCAGGCGCAGATGGAACCGTTCGTTTCTGGGATCTTGAATCAAGTAGTAGTGAGCGGCAACTTCCCTCTATAACCGGTATTGTCGGGTTGCTCATTATACATCCGGATGGCAAACGTTTTTTTGAAGGTGGGGAGGATAAAATTGTCAGGATTCGTGATCTGGTAACAGGGGACACATTACAGGAATTTAAGGGTCACGGTGAAGTGGTTACTTCCGGAGCTCTGTCGCCGGATGGAACTGTATTGGTAAGTGCTGACGCATTGGGAAAGATTCGAATCTGGGAGGTCGAAACAGGTACTGAACTATTTATGCTGGATAAGCATTATAGTGCAGTTAACTCTATCGCTTTTTCTCCGGATGGTAGTCGTTTCTGCTCTTCATCAGGAGAAGGCAGTGTCAAGGTATGGGATGTGAAGTCCGGTAAACTTGAGACAACCTTTTATGGAAGCGGTGAGACAGTCTACCGGGCTCTCTTTTCTCCGGATGGGGAAAAAGTCATATTTTCAGGAGCCGACAAGATGATTCGAATCTGCGACCTGGCGTCAGAATCAGAGATTATTCATCTGGTCGGGCATACGTCACCCGTATGGAATATTGTGCTCAGCCCGGACGGCAGGAAGATTGTGTCGGGAGATCTAAAGGGTAAGATATACATCTGGGATTATCCCGGAGAGTTATAATTATGTGTTGATGCTTACAATTTTTGAAGGAGAAGCATTGTGATGATAAGATTTGCATGTTGTTTTAATGGAAAGGCAATCCAGACTCTGCTTGTGGCTCTATTGTATGGGACACTCTTTTTGGCTGTAAATGCTTTTGGAGAAAATGATGGCGAATGTATAGAAGGTGACTGTGGTAATGGACAGGGAATATATTTATGGGCTAATGGGAATAAGTATGAGGGGTCATTTAAGGACGGCAGGGCGCATGGTGAAGGGACATCTGCCTGGCCAGATGGAGAGGGGTATGTTGGGTCGTGGAGCAATGGCCTGATGCATGGAGAAGGCGTTTATACATATCCTGATGGCACAGAGTATGTTGGGTCGTTCAAAAATGACAGGATGGATGGAGAGGGGATATGTACATATCCCAATGGAGATAAGTATGCCGGATCATGGAAAAGCGGCAAGGAGAACGGTAAAGGAGTATACACACGTGTTGACGGGGCCGAGTATGTAGGGTCGTGGAAGGACGGCTATCAGCATGGAGAAGGTGTATACACATCTACGGGCATGAAAAAGTATATTGGGTCCTGGAAGGATGGTATGTCTCATGGGGAAGGATCAATGACATGGCCTAATGGCGATACGTATATCGGGTCATGGAAGGACGGTGAGATGCATGGGGAAGGGACATATACATATATCAATGGAGATAAGTATGTCGGGTCATTTAGAAACGACAAAAAGGATGGAATGGGAACCTTCACCTCGGCTGAAGGTAGAAAATATGTCGGGTCGTGGAAGGATGACAATATGGATGGTGAAGGAACTTTTATCTCGGTTGATGGTGTTAAGCAAGCTGGAACATTTGAAAATGGCGAGTTTATTGCTAAATGAACAGCGCCAGCTCTATGCTCTCCGGTTCAATCGGTAAAATGATGTCCACCGCCTGTCCGCCAGCCTGTTAGGCGGAGACAAAAAGCGCTCCCCGGACTGGAAAGCGCCGAGGACGAGTAAAAGGCGAGGACAAGACACAGATAAATACAGATTAAGGGATTTATGATTGAAAAGGCTAATAACAGATGTCAAAGCTCAATATTAATCCTTTAACTTTAGTTCACTTTAGGCACTTTGATCTTTAGCTCACTTGTTTTATTTAGTCACTTTAGTTCACTTCACACTTTAGTCACTTAGTTTACTTAGCCATGGATTGGTTTATAACATGAAAAAATATCTGCTACGCATTTTAATCACATCAATATCCTTACCTGTATTATTTGGCACTTCACTCATTTATGCTCAAAGCCACCAGCTTGCAGATCAATATTTTATAGAAGCTCAGGAGTTAGAGAAACAGGGTAAATATCTTGAGGCCGGAGAGATGTCTGAGAAGTCGGTACAGGCAGAAAGGGAGAGTTCCAGTCCAAGAATGGATGTCCTGGCATCAGAGCTGAATCAGGCCGGTTCTTATTATTACCTGGTAGGTCAGTATGATAAGGCGATTGGATATTATAAAGAGGCTTTGGAGATTGATGAAGAGTTAGAGAATGAAGCTGGTATAGCCAGAGATCTCAACAGCCTTGGTATGGTCTACAATTCGTGGGACCAATATGATAAGGCCATCAACTGTTTTGAAGAGGCTCTGGAGATAGACAGGATTCTGGGAATGGAGGCTGAAACTGCCGAGTGTCTTAACAATATCGGCCTGGTTTATGACTCATGGGGTCACTATGACAGGGCAATTGAATATTATGAAGAGGCTTTGGTTATTGATAAAGGATTAGAGAATGAGGCTGGTATTGCCACTTCACTTAACAATATAGGTATGGTTTATAACGCCTGGGGCAAGTATGACAAGGCCATCACTTACTTTGAAGAGGCGTTGAACAATAGTTTGGGGCAAGATGATCAAGTGGCGATAACGCTTAACAATATTGGCTATGTTTACGATGCCTGGGGTCAGTATGACAAGGCTATTGAGTATTACGAAAAGGCTTTGGCCATTGATAAAAGATTAGGGAGGGAAGCTAGTGTCGCTGAAACTCTTAATAATATTGGTATGGTATACGACTCCTATGGCTTATACGACAAAGCCATCACCTATTTTGAAGAGGCTCTGGCTGAAAACGAAAGAATGGGAATAGACTACCAGGTAGCGACAAATCTTAACAATATCGGTTCTGCCTGTAACTCGGTGGGCCATTATGACAAGGCGATTGAGTATTATGAAGAGGCATTGAATATTGATAAGAGATTAGGTAGAAAAGCTGATATCGCCTTAGATCTAAACAATATCGGTGCTGTTTACAATTCACAGGGAGAGTATAAGACGGCAATCAGATATTATATTGAATCAATAGCAATAATTGAAGAGCTTCGTAAGACTGCAACCGGAGATGTTCGAATGGATTATCTGGCCAGTCAAATAGTTACATACCAGGGGCTGACTTCTGCTTATATCAGGGATTCTAATATCTCCTCCGCTTTTCAGACTATTGAACTCAGCAGGGCAAAACTCTTGACAGAGAGACTTTCGGGTGATGAATCGGAGATAAGATTGCCGGAGGCAAGTGATATTCAGCATTCAATTGGAAAAGATACAGTGGTCATTGTTTACGCAAATGTTGGCTGGGAAGATATGGTTCAGATTACTATTTCAAGTGATGAGATTACCGGTAAGGAGGTATCTGTCAAATCCTTTATTCAGTCAGCAATTGCCAGTTATGAAGAACCGATAATGAACCTGCTGGAGAATCAACGTGGTGTTGAAGTAGTTAAGAAGACGCCATTTTATACAGGCAAAGTTGAGACAATGAGTGATTTTGATAATATAATAAATTATTACCGTTCGCTGATAATGAATAGAGTGTCAGAAGATGCAAGAGGAGTAGAAGTAGTGGGCATTGAAAAATTTAAAAGAGTGCATATGGAAAAAACCGGCGAACTTTCAAGATCTCTTTACGAACTGCTCATAGGTCCGCTGGATTCACAGATCAAGGATAAGAAGAACCTGATTATTGTTCCTGACGGCATTCTTGCTTTCGTTCCTTTTGAAACACTTATAGATAGAGACGGAAAATACCTGGTAGAGGAGTATCGTGTGAGTTATGTCCAGTCTATGGGTACACGTGAATTGATCAGGAAACGGGAGTACAGAGAAGACCGAAAACCGCTGTTGGCATTTGGAGGTGCAGTCTATGACGAGATTTCGTATGACCTGGAAATGGTAGAGAATGAGAGGCAGCTGGGATATCTGGCAAGAAACCTCCGGCAAGACCTGGAGGAAGAGAGGGCTGTTGAAGTTGTTTACAGTACGCTTGGAGTTGGGTCATGGAAAAATCTACCCGGTACGTTAAGTGAGGTCAGGAACATAAAGAGAGTGGTCAAAAAATCGGATATCTTTACAGGAACCAATGTTTCGGAGAAGAACATAAAAGAGCTCTCTGCAAACGGGACATTGTCAGACTACAAGGTACTCCACTTTGCTACTCACGGCCTGGCGGTACCTGAGATACCTGAGCTTTCAGCGGTTGTTCTGTCCCAGTTTAAGGATAATCGTGGCAGAGAAGATGGTTATCTGCGTATGGGAGAGATTGCAAGCCTGGATATAGAGGCTGACCTGGTAAATCTGTCTGCGTGTGATACAGGGTTGGGCAGGATATTTGGTGGTGAAGGTGTTGTCGGTCTTACACAATCCTTTCTGATAGCCGGTGCGAATGCTGTCTCTGTGTCGTTGTGGAGAGTGGAAGATAAGTCGACATCACAGTTTATGGTATCTATGTACGGTATGGTACAGGATAAGGACATAAAATATGTAGCTGCCGTGACAGAGGTGAAGCGCAGTTTTATAGATGGATCTTTTGGTGAGGAGTACAGGGCACCATATTACTGGGCACCGTTTGTCTATTATGGAAGAGACTATGAGGGTATTAAAGAGAAAAAGGAATTTGTGGCAGAAAGGCCAGAGCCTGAAAAAATAAAGCCTTCTCCCGGGAATGACGGAACTGGATTACAGGATAGCCCGGGCTCTACTGTTCGAAGAGAGCCTTTAAACATTCGCATACAGACGAGAACATATGATAATGGTGAATATACAGGTGAGTATGAGGATGACAAGAGGCATGGACAGGGAACATATATCTGGCATGATGGTCTTAAGTATGTGGGTGAGTGGAAGGATGATAAGATGAGTGGTCAGGGAATAAAGACATGGCCTGAAGGAGATAAATATGTTGGTACATTCAGGGATTACAAGATGGATGGTCATGGAACGTATACTCTGCCCGATGGTACAAAGTATGTCGGAGAATGGAAAGACGATAAGCTGGGCGGTCAGGGAACAAAAATCTCTCCTGATGGAGATAAGTATACAGGCGCTTTTAAGGATTACGCGATGGAAGGCTATGGAACATATAACAGCTCAGATGGCAATAAGTATGCAGGAGAGTGGAGGTCGGACAAGAGACATGGCCAGGGAACGTATACCGGTAATGATGGTGACGAGTACGCAGGTGGATGGGAAAATGATGAGATGTCCGGGTATGGGACAAGGACCTGGACTGATGGTAATAAATATACCGGAGAGTGGAGTGGTGGTAAGATGAATGGCCAGGGTACCTTCGTATGGGCTGATAGTACTAAGTATGTAGGTGAATGGAAGGATGACGAAATGTATGGTTATGGAACAAAGACGTGGACTAATGGTGAAAAGTATGTAGGCGAATGGAAGAATTTCGGAATGGAAGGCTATGGAACATATAACTGGCCGGATGGAGGCAAGTATGTTGGAGAATGGAAGGACACTAGAATGCATGGGCAGGGGACAAGGACATGGGCTGATGGGGGCAAGTATGTGGGTGAATATAATAATGACATTGAATCCGGAGGCTGGTATTATTGGCCAGACGGCAGAAAAGAGTGGAGTTATAAGGATACACAGGGGAATTGGGTTAGTGAGTAGTAAGTAGTAAGTAGTAAGTAGTAAGTAGTAAGTAGTGAGGAGTAAGTAGTGAGGAGTGAGGAGTGAGGAGTAAGGGGTGCCTGAACTGTTGGTAAGAAGCCTATACGTGCTTTTGGATCTTGTTGAAAGGAGAAGCATTATGAGAGTAAGATCAGCATGCAGTATAAACAGAAAAGTACTTTTTCTTCTGCTTATGACACTATTGTCCGGAACCCTCTTTCTAAATATGAGAGCATTCGGTGAGGATGCGGGAGAGTGTATAGAAGGTGATTGTAGTAATGGCCATGGAATAATGGCCTGGGCAGATGGAAGAAAGTATGTAGGTATGTGGGAAAATAACATGCATAATGGCCAGGGAACACATACATGGCCGGATGGTGAGATATATAAAGGTGAGTGGAAGAATGACGCCCGTCATGGTGCCGGGACATATACATGGTCTGATGGGACGAGATATGTAGGAGAGTGGAGGGATGATGCGCGTAATGGCCACGGAATGGAAACAACTCCTGATGGAACCAAGTATGTGGGTGAGTGGAAGGATGACATGCAGCACGGCCAGGGAACATATACATGGCCTGATGGGCTCAGTTATACAGGTGAGTGGGAAGAAAACCTGCAGAATGGTCAGGGAACACTTACGTTACCTGACGGGAGCAGGTATGCAGGAGAGTGGAAGGATGGTGAGCCGTATGGAGAGTGAACTAAAGTGAGGAAACGAGTTGCGAGTTGCAAGTTACAGGTTGCGAGTTTAGGCACTTAGTTTACTTAGCCATGGGCAATACGTGGGATTTACGATTGGAAAGGCTAATAACAAATGTCAAAGCTCAATATAATACTTTGACCACCATAACTTTAGTCACTTTAGTTCACTTTAAACTTTAGCTCACTTATTTATTACTCGGCGCTCTTTGCGTCTTTGCGGTGAGAAAAAATTATCCAGCGGAGGAGGGCCAATGGCCATTCAACTCGAATTCTGTAATATTATAGTGCCGGTTGCTAAGATAAAGGAGAAGCTTGGGGTCGAGGTTTTTGAGGATCAATATTCAGTGAACAGTGATACCACATGGAACGATGGCCTGCTTTGGAGAACCGGATGTATGGATGATTCTGTGTTGAGCGACCTGCTCAATGGATGGAAAGCGTTGGGTTTTGATCTTATCGAAGAGGTTGGCAGTAAAAGACAGTGGAAAGATCTGTGCGTAGTTAATTCAAATTTTGGCCCCTCTTATCCATGCAACTGGATTGAGTATAGTAAGGAAACAAATACGACATGGCTCAAAGGTGAAGACCCGGGAAACCTCTTTGGTCCTGAAGGTCGTGATATTCACTGGACGTCTTGACAGTCGAAGAGTATTTGTACTAATGCAGTCAAGGGGAGATTTGACCCCTTATAACCCCTTACTCTTCTGAAATTAAAAAATAAGAAGATAGATTTCACTAAATAAATATATGAGTAACTTAGAAGAATCAGAAAGCTTTATTACCTTTAGTCAAATAAGTGGTTTTTCTGTAGAGCTAGATGAGGTGATTGAAGAGATAAGGAAACTTCCTCTGGATGGTGTTCTCGGATTTCTAGGAGGAATATCTCTTGAAATGATCCAGTATGAAAAGGGGTACTTCAGCCAAATACTTCAGGAAAGTTATCTTAAAAGTGCGTTAAAGGATTGTTTTACCCCCAAAATCCGTACCGCTTATAAGCTACATGGTCTAGGACATGTACCAAATACCGGTAGAAGATACATTTTTGTGCATGAACAAAATATGGCTTGGCTTTGTCATTCAGCACTCTTATTTGCTGAACAAAACGTAGTTACCCCAAGGATTACCCAAAACTTATGCTGTAAGCTGTTTCGGATTCTATTGATAATAAATGATTTTCTGTCGGTTGCTAAAACAACAGATTATCCCGATTTAAACCAACAACGAGTTTTTACACACGATTGGTTAAGACATGGTCAGTTTAATCGCTATTTCGGTAATTCAACTGTAACTCTAGCTAAATTGGCTCGCCAGAAGATCATTTTATCTGACATATTACCCAAGTATTTTGAAAGAGTTCATTCAGCATTTCTAAAAGCAATGGGAATCAGTCTCCAAAGATATTTTGAAGTTTTAACCCTTTTCATATCACATTTCCATGAGACTATGCGACCGGGAAAACAGTGGTTTGATAAAAACGCGTTTGATTCTAACATTAAAGCTAATAATAAGGACATAGAGAAAGTTTTGGATTACTGGTTAGTAAGCCCGGAAGAATATCGAACTACTTGTGATGAATGGAGAAAAGAACGTAAGGATATGGGTGTATTACCTCTTTATGATTATGTTCCTCTAAGAAGTAGACCATTTATTGAGGCTCGCCCTGGAGAATTTATATGTGCTGTACCGTCTTTTGTCTTTTCTAAGATTGAAGATGATCCTTTCTTTATTTTGTCGGAATTCTTAAATGGTTCTGAAATGACTAAATTCCACACTGAGCTGGGCTCGGCATATGAAGAATACGCGCACAGCCTTGTTGAACGCATTGCGCGTAATGATAAGATAGAAGAATGGAATATTAAGTCTAATCCATATTTAAAAAAAGGTGAAGAGCTTACGGATAGTTACTTACAGCGAGGAACAACCGCCGTAGTTATTGAACATAAAGCGAGGCGTCCGAATACAGAATTTCTTCGAGGTGGCAAAGGTGATCGTGTAGTTGGTCCTTCAGAAGAGTTTCTAAGTAAGCTAGAAAATGAAGATGCTGTGGATTTTAGTGAAGGTAATAAACACGATGAAGGATTCATAACCTGCGGTATGTGGCAGCAGTCAAAAATAGGTGGAGAATTACTGTCATGGACTGAGAAAGAATTGAAAGTGCAGCCAACACGTGTGTTTCCCGTTATTACACTTTTTTCTTCACTTGTTGTAGATACCGCAGTAAGAAAGATATATTTAGATTCACTAATCCAAAAAGCGGAGCTTTATAAAGATAAGTTTTGGGAAAGTCCACAATGGTTAAACATAAGCGATTTAGAGTTTATAGCTGTTATGGCCGAGAAAGAAGGATTAGATTTTGAATCACTTTTGAACGAAAAAGTCACTAACTCTGAACGAAAACGTTTCGATCTCTTTTTAGATGAGTACAGTAATAAAAAACAATACATTGATGACAAGTTGATAGATGAAGCTGAGTCAATACTGGATAAAGCAAGCATGCATTTCTATGATAAGCCACCACCTGTAGATGATAACGATAAATAGTTAATATAGAATAAGTGGTAAAGTTTTTGTTTGTCATTGTAATCCTTAGAATATTCATATGAAAAAAAATACATTCCCAGTAAAGCTGTCAGCGCTTCCTGTTACATTACAAGAAAAAATAAAGAATGACATCGAATGTTATAATACAGTGCTTTTCCTTGATGGTTCCTTTGCCGGTTCTGGAACATTTGTAAGTTGTAATGGCAGATTTGGGATATTAACTGCTCATCATATACCGTTCAATCCAATTACGAAAAAGCATTTTGATTTTAGTCTTGGAAGTACTCAACGGCTAGGTTTAGGTATAACTCGCAGGTTGCATAGCTTTGAGATAGAGATGAAGTATTTAAATCTTGTAGAGGTCGGAAAACCTAAGGGCGGTAAGTATGGACCAAACGGGCCAGACATTGCTTTTATAGAAATACTAGATATTGATAAGTTGGGTTCAATTAAAGCGAGAAAGTCATTTTTTGATATAGATTATAATAGAGACGTGAATATGGCACTGTCACTAGAAGATGAAGGTATTTGGGCTGTGGCATGCTGTCCTGCAGAGTTTAATATTGAGGAGAAGCCTCAGGATGGTTATAAGAAGGTAGTTAAACTTGGGGCATTTGCTGGTTTTACTTCGGTATGTAATCGTAATGAGATTGGAGATTTTGATTATGTTGAAGTTGGTACAACTTCGACTTTTTCACCCTCTTCTTTTTCTGGCGCTAGCGGTTGGGGCGTCTGGAAAGTACAAGCGAGCAAGAAGGTAGATGAGTCCTTAGAAGAGATTCAATATAAAAGCCCTATACTTGCAGGTGTAATTTATTATCAAGAAAACAAGGATATTACTAAAAGATATTTAAGGTGCCATGGAGGAAAAACTATATACTTAAACCTATACGATAAAATCAAGAGTAGGTGAAAATGTTATGTCTAAATTGTGGGGGACACCACACCTATTTTAAAATAAGTGCCTCAATTCCCAAATCCTCTATCTTCAATCGCAACCCGCAACTCGCAGCTCGTTTCCCCCTTGACTCAATACCAAAAAGAAGTAAAATCCGAGAATCTGGAAACACGTTGCACCTAATCAGTAGTAGAGTCTGGTCAAACTGAAGCTTTTGAACATTATGTTTAATGTGAATAACATTAGAGTTCATACTAGAATTCTTTTGAATTATTATACGTTGTTATGTTATAGAACCTTTTGTAAGCTTGAAAAAAAGTTATTGTCGTCTGATAAGGACGCATTGTATCTTCTGTATAGAAATACAGGTTTTTATTTCATTAGGGAATTAAGAGTTTGATTTTAGATAACATGTAGTTTTTCATGTTATTTAAAAACTTATTAACAAAATGTTGCTCACCAGAAGTCTTATTGATGATTTATGGCTGGAGATAAGATTAAAGTAGAAGAATCCGAAAAACAACTTGAAAGATTAAGTAGCAGTGTCGATGATGCAAGTCGACACGTATACAAAATCTCTGTAACTTTTCTTCTAGTATTGCTCTATCTAACAATTGCAGTTGGCGCAACCACACATCGGGACCTTCTTATAGGTACAAGCTATACCCTGCCTATATTAAATGTTAAACTTTCCCTTAAGGCATTCTATTGGTTAGCGCCATTGATGATGCTTTTGTTACACTTTTACCTCTTATTACAAATCTATGTTCTCTCACGTAAGATATTTCAAATGCATGCTAAAATTGAAAATATGTTCTCTTTATCCAAAGAGGATAAAGAGATGTATGGTGTTTCAGTATTTCCTTTTCTTTTAAGTCACGCCCTTCCTGGGCAGCACATTAGTTCCACTTTCCGGGTAATTATCTGGTTTATGATCTGGATAGTAATTGCATTGCTTCCACTTACATCTCTCTTATTTGCACAGCTTCGTTTCCTTCCATCACATGATGAGATAATTACTATATGGCATCGTTCGCTCGTTATTATCGATCTGGGATTGCTTTGGTTCTTCTGGCCAAACTGTCTTGCTAAATTCTGTGGTTGGAGTGCATGGCTCAAGGAGATAAAATTCAGAAATCCACATATTATTCTTTTATCCCTTTTTTCGTTTTCATGTATTGTCTTGATTTTTATTATGAAAGACGCAAATCTTGATTTGGAGGGCCAAACTCTTGTCCAAGAAAATCCTGATCTCGAATTGATAGCTGCAGAAATGACAACTGGAAAAACTTTCGATGAGGCTTGGTTTAAACATGTTAAGGGGTTAGATTTGCGGGGAAGGAATTTGCAACATGCTAACCTGAGCGGGGTTAAAATGCCTAAGGTAAAGCTATCTGGGGCTCAATTACAAGAAGCTAATCTTAATTTTGCTGATCTTCGCGAAGCAACCTTCGTACCTCCTGAACCGCAGCTTTCAAAATACAAATTAGCTATGTGGCAAACTCACTCAGGCGTAGCAAAACAGGAAGATAAAAAATACTATGAATTGCTTCGAACTCAACTACAGAATGCAACCCTACATTCTGCCCGTTTTGAAGGTGCTGACTTACGAGGAGCAAATCTAGACAGTGTTGATCTGAGTTACACTCTTTTGACTGGTTCAGATCTTCGCCATGCAAATCTGCAGAATGCATCTTTGGCTCACGCAGATCTATCAGGCGCTTATCTTCAATATTCAAATTTACAGAATGCCAACCTATTTTATGCAATATTAGAGGGTGCGGATGTTTCTAATGCAAGAGTACTGAAAACAAGGATTTGGCGAGCAAGTTTAAAGGGCTCAACTTTCTTTAGGTCAGAGATTGATGTTAACAGTTTAGTGTTCCTAGACAAATGGAGTTTTGGTCTTCATTCAGATATTAAGTATACAGATTTTTCTTTATCATTTGATGTTAATACTGTCGTTTTCGAACCTTATGATCTTGACAAAAAAAAACCGATTTCTGTTAAAACTTTACTTTCTAAGGCAGGAGCAATCATAAGTGAAGATGATTTTAGGGAGAATTCTCTAAAACTTGAAGAGTTTCTTGCGAGGATCTCATGTGAAAATCCATGGATTTGTAGGGGATTAATCCTGCAAGTATTAGAAACTCATGAAAGCAAAAGAGCCTCGTTAATTGCTAGAGCAATTATTAATATTGCCAATTCTAATGAAAATTGTTCTTTCTTAAATCAGGTACTTGATGAATTACCAATGCCGATCAGACAAGAGTTAACAAAAAAATCTAAAATAAAGACTCAGCTAATACCATCACAAGGACAATGATTAATGGTTCTGTCTTTTAAGTACCACATAGGGTCGGACCAAGCTAAGTTGTTGGTGTAAAAGAAGCCGCCTGTGGCACCCTCGGGGTCGCTTCAAGGTCCGACTCAGTAGGGAAAGCTTCTAAAATGTGTCCATTTATGGCCTTAAACACCACTTTTTAATGCAAAAAAGATATCTCTAAGGCATTTTCCACAAATGATCTTGAATAGTGTCTCTGGTTTCTCTTATCGCTATTTATGCATTTTGCCAATCCTGGCATTTTGCATAAATAGCAAGGTATTTAGCGGATTTGCCAATGCTGGCATTTCCGCTAAATACTTACAAAGCGTCTCTATTCCCTGCATTTCTGGAGGGCTCCAGTTCTGTTTATCCGTGAAATTCGTGCCTATATCATTCAATTTACCACACCGCAGACTATATCTTAAAGCAACTAATTGATTACACAATCCAAAGGAAATGAATTATAATATTTTCGTGCTGATTCCTGAGGAGTTCGGCTGAATACTACTGGCTTGACTACAATTTGACTACAATGAATTTGATGCAATTCCTAAATTCACATAATTATACTTGTGAGGATTGGAACAATCTGTCCTCACTCTTCCTGATAAATTGATTATCCAAACTTATCTTCTTTGAAATGCTCTTGAATTTCCTCTATTTCTTTACGGCTATCGATTATAGCATCAACACAATCTCTATCTAATGTTACATCTGCCATTTTTTCAAGCATTGCAAATGCTTCGTCGTTACTCCACGCTTTTTTATAAGAGCGATCGCTTGTCAAAGCATCAAATACATCTGCCACAGCAACAATGCGTGCCTCTAATGGAATCTGTGTCCCTTTCTTACCATCCGGGTAACCGGAACCGTTTATCGCTTCATGATGATACTCAGCTATATTACGTAATACACTAACGAAGTCAAAATGGCCAAGGCCAAAATTACTGATCAGGTCATCGATTATTTCACGACCCCTGCGTGCATGCGTACGCATAGTTTCAGTCTCTTCAATGGTAAGTTTCCCTGGCTTCAATAAAATGCTGTCAGGGATGCCAACTTTACCAATATCATGTAGTGTTGAAAAAGAGAGGATGTGTTCAATATAAGCGTCATCCAGATTATATTTATCTGCCAAACATACCGCGATTATCCTGGAATAACGGGACATACGATCCAGGTGACTGCCTGTCTCAGTATCGCGTACATGGGTAATGTGTTCCGTTGTCTTGACTGCTGCAGTCAGCGCATGTACAGCTTCCATCTCGTTGACTACAAGAAGAGAAATCAAATGACATACAATGTCCAATTCATGGAGTACATCATCAGTAAAAACATCTGCCTGGTGGGAATTGAAAAAGATAAAGCCGATGAACACACCATTATCAAAAAATGGCATAGTGTAACTGGCCGCATAACCCTCACGTCCAAGACGTTTAAAATACCCATATTCTTTTTTTTCAAATGTGACCATATTATTGATTACACATGGACGCCCCTTATCAAGCACTGCCTTTAATGAAGGGAGCTTCTCCAGATGTGCCTGATAATGCTGCCAGGCAGTTGGATCATCACTGCTATCTAAATATGACTTGAGTAATGTGGTTGCTGGATCATAAATGGTAATAGCAATGCGAGCCAGGAATGGAAAAAACTGTTTCATCGCTTCATGCGTACATACCAGCTTCTCTTTTAACGTTATATTTTTATTGAGTGATTCCAGGATATCTTTATGTGCGAAGCTGGTATTAGTCATGATTTAAAAATAACTTTTCTATTAATATCAGGTTGACGGAATAGTAGCTACTGATTTATATACTTAATAAAGAGTTGCGGCAATCTTTCAGCATTAGTGGGTGAGAAATAATCAGAAAAGCTATAATCTTTCCCATCTGGTAGTCACATTATACTCTTCCTCATTAAGTAAGCAGAAGCATTTCATTATATAATACATCCATGCTTAGAAACGGGTAGCTATTATATACAATATAAAAATCTAGTAATGAATGGTTTTAGCTCTTAACCCTTCATTATGTAATTTTTAAATCCATCAACACTTATTCTTCAATTTGTTTTACTATATCCATAACCTCAGAAGACAAAATTTGTTCAATATCAAGGAGTATGATTATCTTCTCCTTTACCTTGCCAAGGCCCATTATAAAGTCTGTGTCTATACCTTGACCGAAACTTGGGGTATCTTCTATTTCTTCACTCTTAATATTCAATACCTCAGAAACACTGTCAACTATAATTCCCACTTGAGAACTATTAGCTTCTACTACAATTATACATGTCTCCTGAGTATATTCTTCCTCTTGCATTGAAAACTTGAGCCTAAGATCAATTACTGGTATGACCTTTCCTCTCAGATTAATCACGCCTTTCATAAAATCCGGAGTTTGCGGCACAGTAGTAATGTCCATTACACCAATGATTTCTCTAGTTCTAAGGATCTCAATACCATATTCTTCACTATTCAGTGCAAACGTCAAAAACTGTCCTTCATAAGTTGATGATTCTTTTTTATCTGCTACAGTATCCATTTTATATCTCCTCACTAAGAGTAAAAAACCTGTTTAAACTGTATTTCTATTTAGCGCTGGGACATGATAGCAACTCTCTCACCACAAATAATGTGTATAGATGTGGTGAGAGGAAGCTTTATCATGTATAACTCACTACACGCTTAAGGAATTTAATAAATAAATTGTTACTAAAAGTCAGTCATGCTTTCATCATGCTCGGAGATCCTGTTTTCACCCATTGGGATTAATGCCTCCGGCGTATGACCACCATTGCCTTTTTCACTTGCAATTGACTTGGTATCATGCTGGTAAGCAGCCTGGTGGCTGGTCTGAACAGGAGATTCCCCATGAAGATTTGACATTACAGCATCTTTACCATCAACCTGTGATGCTAAGGTGTTGACCTGTTCCATGAGTGTTTGGGCCTGCGCCGACATCTCTTCACTTGTAGATGCAACTTCCTCGGCTGTTGCCGCATTCCGTTGTGTAACATGATCCATCTGCTGTATCGAACTATTTACAGCAGTAACACCGTCGGATTGTTCAACAGATGCAGTTGAGATTTCATTCGTCAATACTGTTACTTTCTTGACATTATCAACAATTTCTTCTAATGCCGTGTTAGTATTTTCTGTAGATTTCTTAACATCATCAACAATTTCCTGTAAGGTGTCTTTGCACTTATTAGTAAGTTCTGTTCCATTGTTTGCCTTGTCGACACAATCCTTTATCAGTGCTGCAGTGTCCTTCGCAGCAGTTGCACTTCTCTGGGCAAGATTACGCACTTCTTCTGCAACTACCGCGAACCCCTTACCATGATCTCCCGCTCGCGCGGCTTCCACAGCTGCGTTAAGTGCCAAAAGATTCGTTTGAAATGCTATGCCGTCAATTACCTTCGTAATTTCTGCAATCTGATTACTACTTGTATTTATCTCTTTCATTGAGTCACTCATTGAGTCCACTATCTCCATGCTGGCGGAACTCATTTTGTCTATTGAATCACACATTTCACCAACTGCAACATTGCCCTTTCCTGCGGATTCGCTGCATTTCTGTGCCAGATTTGCTGCTTCCTGCGCATTGTCTGAATTCTGCTTCGTCATGGTAGACATCTCTTCCATAGTTGATGATGTCTCTTCCAGCGAAGATGCCTGTTCTGAAGAGCCCTCTGCCAGTGTTTGACTTGAAGAAGATATCTGTGATGCCGCATCTGATACCTGCTCTGAACCGTCTGACAACTGTCTAACAAGATTCTTCAGTAAATTTATGAGTGGACGTGCAAAGAAAACCCAACCTAGACCAATGACCAGGCAGATCAGACAAACAGAACCAGCCTGAATCCACAACATTTGAGTTCCTTTTCTATTAGAATCAGCCACATAAATACTAACAGCCTCGTTCATAGCCTTCATGGTAGCATTATTAGTCTTGTAAGCATTATTGTATGCGGCTATATATTCGGCTGAATTTGGAGTTATCTCTGTAAGTGCATTCAAAGTGTCCTGTGTTGTTGTCCACAGTTTTTGTACTTCTTGCAGTTTATTCTTGACTGCAGGATCAGTTGCCCCGGAAAGCATTTTGAATTTTTTCATTCCAAGATCCAGAGGTGCATCTCCACCATTGATGAGCGCGTCTAGCGTTGTATCAAATACCTTCTTTGTCTTAAGAAAAGTATCTTTTCCAAAATTGTCATCATTAGTTTTTCCAAAAAAAGCAGCTGTTTCGGCACTTACTGTACCGATTGGAATGTTTACTACAAGGACACCCATTACATCACCAAGTTTGAAGTCTTTCTTTGGGCTATCCTCATGATTATTATGGCAGTTTACACAGCCTGCTGCAGCGGCTGTATCTGCTGTCGCATAACGAAGTGAAAATATACCATTGTGCACCATAAAGCGTGAAAATGAAGTACCATCTTTATTAAACAAATAATCAAAGGCTTCTTTTTCAAAGTCTGTTTTCAGACCCTTTTCCTTGTTTATGTTCCACTTGCTCAGAAGATCATAGCTGTATACGCCTTTTTCATTTATTTTGCTTGATACTTCCTGTACAAATGTAGCTGGGAGAGGTATACCTCCATCGATATTGGTATACTCCCTGTTTGGGTGTACGTCGACTATCCCATCCTTTTTCAACTTTATTATGATATTCTTTGTGTATTGCTTACGATCCTCCACAATCTGGAGTGTTGCAATCTCTGCAGCCTTCAGTGTACTGTGTCGTACCTGTAAGGGAATCAGATCATTGATGTATTCCTTAAAATACTTCTGGGTAAGCATGCGCTGTCGTCCTGCCAGATCGATAGTAGTTTTTTCAGCATTTTGTTCTATAGTGGCATTGAAAACAAAGAATGCTCCAGTGATTGCTGCTACAAATAAAACAGAAAATAAACAAATAAATTTCTTTCCAATAGTCATTGTTAACTCCCCCTCCGAAAAGTTAAAATTGTTGATAAAATAAAATTCCTGCCGGTATAATCAAATATAGTAACATGTACACCTTTATGATTATCAATATCACTTATAGATCTTATTAAAGAAGACTTTATCAAGTAGATTGAGTAATCACTCTAGTAGGAAATTCCACAAGAAAAGAGCAATCAAAGTGTATCATCTTATATACAAACACTTATTTCTATATGCTCCTGTAATCTATTAGGATCTGGTCATGTCCGGCAAGGCAGATTACATCTGACTTGTAAACTGTTACGCTTCTATGTCTAAATACACAACCCTTTTTCCTTCGTATGTTGTACTTATCGGTTATTTATGTTGTAACTTTACTAGAAAACAATGATTTCATATAGCAAGCCGATTGCCAACCACAATATTAAAAATATGTGGAAAAGAATATTTTGATTTTTTTTTGAAAGACCATATCTATATCGAACGGTGTGCCAAAGGTATTTTTCCTGTAATAAAATATGATAGTTAACTTGCTAACCAGTTGGCTTTAACCAGCTTAAAACCTTTAAAACTAGACAACAAGGAGCGTTCCTCTGCCAAATTTCAAGTTACAGAGTGAGTGGTTTTCCCCCAGTCAATGCATGGAATAACCGGAAGGTTTTGCGGAATCTACTTTGATTACAGTATGTTATGAAGACTAAGTGGAATAACTCTCACCTGGGGTAATTCATCTCACCTAGATAGAAGAGCAAAGTTATGAAGAGTGTGAATTGCCTTAACGTAATAGCAATTCGTTCTAGTCAGAACGGCATGATTGGTGTGAATAGCATAGCAGTGACCTGCTCCTCAAAAACATTAGCACTTAGGGTCGGACCAAGATAAGTTGTTGGTGTGAAAGAAGCCGCCTGTGGCACCCTCTGGGTCGCTTCAAGGTCCGACTCAGTAGGGAAAGATTCTAAAATGTAGCCATTTATGGCCTTAAACACCACTTTTTAATGCAAAAAAGATATCTCTAAGGTATTGATGTTTTCAAATCTGGGAGCACCATACCTATTTTAAAATAAGTGCCTAAAGGGAGGAAACGAGTTACGAGTTGC
>CAYTGO010000030.1:0-11340 GCA_964437425.1 uncultured Candidatus Scalindua sp.
GGCGGGAACCGAAGCGTCAGGTACTTCTTATCAATGTGCTTTTCGGCCTGCTGGTCTCAGTAGTTATTGGTATGTTTGTGGGCTGTTTTCTGGGGCCAAAGAACATGCTTGGTGACCATTGGCGGCTACTTGGTAACCAGGGCTGGGAATTTGTTGAACTCGGTAAATTGTGGCAGGTTGTTCTCTTTGCGGCACTCGTTATGTGGGCCGTAATTATATACCGCGGAGTGAAACCCGCTTTGAAGGGACAGTCAGCATTCTCTCTGCCGTATTGGATTCTCTACTCTGTTATCGCTATAACTATTCTATTCCTATCAAGCTTTGTGGGCGGGAAGAATACCAATTTTGTCATTGCAGATTTCTGGCGCTGGTGTGTTATTCACATGTGGGCAGAGTGCTTTTTTGAGGTATTTACAACAATAGTAATCGCCTGTTATATGGTATTCATGGGCTTGGTGTCACGGCAGGGTGCAACCAGGGTTATTTACCTGGCGACGCTGCTGTTTCTCGGTTCTGGTCTGCTGGGCATTTCTCACAACTTTTACTGGAACGCAAAGCCAGCCGCTCTTATGGCCATGGGTAGTGTTTTCTCAACGCTCCAGGTTATTCCGCTTGTACTATTGACGCTTGAAGTCTGGAAGTTCGTGCGAGTACCGGGATACTCATTTGGGCGTTCAACAAATTCTGCCGTAACAGGGTCATCCTTTGGATTCTCGGAGGCCTTTCTATTTCTCATTGCCGTAAATTTCTGGAACTTTTTCGGTGCCGGTGTATTTGGTTTGATTATAAACCTACCTATAATAAATTATTACGAACATGGTACCTACCTAACTGTTAATCACGGTCACGCGGCTTTAATGGGAGTCTACGGTAACCTATCAATAGCGGCAGTTCTTTTCTGCAGCCGACATGTTATAACTTCCAGACGTTGGAACGTAAGACTTCTACGCTCTACATTCTGGGCAATGAATGTGGGACTCCTGCTGATGGTGGTGATGGATACATTTCCGGCAGGAGTGTTACAATTCAAGTCGGTAGTTGAAAATGGCTATTGGGTAGCTCGCTCACAGGAATTCATTCTTGGCAGTGCATTCCAGGTGTTGACGTGGATGCGTGCAGTTGGCGGTGTGCTCTTTTTTGCCGGTGTGATACCGTTACTTTACTTTATGATATCTCGACTGAACTCTCTCAAGGCTGCTGCTACAGTGCATGGCTCAGAGGAGTCGGTTCTTACAAAAGAAGAGCTACCGGAGTGCGATGTGCAGGTGGCCTAGATTTGTTGATATGTAGAGGAGACAGTTCTTTTATATTCTGATATAAAAAAACTGTCTCCTTTTTTTTTGAATCACAACTTATTCAAACAGTGGCTTAAAGGAGGAAGTTCCAATGGAGTGGAAGATTATAGGTATAATTGCCGCAATATGTACAACTTCAGGCTTTATTCCTCAGATAATAAGAGGCATACGTACAAAGCGGCTGGATGATATCTCGCCTGTAATGTATATGCTCCTGATAGTAGGGCTCTCATTGTGGTTGTCCTATGGCATACATATTGAGGATATGATAATCATTGTGGCCAATGCGGCCGGATTGGCTTTCAGCCTATTTATTGTTTTTTTACGTTTTAAATATATGAGACAGAGATAAATATTATTATGAAGAAGGCCTGCTTTATAAGTTGCGGGTTCCTATTCAGGGTAGAGTGTGTGGTAATGGATAAGGATATAAATGATATTACAGATGGTAAGCCTTCTGAGGAGGCAATAAGGGAGAGCGAAGAGAGATTTCAGCTCTTGCTGAATTCGACCGGTGAGGCCATTTATGGCATAGATCTTAATGGCAACTGTACATTTTGCAATCCTTCCTGTCTGCGTTTACTCGGTTATGAAAATGAAAGTCAGCTGCTCGGCCGGCATATGCACGACCTGATCCATCATACCAGAAAAGACGGTACTCATTATCCTGTGGAGGAGTGTTGTATTTACCAGGCTTTTAGGGAGGGTAAAGGTACTCATGTAGATGACGAGGTGTTCTGGCGTGCTGATGGTACAAGTTTTGAGACCGAATACAGATCTTTTCCAATCATTCGGGATGGCAATACTGTAGGGTCGGTTGTGAGCTTTGTTGATGCGACTATACGAAAGCAAGCTGAAAGAGAAATTATTGCGCTCAATGAATCTCTGGAAGAACGTGTACTTGAACGTACTGCTGAAGTTGCTAAATTGTCTCATGCCATAGAATACAGTTCTGCAACAGTTGTAATTACAGATACTGAAGGGAATATTGAATATGCCAATCCAAGGTTTGAGCAACTTACCGGCTACAGTATTAAAGAAGCTATTGGCAAAAATCCAGGTATCTTGAAATCAGGTAAAACACCTTATGAAGTATATGAAGAACTATGGAGTACTATTAAATTAGGCTATGAGTGGAAGGGAGAATTCTGTAACAGGAAAAAGAATGGTGATCTCTACTGGGAGTCTGCGTCCATCTCTCCTGTAAAAAATGCTGAGGGTGTTATTACAAACTTCATTGCTGTTAAGGATGATATTACTGAACGCAAGCAGGTAGAGGAGGCACTCCAAAGATCGAATCAGTTACTGTCTACCGTTATCGAGAGTCCTGATAATATTATTATTTTTGTTCTGGATAAGAGCTACCATTATTTGAGCTTTAACATGGCCCATATAAAAAAAATGAAAGAAGTGTATGATGCCGATATTGAGATTGGCCGAGATATCCTGTCGTATATTCCCGTAGAAGATGATCGTCTAAAAGCTGAAGCAAATTACAAACGAGTTCTGAAAGGTGAGCGATTTGTTAAAATTGAGGAATATGGTAACCCAGATAGTCGGTTTTGGTATGAATTGGTTTTTAATCCTATTTATGACAATTTGCATCATGTTACAGGGTTTACTGTGTTTGTTACAGATATAACTGAGCGCAGGCTGGCAGAGGAGGCGCTGAGGCAGAGTGAGCATCATTTCAGAAGCTTTTTTGATCTGGGTCTGATTGGTATGGCAATAACTTCACTGGAAAAAGGCTGGGTTGAGTTTAACGACACACTTTACAAAATGTTCGGCTATACACGAGAAGATTTCGCCAGGTTGACTTGGGCAGAGTTGACCCATCCAGAAGACCTGGAGTCTGATCTGGCGCAATTTAATCGAGTGCTTGCCGGAGAGATAGACGGCTATACCATAGAGAAACGTTTTATACGCAAGGATGGTAGCACTCTTTATGCCGTGATCTCGGCCAATGCGGTGCGTAAAGCTGACGGAATGGTTGATTATTTTGTTGCACTGGTTCACGATATAACGGACCGTAAGAAGATGGAAGACGTACTCATACAGTCAGAAAAGCTAAAGTCAATAGGGACAATAACTGCCGGGATATCCCATGAATTTAACAATATCCTTGCTATCATCTCAGGAAAAACGGAGTTACTGGAGATGATATACAAAGATAACAAAGATTTGGTGGATGAGCTCAGGATAATTAAACAGGCAGCCCATGATGGTGCAGCAATATCCAGTAATATGCTTAAGTTTACGAAGGTACATCAAGACACCAAAGAATTTATATCTTTTGATATTAAGGATTTGATAAAGGATTCTATTGCCTTTACAAAACCAAGGTGGCAGAATGAGGCGCAGTCCAGAGGCGTAGACTGCAAAGTGAGCACGGAAGGTATTAGGAAAGTTCCGCCTATTATGTGTAAACCGGCAGAAATAAGAGAAATATTTATTAACATAATCAACAATGCGCTTGATGCAATGCCAGGTGGTGGTGCCATTTCATTTGATGCATGGACCGGTGATGATGCAGTATATATAAGTGTTGCTGATACAGGAGATGGTATGCCTGAGTATGTAGTGAGAAATATATTTGACCCGTTCTTTTCCACGAAGGGAGTTGAGGGGACAGGATTGGGTATGAGTATGGTTTATGGTATAGTAACCAGGCACGGCGGAAAAATAGAGGTGAACAGCGAGATAGGAAAGGGCACAATGTTTACACTTCAATTCCCAACTACCAATAAAGAAAAAACTCTAATAGAGGTTTCAGATACTGAACAGAAAATAAACGTAAAGAGTCTGCGCATCCTGGTGGTAGATGATGAAGATGAAATACGAGATATACTAAATCAATTCCTTTCCAGAGATGGCCACACGGTTAAGACCGTTGATAATGGTGCTGATGCAATAAATATGGTAGAGGGTGAATGCTTTGATCTTGTATTATGTGATATTGCCATGCCAAATGTTTTTGGATATGATGTGGTGAAAGCTCTTAACCGCCTAAAAAAGAGACCTAAGATAGGAATAGTCTCTGGCTGGAAAGAGAAACTTAAAAACATAGATGATAAGGAGCTAAACGTAGACTTTTATCTCAAAAAGCCTTTTACACACTCAGAGTTGACAAAACACATTGATAAAGTATTTGTTGAGGATAGTAAATAATAAAAAGAAGAATGTATGGAATGAAGAAAAGTGTATCATAAAAGACAATCACACAAAGTCACGAAGAACACAAAGGGAAAAGCTATTGTCTTGTATTTTGTTTTTAATCAGTGATGTGTCCGTTTGAATTACGAGTTGGCAGGCGATTCGATTCATCCAACTGCATACAAAAGTCTCACATATCAAGCGTAACTGAATGTTAATGTATTAGTATGTGTTACCTTTCGTTACTATTAAAAAATCCAGTAGGCACATTAAAACCAAACCGCCGTCTCAAATCATAAGCTGCAATAAATAGAGAATCCTGTTGATGATTAATGTTAGTTTTAGGTCCGCTTTGCTCAACCAGCAGATATGCATATTACTGATAACATTCTGATGATATTTAATTAAAAAAACAATAAAGTTGTCTTAAATAGTGCCGATACTAGAGATAGAAGAATATCTTAATATATCCTGTTGGAAATCTTTTCAATACTTTTCAGGCAAGGAGGATGACAATGTTGATATTATACGTACCAGTATTGGTATCAATAGCTTCAGCCGCTATTTTAGTCAAATTCTATTAATGGACTACACCATGTTTGGGATGGGCAGAGAGGAAGGTCGTTTACAGGAAGAATTATGATGGCTTCCTATAAATACTTCCCAAATATGACGCTCAATCGTTCCTTTACTTCGCTCGGAATGTTGTCTTTATGGGTCACAATGGCATTGCTTGAAGCGTTTACACATCCACAACCCCTTTCGCCATCAATCGTAGGGAGTGCGTGTTTAATTATTGCCTTGGCGGTATCAACGTTTTTCATGATGTTTTGAAGGACTATCTCTGCCGTAACATCTTCCTCTCCTTCATGCCAGCAGTCATAATCAGTAGAAAGTGCGAGTGTGCTGTAGCATATCTCCGCTTCACGGGCCAGTCTGGCTTCCTGCAGGTTTGTCATGCCTATGATACTTACATCCCATTGGCGATATGTTAGTGATTCTGCCCTGGTTGAGAATTGAGGTCCCTCAATACATACATAAGTTCCTCCTTTGTGGACAGTAGCTCCCGCACTGTTTGCAGCTTTATGGAGTGTGTCTGCAAGGGCAGGGCAGACCGGATCTGCAAGGCTTACGTGCCCTACAATACCATCTCCGAAGAAGGTGCCAATTCTACCTTGCGTGCGATCAATAAACTGGTCAGGAATGACAATATCCAGAGGTTTGATCTCCTCTTTCATGCTTCCTACAGCGCTGACAGCTATAATTCTCTCTACTCCAAGCTTCTTCATTCCATAGATATTTGCACGGAAATTCAGTTCCGATGGCAATATGCTGTGGGTCTTTCCGTGTCGTGGGAGGAAGACAACACTTTTTCCTTCCAGATTTCCTGTGATAAATTGATCTGATGGGTCTCCAAACGGAGTTTCTACTTTTATATTTTTAACATCAGTTATTCCTTCGATATTATACAAACCACTGCCGCCAATTATCCCTATTCTTCCGTTAGTCATATTTATAGTCCTTATTTAACAATGTATTATTTAAAAGCGTGTTATTCTAACGAAGCAACCTGTGCCGTCAAGTACTAATTTAATCATTATTGACAGTAAAACTAAATATTATATAATTACTGCCCACGTATTTAATAATGGTCTAGAATTGATCGAATCAGGAATTATAGAGTTTCCGGGATATTCAACACAGGAGAAATAAACGGTGGCTAAAAGAATACAGTCTAAGAAGTTTGAAGATGCTAAATATATAAAAGAGAAGTACATAGGTATTAAAAAAGAGATACAGAAGGTTATAGTAGGTCAGGATGAGATGATCGAAGCGATCATTATTGCTCTCTTTTCTGATGGTCATATTCTGCTGGAGGGTTATCCGGGGTTGGGGAAAACTATAACTATTAAGACCCTTTCAAGGGCGATTGACACTAAATTTCAAAGGATACAATTTACACCTGATCTGATACCCAGTGATATTACAGGGTTTGAATTGTGTGATCCTGAAACAAGGAAAAGTGCAGTTCAGAAAGGCCCGGTTTTTACTAATTTACTATTGGCTGATGAGATTAACAGAGCACCTGCAAAGGTTCAAAGTGCTTTACTGGAAAGTATGCAGGAAAAACAGGTGACAATAGGCAGAGAATCTTTTGAGTTGGAAAATATATTTATTGTTCTTGCAACTCAAAATCCGATAGAGATATCTGGAACCTATCTCCTGCCGGAAGCTGAGGTTGACAGGTTCATGTTTAAGATAAGGGTTGCGTATCCTTCCTATGAAGAGGAGAGGGAGATAGCGGAGAGGCAGATTGGCGATGAAGAGCCAGATCTGAAAGCAGTTTTACATCCAGATGAAATAATCGCGTTGAGACATTTCATCGCAAAAAAAATTCCATTGCATAAAGAGTCAGAGATACTGAAATATTCGACACGTATCGTAAGGGCAACCAGGCCGGGTTCTAATGGTGACGGATACATAAGTGAAATGGTTATGTATGGTGCTTCGCCTCGTGCTTCAATTTACCTGGCAAAGGCTGCACGTGTCTACGCTTTCTTATCTGGGAGTGACATAGTTCTGCCGGAACACATCCATAAGATGGCTTACCCGGTTTTAAGGCACAGGGTAATCTTAACGCATGAGGCAGAGTCACAGGGAATTGATCCGGACGATGTAATAAACAAAATATTGGAAAAGGTGCCCATTCTGGAAACAGATACCTCTAACTAACAACACTGTCTAATTGATCTGAAGAGGCCGGTTTATTGAGAAGTAAGATAAGGTTACATTTGCAGAGAATGGTGGCTAATCTTTTTGAAGGTTCTTTCTCCAGTTATATGAACTCAACAAGGGGGATTGAGCTTGATGAGTTGAGGCAGTACCAGCCAGGTGATGAGTTCCGGGCTATTGACTGGAAGGCTACCACAAGAACCGGAAACCTACATGTCAGGTTAAAGTTGGTGGACAAAAGAACCAACATATTTTTCCTGATTGACAGAAGTGGATCAACGAAGTTTGGTTCTGCACATTTTACTAAAGAGAAAATCCAGTCCTCCATAATTTCCACCCTCGTCCAATCTGCAACAGAAACAGGTAATCTTGTAAGCTTCATATCATTTACAGATAAAGTCGAGAGTTATATCCAGCCCCAGGCAGGCCAGAAAGAAGGTGGAAGGTTGGCTGAAAATATGATAAATGGCAAAGTTAAAGGCAGGCGTACAAATATAAACTGCGCATTCAAGTTTATAAATAATTTGAGATTCGCGCCTTCGCTTGTATTTGTGCTATCTGATTTCTTTGCGCCGTTTGATTACGAAAGCTCGCTAAAATCCCTTGTTAGAAAGCATGATGTTATTCCTATCATCATATCTGACATTAGGGAAGAATCGCTTCCTAAGGCAAGAGGCTTCGTCGCAGTAAAGGATTTAGAAACTCAAGGTGTAAAGTATCTGGATTTGTCTCAGGATCTCAATGCGAATCTACAACACATTAAATTGTTTAATAAACTTAATCTTGGCTACCTTACGTTGAAGACTGATATGAGCGAAGAGCAATGGATAAGCGCCCTGTCAGATTTTTTTGACAAGAGGATAAGGCGAAGAAGCAGGATAAAGAGATGAAGAGAGTTTTGTTTATAACGTTCTTGTGCGCGTTTGTATTCCTAATGTCTTTTGGCACTTGTAAGGCTCAGCAATCTGGCTACGGGGGGGAACAGGAGTATGGAGATTCAGTTCAGCCGCGTGATATAGACACGCTGATACCTGAAATGGATGCGGCAGCTGAGCTTTGGCTGTTTGTGGAAGATTATCGGTTTGTCACCGGTAAAATGATACATTTGACCTTGCAGCTGATCTGGAAGCTGGGCGTCAGCGTAGATGTGGAAGAGTTTAATACGGTAGACCTTTCTCCTTTCAGGATAGAAAAGGTAACAGTTGGAGAGAGGCAGATATTTAATAATGATAGCGACTTCAGTGTTATAACATACATCCTCTCTTTACCTGATGATGCGGAAATGGGGATCTACACGGTGCCCGCATTTCTCATATCGTATACCGACGAGGCCAATAAGAGTTCCGGGCAGGTGCAAACATCCTCCATGGCATTAAAGAAGGTCCCGATCCTTGTAGAGACGGAGCTGGATAGAGATGTGATTGCTATTGGGGATACACTTAAATACAAACTTACGATCTGGCATGAAAAATATATACAAATACTGGATGAGAATATGAAACAACTCAATCTCAGTCCGTTTGATTTAAGAGATTTCAGGATTAATGAAAAAGCGGAAGGGAAATTGAAAAAAACAACTTTAGAATATGAGCTCTCAATTTATGATTTACCGGATAAATCAGAGAATTTTGAAATTCCTTCAATGCCTGTGTTGTATTGTGACGAGCGCGAAATAAATGTTAAGCAGGGAGAGGAAGGAAAATCACCTGCGACTCAGAGAATAGGTACTCCTGCAATTCCTGTTTTGGTCAATAGCTTATTGAAAAGAATTGATATTCCTCTTGAGAGGGGAAAGGGACCGCTTATATATTCGCAAAAGGATATATGGTTAAGGAGCCACTTGCCGGCTATTATGGGGTTTGTCATCATAATCGCTCTCGGGGCAAATGAGATCAAAAAAGTCATTTATCGGATGTCTGCAATAATTAGAGAGAGAATGGCAATGTCTCCTCTCGCACATGCGGAGAGGCTGGAAAAACTGATTGTCGATTTTGACAGTGATGCTGAAGATGATGATTTGCGGCAGTCTATTGTTAATATTGATTGTACCTTAAGAGGGTTTCTGGGTGCATTGAAGGAGATGCGCAGAGACGTAGTGCGTTCAATAACTACAGCGAAACTTATTGATACAATCAGGGGTAAGAAGATGGCGGAGGAGATAGTGGGCGCTGCTGACAATGTACTTAAATCATTTGACTGTGTTATTTTTGGTGATGTCAATAGAGATGCGATTAAGAAGGCTATTGATGGGGTACAGGAGATTTTAAAAGAGGCTAAGAGGCGGAGTTATTTTTAGCTGCGTTAAGAGAAATTTAAAAGTTGGAGTGAATAAATATTGAATCTGGAAAATCCTCTGTTTCTACTGGCATTGATACCTTTTGTTATCTTGTTTTTTTTAAGAAGGGAAGGGAAATACTTAGGCTATTCAAGCACAAGCCATTTAGAAGGGGCTAAGAGTGCTAAGTCTTATGTGATGCGGTTACCTAAGATACTGGGCTTTATTGCCGTGCTATTTGCAATTCTTGCTTTCTCGCGGCCACAATCCAGCTATCATGAATCAGAGGTGTCGTATCAAGGTCGTGAAATAATACTCTGCATAGATACATCATTCAGTATGACAGGTGAAGCGATGGAGAAGATCAGGGATATAGCCAAGGATTTTATAAGGAAAAGAACCCATGACATGATAGGCATTACTATGTACGGTACTGATGCAGTTGTTGTTGTTCTGCCGACTTGGGAAACAGAGTTATTAGAGAAGTCGTTAGACCGGATCATACCACACGATGTTGGTGTAAGGACTGCTATTGGTGAAGGACTTTTTACTTCCATTCTTGCACTTATTGAGAGGGACATGGGACAGGTCTTTGAGATTAAGAAATTAAGAAAGAGCATAAATCGGGTGGAAGGACTTGGGAAATATGCCCTGGATTTTGCAAAAATGGTTCAGGGCAGAGGTACGATGAAAAACAAGGTAATAATCCTGTTTACAGACGGTATATATAATGTGGGTATAAAACCATCCAGGCCGCTCCGTTTTATTAAAAGGCTTGGAGTTAAGGTGCATGTTGTGTCCGTGCCTGCGTCAGCAGAGACAGGTGTGGAGCACGAACAGGCTGCTGAGAGAACGGCATCATTGAAGAAAGGTGTTGAGTCAACCGGTGGAAAACTTTTTGAAGCTGAGAACTATGAAGAGGTGGAGCAGTTTTATGAAGAGATTGACAAGATAGAAAAGGAAAAGATAATAATGGAAACTGTCGTAAAGAAGAAAGACCTGTTCTTTGTTCCTACGGCGATCAGTATCTGCTTCTTATTAGGAATGATAGTGATAGAGAATATATGGTTGAAGATTCCCTGAAAGGATTAACAAATTATGAGTAAGAGTCTTATTGTGAAAATATCGTTTCTTGTCATAGCAATAGTATTGATTTCCTGTGGACGGGGATACTGGAGTCAGTGCAGGCTTGCTGAGAATGTAAAGAAAGATGTGGCGATGGGAAGATATAATAGAGCGCTTGAGACTCTTGAAGGTGTAAGGGACTCACTGCTATATAGGATTTCTAAGTATCTTGACAGGGAGGATCCATATGTTGCATACAATGCAGGGGTGGTATTGATGTTAATGGGTGATACTAAAAAGGCGGGAGCGGAATTCAAGCAGGCTGCCAGGTCAGATAACGAATTAATTAAAGAAAATGCCATATATAACAGGGCAAATATAATAGCAACAAATATGGATTTTATTACAGCGGCAGAAGAGTATTCTAAGGTGCTCATGATAGATCCTGACGACTTTGAAGCAAAAAAGAATCTTGAGAGAATGAGACTGGGTCAAAAACAGCTTTCTACGCTGTTTTCTCAGGTAAAGCAGGAGAGAGAGGAAAGGATTCAGTCTCTTAAACTGATTCCATGGGGTAACAGGTATAGACATGGGGGAGATCCGAAGATCAGGTGGTAGGAATGTTAAACAAAGTTGTATAATATAATGGCGGCATGGACAAACTTGTTTGTCCGTGTCTCTTTTTTTTATAGAACCTGGGCCGGAAAATGTAAATAGATCAGCGATGATCTGTGTAAGGATGCGATTGAATAACAACAGTTTACCTTAAATAAAATGCTATTTTTCTCACAACAACAATATCTGATTTATATACTCTCT
>CAYTGO010000030.1:11440-35686 GCA_964437425.1 uncultured Candidatus Scalindua sp.
CTTAAATAAAATGCTATTTTTCTCACAACAACAATATCTGATTTATATACTCTCTGGAGTTGTGCTCATCTTTCTTGTTTATCTCTATTCAACAGGAAGGAAGCGAATGTGGTTAAGTCGTTTTGGCGGGCTTGACATTTTGCAGAGTTTCAGCAGGATACCAAATACTACGCAAAATATTATGAAGGGTCTAATGGTCAGTATATCATTTTGCGGTCTATGTATGGTCTTGATAGGGCCCAAGTGGCAGACTATTGAGGAGTATCAAGAGAAGGAAGGTATGGAGATTGTTTTTGTACTGGATGTGTCGCTGAGCATGTTGGCGGAGGATGTAAAGCCTAACAGGCTGCAAAGGGCAAAGATTGAGATGGAGAGTCTGATTAAGGGTCTTGAGAATGATTATCTGGGATTGGTAGTATTTGCCGGAAGAGCATTTTCCATGCTTCCATATCTGACCACTGATTATGATAGTATTTATTTGAGAATTCTGCGTATGATTAATGAGAACTACTCGCGGTTTGTACCGTATGGTACAAATGTTGGAAATGCACTGCTTCTTGCAATCGAGTCGTTCAGTGAGGAGGAGAGAGAGAAGGTGATTATCTTTCTTACTGATGGAGAGGAGCAGTTAGCCGTTAGAAGTCAGGTTGCAGAGGCTGTGAAAATGCTGATGGAAAGAAAGGATATCTCGGTATATTTGATTGGAATTGGGGATCCTCTGAAGGCTTCACCGATTCCAAAAAAAGACAAAAATGGTCATGTGACCGGATTTGAGATTGATTTCGAAGATAATACGATCATGACAAAACCGGATCCTGAATTATTACAGGAAATTGCTGATGTAACCGGTGGGACATATATTCATGATGCAACCGGTGATGAACTTAAGAGTATTTTTGAAGGTGTTATAGCAGATCATAGAAAAGTATTGAGGACAAAGACCAGGAATACGGTTAAGGATGTTTCTCAATATTTTCTCGGGGGGGCTTTGTTACTACTGGTAATCTTTCTTTTACTTTAAGCTATTTAAATAAGGTGAAAACAAAATGATGACAAAAAATGATGTAAAGATTAAACCTGGCAAGTTGTTTATTAATGGCAGATGGGTAGATTCCGTTTCAGGTAAGACGTTTGATACGTTGAACCCTGCAACGGAGGATGTTATAACCTCCGTTGCAGAGGGAGATAGCGCTGATATAGACCTTGCCGTTTCAGCCGCACGTGAGGCATATGAAAATGGTCCGTGGAAAAAAACCGATGCGAGGGACAGAGGCCGTATTCTATTAAAAATAGCAGGCTTAATAGAGAGAAATAAGGATGAGTTGGCATTGTTGGATACATTGGACAATGGTAAGCCAATCAATGAAACAACAAATGCAGACATTCCTCTGGTCATTGATTGTTTCTTGTATTATGCAGGATGGGCTGACAAGGTTCATGGTGAGACAATACCGGTTAGGGGTGAATTTTTTAACTATACCCTGAGAGAGCCGGTTGGCGTTGTGGGGCAGATAATACCGTGGAACTTTCCTTTGCTAATGGCTGCCTGGAAAATAGCGCCTGCTCTGGCTTGCGGCAACACTATTGTCTTAAAACCTGCCGAGCAAACTCCGCTTACGGCATTGAGATTGGGCGAGATCTGCCAGGAGGCAGGCTTGCCGGATGGGGTTCTGAATATTGTTCCCGGTTATGGCCCTACGGCAGGTGCCGCTCTTGCAGAACATATGGACGTAGATAAGATTGCCTTTACCGGTGGTAGTGCTACGGGGCGCATCATAATGCAGGCGGCATCAAAAAATTTAAAACGGATATCACTGGAATTAGGTGGAAAGTCTCCTAATATTGTATTTGCGGATTCTGATATTGATAGTGCTGTAGACGGTGCGATGACAGGTATATTCTTTAATCAGGGTGAAGTCTGTTGTGCCGGTTCCAGATTATTCATTGAAAAGAGTGTTCATGAGGAATTTATAGATAAATTGTCAAATAAGGCGGCAAATATGCGTGTTGGGAATCCGGAAGATACCGGTACTCAGATGGGAGCACAGGTTTCTAAAGAACAATTTGATAAGATCCTGGGCTATATTGATATAGGAAAGCAGGAGGGTGCAAAACTGGTAACTGGTGGTGAACGATGTGGAGAGAAGGGATATTTTATCAAGCCCACTATATTTGACGCAGTTGGCAACAATATGAAAATTGCGAAGGAAGAAATTTTTGGTCCTGTTGTATCGGCTATTACATTTGATGACGTTGACGAGGTAGTAAGGCAAGGCAATCTATCCGTTTACGGCCTGGCGGCTGCTGTTTGGACAAAGGATATAAAGAAAGCTCACCGGCTTGCCAGAGATTTGAAGGCTGGTACAATTTGGATTAATGCGTATAACGCATTTGATGCAGCATCACCATTTGGTGGATTTAAACAAAGTGGTTTTGGCAGAGAGTTGGGGGTTCATGCTTTAGAGTTATACACACAGATAAAAAGCGTATGGGTAAACCTTGGTAGCTAGTTGCTAGTCTTTGAGTTGGTTTTTTTAATCTAAATGGTTTTGTCTAAAAAATGGAAAAACAGTTGCTCGTGGCTCACATAAGTACCTGCAATAGAAAATTTTGTGTAAAAATTTATATTGAGTTTTTTTTCTAATTTGATATAAGGGTTGTTGTCTAGGTCTTTTACCTACTTTATTTTTTGTATAGAGACTGGACAAATACATCCCACACTGAAAAGCTGCATTTTATTGGTTTATTGTCAGATTCAAACCATGGCTTGTAGTAAGTCCTATCATATGGCTATTTTAGGCCAAAACAACCAGGATAAGTGCTTCAAAAATATGGTGTAAACAATGAGGATAAAATACGTAATTCAGATATTGGTCATCTTTGTTTTTCTTGTTCTTCCAATAAATATTATTTTTGGAGACGATGACCGTAATTATTTTTATGATCTTGGTATTTCTCATTACGATAAAGGTGACATAGATAATGCCATTTCAGCTTGGGAAAAGGCTGTTGTAGTGAATCCTGAATTCGTGGAAGCGTACTACAATCTGGGGAATGCTTACGAAGAAAAAGGGTTATTAGCTGAAGCCCTGTCTGCCTGGGATAAAGTTATAGAGATTACTCCATTTGATATTGATGTTTACTTCAACATGGGAGTTGCATATACCAGGAAGGGTATGTATGCAAAGGCTATAGACATATTCAGAAAGGGAATAGTAGTTGATCCTGATGATCCTGGAATGCATTATTTTCTTGGTATCGTGTTTATGAATGCCGGAGAATTGGATAATGCGATCAAGGAATTTAAATATACCTTAGTATTAAGTCCTGACCATGCAGGAGCCTTTTATAGTTTAGGAAATGCTTATTACGATAAAAACATGCTGGATGCCGCGCTTGCATCGTACAGAGATGCCGTAGAGATAAACGGTAACTCTGCTGACGCTTACAACAATATAGGTTCAATTTTATACGATAAAGGAATGCTTGATGATGCCATAGCTGCTTGGAAGAAGGCAATTAGGATTGATCCAAATTTTGTTGATGCCTATTATAACCTTGGAAATGCATATGATGAAAAGGGAATGTTTCACGAGTCGGTTTCTGTATGGAGAAAAGCTCTTGAAATAAATCCGGACATGTTGGATGCTCGTTATAACCTTGGAGTTGTTTACACTGAAAAAGAGATGCACAGAGAGGCGATCCATGAATTTAAACAGGTTTTAATGTCTCGGCCGGGGGATGTAGAAACATTGGTTAGTTTGGGGCTTGCTTACAAGAACGGGGGGCTGGTTAACAGGTCAATTAATAGGTTTAAAGAGGTTCTTGGTGTTCAGCCTGACAATATTTCTGCTCTTAATAACCTTGGGCTTATCCGTCTCCAGAAGGGGCAATATGACCAAGCAATTGCACTGTTTAGGAAGACAAGGCAGGTGAAACCGGATTATCTGGAGGGACTATACAATCTTGGGTTGGCATATTACTTTAATGGTGATCTTGATGGGGCTATTGATGCATGGGAGAAAGTGGCAAGTGTTGATCCTGCATTTAAGAATGTTCATAATGACTTGTCGGTATCATATAAGAGTAAAGGTTCATTCCATGATTCAATAGCGGAACATGAAAGAGCGCTTGAAGAGCTGGGCAACAGCGATAGGAGTTTTTCGGTTGTGCTCCCTGCTCGTGCAAAGGAGAAAGATATGCTGGTGGTGAATCGAAGGAAGTTGTTGCCTGCTGTAACAATTGGTTTGACTAAGGAAGAAGCTGAAAAACTTGCGAAGGTACTTGGCGAGAGTAATGTAGAAATTAGTTTTTGCCTGAACCTCCTTGCTGATATCGATTTCGTGGTACTGGAAGAAAAAATTGCAAGTGTTAGATAATACCAAAAAAATTTGCATATCCGTAATAGGAAGTGGTGATGATGCGTTAAATCCTCAAATCGCCAAAATTGCTAATGAGGTGGGAAGAGAAATAGCAAGTCGGGGTGCGGTTCTAGTATGTGGCGGCCTTGGCGGGGTGATGGCTGAAGCTGCTAAAGGGGCCAAAGAGAACGGTGGCCTTACGATCGGGATTTTACCTGGTGAGGATTCTGGCAGTGCAAATCCTTTTATAGACATTACTTTGCCGACAGGTTTGGGTTTTGCGCGGAATGTTTTAGTTGCGTATTCTGGGGATGCTGTAATTGCCGTAAGTGGCAGACTCGGTACTTTGTCAGAAATTAGTTATGCCCTTTTAAAAAAGAAGCCTGTAATTGGGATTCATACTTGGAATTTAGAAGAGTTATCTGGTAGAATGCCCTCTTATGAGGCACAAGCTTATGAAGACGCCATAATAAGGTGTGAAAATGCAAAGGAGGCGGTGGAAAGAGCCTTTGCTATCATAGAAAATAAAGAGAAAAGATAAAAATGGAACTAATTGAAAAAGTAAAAAATTTAATTTCGTTGATGAATGATAATGATCTTGCTGAAATAGAGGTCGAGGAGGAAGCGACCAAAATACGTTTAAAAAGGAATAGCTTGGATGCTATACAAACGAGTATTCAGCTTCCAGATGTAAAATCTTCGTTGCCGGAAGGTGCAACAAAGTACATAACCTCAGACAACGAAACGTCAACTAGCGAATCGAGTGTTTCTGAGATTGTGGCTCCAATGGTTGGGACATTTTATACAAGCGCTCCAGCAGCTGATCCTTATGTGGCTGTTGGTGATGTCGTTGGCGAAGAGTCCGTTGTCTGTATTATTGAGGCAATGAAAATTATGAACGAGGTCAAAGCAGAGGTGAAAGGGAAAATTGTTGAGATATTAGTGGACAATGGTACTGCTGTTGAGTATGGACAGCCTCTTTTTAGTGTGGATACATCTGGAGAATGAAGTGTATAGTTAGTATTACCTCGCATTTACTCGCGTGAAAGCAAATCTAAACAAGATTGCCCTGCATTTATTTACGCGTATTTGTTATATAGGCATTTTGACCACACAAGTATAGTCAAATCCGTAGTTTTATTCTTAATTGTATTTTACGAAATATGTATAAGATTGGGAGGAGTGTACGTAGCTTATGTTTTCCAGGATTTTAATTGCAAACAGGGGTGAAATAGCTCTCAGAATATTGAGAACCTGTAAAGAACTTGGCATTGAAACCGTTATCGCATACTCAAAGGCGGATAAAAACGCGTTGTATCTGGAATACGCAGATGCGCACGTATGCATAGGCCCAGGGGATTCAGCGGAAAGTTATTTAAATATTCCGAGTATCATAAGTGCTGCTGAGATTGCAGATATAGAGGCTATACATCCGGGATACGGCTTTCTGGCGGAAAATAGTCACTTTGCTGAAGTATGTGAGTCGTCCAACATTGTTTTTATTGGGCCGACTTCTGACGTGATGAACAAAATGGGTGACAAGACTCTTGCTAGAAATATTGCAATCGAAAATAAGATACCGGTGATTCCTGGTAGCGAATCTACTGTCGAAGATCAACAGCAGGCTGTGGAGGTGGCTCACAAGATAGGTTATCCTGTGTTAATAAAGGCGTCATTTGGTGGTGGTGGGCGAGGCATGAGGGTTGCCCATAACGATATAAGTTTGGTCAATGCTCTGGCAGTTGCTCAGCGTGAAGCAAAAGTAGCTTTTAATAATTCATCTATTTACATTGAGAAATACATAGAGCCTTCACGTCATATTGAAGTTCAGATAGTTGCTGATAAATATGGTAATATAGTACATCTTGGTGAAAGGGACTGCTCAATTCAAAGAAGGCATCAGAAATTAGTAGAACAGGCGCCATCGCCAAATATATCGGATCAACTGCGTGAAGATATTTGTAAATCGGCAATAAAACTTGCAAAGGCGGTTAATTATACCAATGTTGGTACCGTAGAATTTTTAGTGGATTCAGATGGAAAGCATTATTTTATAGAAATGAATACCAGGCTCCAGGTTGAACATCCTGTGACGGAAATGCTTACTGGGATTGATTTGGTAAAAGAGCAAATCAGGATTGCATCTGGTGAAAGATTGAATTTGCGCCAGAAGAAGATAAAGTGTGAGGGGGTTGCAATTGAATGCAGGATAAATGCTGAAGACCCTGACAATGACTTTAGACCACACGCAGGTAAGATTACAATGTGTAATGCTCCTGGGGGTAAGGGTGTCAGGGTTGATTCACATGTTTACTCAGGATACGAGGTGCCTCCGTACTATGATTCTTTATTAGGTAAATTGATAGTGCATCAAAAAGGAAGAGAAGAGGCAATCGCTTGTATGAAGAGGGCATTAAGCGAATATAAGATCGAGGGTGTTAAGACAACAATACCTCTTCATCTTAGAGTAATCTCGGATTCCAGATTTGCGACTGGCGATGTTGATACTCATTTTGTTGAAAATCTCATAGCTGAGAAATAGCAATTGAGAAAATATGCGAAAAAACCTGTAAAACTGATTTGAAAATATGTTTTTCGGCATGTTATGTTCGTTTTTGGCTGATGTTCTGAGATAGCACTGAATGGAATTGGTTTAAACATCAAGATTACCAAATATTGCCACTATTTACTGGTAAAAAACCTATATATTTCGCTTGAATATTGGAATTTACCATCATACTACACATCGAATAGAATTGAATAGTTTTTTCTTGACACAATAAAGGGCTCTTGATAAAATCCCAAACCGCTCGAGGTAGGGTATATAGTTGTTTTATTGAGATACTACTAAGGTAGTTTGGGAATTAGTTTTTGTAAGATATTTTAAAGATAATCAGAAGGGGGTTACCATATGTTTGGCCGTAATTTAAGAAGATGTATTTTGACATTTGTAGCTATATCTTTATCGCTCGTAATCTTTCAATGTAGCCAGAGTTTTGCCGGTAAGCAGAAGTGGAAATATATGGGTAATTCCGGCTGTAAGTGCCACATGTCTAAAGGCTGTTTTGAAGGTGAAGAATATAAGAAGATGAAGAATCAGCATTATAACACTTTCAGCAGGTTGAAGACTGATGAAGATAAGAGTAATCCTGAATGTTTGAAGTGCCATGCTACTGCGTTAGGTTTGAAGATAAAGAAGGGTAAGTCTAAGCAGGGTAGTAAGGACTTTATTGAAAACGTTGGTTGTGAAGCATGCCATGGTCCTGGTGAAGGTTACATAAAGGCTAAGAAGAATTATAAAGGTAAAGGCAAGGACGCATTTAAGAAGTTGTTAAAAGATGACCCAATGTCAGCCAGAAAGGCTCAATATGATGCTGGTCTGCTGGTAGCTGGAATAAATAAGTATAAGACAATAAAAGAACAGTGTCTACAGTGTCACTGGGAAGATGCAGGTGCTAAGGATAAGTGTCCTAAGTGCGAAGGTACGAAAAATAGCGAAGGAAAAGACAGACTTTTCACTAAAGATTACATCAAAAGAGATGATCACAGAGACCACGATGGAATTGATGATGTATTGCCTAAAGTAGACAAGAAGAAGTGGAAAGGTTATATAGAGCAGGATCCATGGTATAAGAAAAAACCGCCTAATGCTAAATAGCATAATGGATTTTGTTTCTTTTGAGAATTAAATTGTAAGATGTAGTTTCTTTGAATTATAGCTGTGACAGGTTGTTCTTAAGCTCCCCTCTTCATGTTATTGTGAAGAGGGGAGATGATTGTGTGGCTTGCTTGTAAAGACTTTTGCCGGATATGAAGGTTTGCCCACTGTAAAAGTACTATCTTTCTTTAAACATAAGGGGAGGAAATCATAAAGTGGTATCATTGCCAAAAACAACGATAGGAGCATTAAAAGATAGTAAAATATGTAAACTAGTAATCATCTCGTGTTTCGTCTCATGTCTTATTTTCATTTCTTCTTTTTCATCAAACAACCTCTTTGCTCAGGAAAATAGTGATTGTATGGAGTGTCATGCAGATCCGGCAGAGGTAGATTCTAAAATTAGAATCGACCATGTTACCGGAGAGGTAGAAGTTGTGACAATGGTTGTGGATGAAGAAGAATACCACGCATCTGCTCACGGCGGAGAAGACTTCTACTGCATCGATTGTCATGCTGATCTGGAAGATTCTGAAGGGGAGCATTATCCAAATTTGCAGCCAGTAGATTGTATAACATTCTGCCATGATGATCCGGCAGAAACATTTCTGGAAGGTAGTCATGCGAGTTTAATGAAGGAAGAGGGTGTGCAGCTGCCTACCTGCAAATATTGCCATACGGGACAAAAATCTAAGATGAATACTCCTCGGGCTGATAATCTGGAACACAGGGGGGACACGATAGAGAAGTGCGGAGGTTGTCATGAAGGTTACTATCGTTCTTATCGTAACAATCTTCATGGTCAGGTGACTGCAATGGGCTATGTAGGCTTGGATATAGCGACGTGTGTCGATTGCCACGGGCAGCATACTATACTTAATTCATCAAATCCGGAATCTACATTGGGGCCGGAAAATGCTAAAGAGACATGTGGTAAGTGTCATCCCGGTGCTGGCGACAGTTTTGTTAAGCATGTTGCACATCCGGGTTATAAAGATATTGGATATTACAAATCTGCATTGGTAGCTCTTAAAAATATCAGGAAGGATCCCGAGGAGATCAAGAGTATAGTAAAGAGTCCACAGACATTGCTAACTGTTCTCTTTTTGGCATATGTGGGTCTTTTGGTGGTAACATTTATACAATTCGGTACTCATATGCTTTTCTCATGGCTGGGTTCAATATTAGACGATCGAAAGGAGAGTGGATCTGATCATGGCTAATAACACTACAACATTAATGAGATTTGGCAAGTTTCATCGATTAGGCCATACTCTCACTATTATAAGTTTTTTCGGGTTGGTGTTGACCGGTATGCCTCTTGTGTTCAAAGATTATGCATGGGGTCAATGGCTATATGGTGTTATGGGGGGCTATCCTATGGCTGGTAATATTCATAGGATTTGTGCGCTCATTACTTTTGTAGCGGCATTTCTGCACTTTGCATATCTGGCCTTTGAGACTTTGGTCAGGAAAGATAAAGGTATATTTTGGGGACCTGATTCTCTGTTGATTCAACCGAAGGATGTATTGAATATACTTGGAGATATTCTATGGTTCTTCAGGCTGGGTAAACGTCCTCAGTTTGAAAGATATATTTATTGGGAAAAGTTTGAGTATCTGTCACTCATGTGGGGTACTCTGGTTATGGCTGTTACAGGCTTTATACTTTGGTTTCCCGTACAATCCGCAAATCTGGTACCTGCCAGTGTTGCGAGCTATGTTGATTTGCCGAGTATAGCTTTGGTAGCACACAGATATGAAGCACTATTAGCAGCAGGATTTATCTTTTCAATTCACTTCCTGCATACGCACATGTTACCTGAAAATATGCCTACTGATGAAGCAATGTTTACAGGTAAGATTGATGAGGCGCATGTAAAGCACGAAAGAGGTGCTTACTATGAGAGAATGAAGGAAGAGGGTCAGCTAGAGGGTTTAAGGGTTGAGCCGTCATCCTCTGGTGCGAAATTTATGTCCAGGTTGGTGGGTGTGCCACTTCTTGTTATTGGATTGCTTATGGTAGGATTCATGCTGGCCTCAGTAGTGTGTTCACTTGCTTATCTTTTTGTGGAATTAACCAAAAATCTTCATTACGATATATTTAGTATATTTGCTTTTTGACAAGTTAAGATATTTTTGATGATTTTTTGAGGGTGCTTCGAGTGGTTAGTAGGGTACTGATAACTGATGACGAAGAGCGAATAATACGCAACGTCCAGGTTATGTTCGATGGAATGGATGATATCGAGATTGTTAAGGCTCAGGACTTGGGCTCGATAACTGATTTCGTTGAACGCGAAAAACTGCATCTGATTATTACTGACTTGAGGGTGCCGAAAATGGGCAGGCTGGAGTTTCTCAAGCAGATTAAATCTATGGATTCTGAATTGCCGGTTATAGTTGTTACCGGTGATGATTCCATTGAAACGGCGGTAGAATCGATGAAAGAGGGTGCATTCGATTACATCGTAAGGCCGTTTGAAGGAGAATCGCTTTCTGTTGCCGTGGTAAAGGCGTTGAAAATGAGGTCTCTGGCAATGGAAAACAGATATCTTCGGAAGGAATTAGAGTCGCATTATAATTTTGGTAATATCATAGGCAACTCGCCTAAAATATTGGAAGTTCTTTTGTTGGCTGGTGACGTTTCCAGAACGGACTCTACTGTATTTGTTTATGGAGAGAGTGGTACCGGGAAAGAGCTTATAGCGAGAGCAATACACTTCAATAGTTTGAGGAAGGGAGGGCCGTTGGTGTCAATCAACTGCGCTGCTTTGCCCGAGACGCTACTTGAAAGCGAATTGTTCGGCTATGAAAAGGGAGCCTTTACGGGGGCGGATAGGAGTAAAAAAGGCCGATTTGAATTGGCTAACGGTGGAACTTTGTTTCTCGATGAAATATCTGAGATGAATCCGGTTGTTCAGGCTAAGGTGCTGAGATTAATTGAAGCGCGTGAATTGGAAAGGCTTGGGGGTTCAGAAACAGTGAAAGTTGACGTAAGAATAATATGCGCCAGCAACAAAAACCTTGAGGATTATGTTAAAAAGGGTCAATTCAGGGAAGACTTATACTACCGAGTAAATGTATTTCCTATAAAAATTCCTCCACTCAGGGAAAGACCTGAGGATATTTTACAACTAGCACGAAATTTTGTTGATCAGTTTTCCGAGAAAATGGGTAAGCTGTCGCTCAAAATAACCAAGAATGTTGAGAATCTACTAGTTTCAAGCAGATGGGAAGGTAACGTAAGAGAGTTGAGAAATTGCATGGAAAGGGCTGTAATTTTGTGTAAGGGAAGCATGGTAACAGAGGATCACCTTCCTGTCTCTTTAGTAAGGGAATCAGCTTCGGGCTATAGAAATGAAAAAGACAATGCGTATAAAATGGTGAATTTTAATTTGCCGCCAGAGGGAATATCTATTGATGAGCTAGAGAAGCACTTGGTTTTGCAGGCTTTGAAAAAAAGTAAGAATAACAAAACTAAGGCTGCTAAATTACTAGGGCTTAGCAGAGGAACATTCAGGTATCGGCTCGAAAAATATGCTCAAAATTGACAAAATAAATTGACATTTGTGGATTTCTCTGGTAGTTTGCTGACAGTTTAAAGGCGGGTATTGGTAGAATTCAGCCGACTTATTTCTGGAATATATTGTTGTTGTAGCGATGTGTTTGTTTCAAATCTTTTTGTTTACGTGGTTTATGTGATATATTTAAACATATGGACTTATGGCACGCAGGATGCATAACTCTGAATGAGTTGCGTACTAGCCGTGTTATTAATAATGAGGAAAATTTGAAAGGAGGTAGGGACTTGAATACATTGAAGAAGAGATTTGGTAGGATTTTGTGTTTGGGAGTATTCGTGTGTCTGATTGCGCTTATGGGTAGCCAGTTTAATGTGGCTAAGGCTGAAAAGGGCGGACCATGCCCAATGAAGGTTAACGAGTTGCTAAACTGGTGCACTGAATGTAAAGAGATATTTACCTGGACTGAATGCGGTAACCTGAAGTATATCTGGAATACCAAAGAGCATAAGGAAGGTGAAGAGGTTGCTAAGCATAAGGTAGTAAAATCTTGGTCTTGCATTAGGACTAGATACAGTTGTGTTAATGATAAATGTGAGAATTCAAAAGCCTGCTACGCTTTTAATATCGGCTTTTGCGAAGTATGCAATGACGATTTGACAGGTACTGCAATCAGGGCAAAGCTTAATTTTGGTTGCAAAAAATGTGGCAAAGAGTATGATGAACCAGGTGCAGGTTTTGAGATTGACCATAAAAAGGAGTATGCTGAGCATTTGCTTTCAAATGGTAAGTGTGCAGATGATGGCGAAGAACTTGTAACTGTTTGTAAAATGTCTGGAACATGCCCGCATGAGCCGGATTTTTAATGTAGTGTTTTTATAAGTAAGTAAGTAGTTTTTTTATAATTTTAGTTTTTGGAGGTGTAAGAATGAAGAAAAAGGCTTGGATTTTAGGATTCCTGGGCGCAGGAATGCTGAGCTTGGCACTGGTTCAAAGTGCAGGTGCTGGCTTTATACAGGGCACAAGGGTAAGGACTGAGCATCCATCCCCATTCCACGTAGCAGTTTCGCCTGATGGTGGCCAGTTGGCTTTATGCAATCAGTCGGGACATAGCGTGACGTTTGTTGATGCTAGGTCAAGAAAGGTAACTGGAGAAGTGCCTGTACAGGTACAGCCGGAAGCCAGTGTTTATACGTTGGATGGTCGTTCTTTAATAGTCTGCAATGCTGAAAGTGATACTGTGTCAGTTATTGACGTGGGCAATAAGGCTGTTGTAAAGACAATTAAAGTTGGAGATTGGCCATGCAGTGTGAAGTTGTCTAAAGATGGATCTAAGGCATATGTTTGTTGTTCAGGTAGTATGTGGAATACAGTTGATATCATTGATACTGCGATGAACAGCAAGATAGGCGAAATCAGAACTACTGATTATGGTCCAAGAGACATAGCAATTTCACCTGATGGAAAGACTGCGGCTGTAATCCTTGATACAACAGGTAAGATCAACAGGGGTGTTGATTTCGTTGATCTTGCATCAGGTAGGGTTATTGAGCACAGAAATATCTATCAGAGTTGTAACCTGAGGGGTGTAGAGTACACGCCTGATGGAGCATATGTACTTGTCACAATGGAACAGCCAAAGAACTGGCTTCCTGTTTGTGAAGCTGAAAATGCTCAGATATTCTCTAACAACCTTGCTGTTGTAGAGACTAAAAGAGGCGGTAAGGTTGCAAGTATGCCTTTAGATGAGCACAACAATTATGATGGTAATCCATACGGAGTAACAGTTTCTCCTGACGGAAAGTATGCATTTGTTGGTGTTAGAAGTATGCACAGGATAACAATCCTTGATTTGGAAAAGTTGTTGGCAATCGTCGCTTCAAGCACTCAAGAAGAGCTTGATGACATGAAAAACGACCTGACTCTTATGATTGATTATCTGGTAAAAAGGGTAAATGTGGGTCTTGGCCCAAGTTCAGTTGTTCTTTCACCAGATGGTAAGACTATGTACACTGCAAACTATTTCTCAAACAGTTTGTCAGTTATTCAGGTTGGTGATGAACCAACAGTTATAGCAACAATACAGACTGGACCTGATTGGGAACCACTCGAAAGAGGAGAGCCATTAACAGTTCCTGAAGTACATTACAGGGCAAAGCACTCACCATACAAGAGTGAATTGGTGAGGTACGGACAGTTTTTGTTTAATGAAGCATCATGGACACTGCAGGGTGAGTATTCATGCGCAAGCTGCCACTATGAAAGAGGCCAGACAACAGGTACGATCTGGGATCTTGGTGATGAAGGTTGGGGTAGCTGGAAGAACACTAAGTACATTAGAGGTGGAAGATACCTTCCTCCGTTTAGGCATGAAGGTTTCACTGGACATCCTGATGAAATCGTAGGAGCTGCTTCTTCGATTGACAGAGTATGTGGTCGTGACCCTGGATTTGTGTTCAGAAGTGAAAATTTCTCTCCTGAAAGACTAGAGGCGTTGATTGCTTATATCAGGTCTTTAGAGTTTACAGGAAGTCCTTTCAGAAATGAAGATGGTTCATTAACAGAAGCTCAAAAAAGAGGTTGGAAAGTATTTAGTGATCCAAAGGTTGGCTGCATAGAGTGTCATCCTGGTGATCCTAAGAATCCAAGAGCACTGTTCAGTGACGCACAGACTCATGACGTTGGAACTGGAAGAGTTGGTAAAGATGGGTTCAGGACAACACCTGGAGCTGTATTTAACACAACAGTTTTAGAAACTGGTGTTGGACCATACAGTGAAGAGTATGACGTGCCTATTATTGGACTTGATCTTGTAAAAGAGTTTGATACTCCAACATTGAGAGATATTTACGCTTCAGGTACTTATTTCCATGATGGTAGCGCGCAGCTTTTGCTGAATACCATTGATAACACTTGCACAACAACAGATATGCATGGTGTGACATCTCATCTGTCTAACCAGGAGTTGCAGGATCTTGTTGAGTTTATGAAGGCTTTATAAGTTTCATTAAAAATAGAGTGGTAGTCTCTGTTGTTACAGAGACTATATTCTATACATTGTATTTAATTTAACAGACTTATTTGTGTTTCATTTTAACATATTAAAAGGAAAGGAGTAAACCAACTTATGAAGAAGGGATTATTGAAGTCAATTGCCCTGGTTGGTGTTGTTGCTATATGGGGGCTATTTAGCAGTGCAGACTGCCAGGCTCAAGTCATGACAGGTGGAGCTAAGCCTGGTAAGGCTATTTGGGGCGACTACTGGGGTATGGCAAGAGAGATTCAGGGAGATGTTGAAACTGTTGTGTTTACACAGTCAAAACCAACAACTGCTGGCGATCCATATCACCAATACCCAAATTATGTTTCTAATGATAGCAGGATTGTATCATACAACACGAAGACAAGAAGCCTGAAGGTTCTGACAAAGGACTTCCAGAGTGCTTTTGATCCTTGTCTGTACTGGGATTGTTCTAAGGTTGCATTTGCAGGTGTTCACAAAGATGGCGGCGGTTGCCAGCTATGGGAGGTTAATATTGATGGTTCAGGCCTTAGGCAGTTGACTGATGCGCCTGGTACTTCAAGAAGCCCAATCTATTATGCTGCTGGTGCTATCGAAGAAGGTGAAGGTCGGGTTATTTCAAGGGCCAGGTATTTTGAAGGTGACTGGGCTCCTCGTGGCACAGTTCCTAAGCTGGGTTTCTTGATGTGTGCGTACTCACCTGATGGATCAATGGATGAGTTCGGTAGAAACCACAACTTTGATATCTACAGACTTGATCCTCAGGGTGGAAAGTCAATGGATAGAATTTGTGGGCATTTATTAGTTGGAATTGATATGCCAAACGTTGATTCTGTTATGGACAGAATTACTTACAATGTAAGTTCTAATTTTGATCCAACATTAACACGTGATGGAAATATTATGTTCAGTAGCACACAGGGTAATGGTACTCACAACAACGCTAATGGTAGTACCTGCTTACTTGTAGATAACTGGGACGGTTCTTATCCTAGGCACATCTATGGTAATGAGGTCAGTGAGCAGCCTGATGCGCCAAAGATACAGGCAAAAGAAGCATCAGATGGCTATGTGTACTACATTGAGGCATTAGACAGCAACTCAGGTATAGGTAATCTTGCAAGAGTTAGCTGGACTACTCCTCATGCTAAGACACAATCCAGATTGAGTAATGATGGAAGACTTTACAGAAGTCCTCATCCATTGCCAGATGGACGTCTTATGGTATCTTCTGCAGAAAGACAGGATTTTGGTATTTACTTCTTCTGCGTTGATAAAGGTACTGTTTCAGAGCTGGTATATGATGATCCTGAGTGGAATGATCATCAGCCACAGCCTGTTTATCCACGTTACAAACCAAGATGGATAAACTCGTTTACAGCAGGAAAAGAGTTTGGTGTTACAACAGTGACCTATCAGCCGTTTGATCAGGTTAGGGTTGAAGGATATCCTCACTCATGGAGTACAACAATATGCTTTGATACAACATTGACAAACCTTCCAATTGGTCCATATGCTCATCAGAGGGCTAAGGAAGTTGGACATGGTGACATCAAGGCTATCAGAGTGTTAAATGCAGTTATAGCAGATGAGCCAGATTCGAAGAGATATCTTCAAGGTGCTGGTGCACATCTTCTTGGTGGGGCTAAGTCAAGCTCTAACTCTGGTACAGCATATTCACAGAGACGTATGTTTGGTTATCAGTATGTTGAAGATGATGGTTCTGTTGTAAGTTCACATCCAGGTGATGAGCCATATTGTACTCAGATTCTTGATGACAAAGGTATGGCAGTACAGACTCAACTATCATGGGCATATGTAAGGCCTTATGGTGGAAGAATTTGTACAGGTTGTCACTGGGGTTCTTATGACAAGAAAGGTTATCTGAATATTCACACTAAAGCTCTTTACAACTGGTGGTTCAGTGATTTGAGCCATTATGATTCACCTTTCATGTGGGCTAACTTAAGAGTCGACAAGAATGGTAATTATGCTGGTGTGAAACATGGTGAAGATGTAGTTGTACCTGCTGACGTTTATTATGGTGGTGCTTCAGGTACTACATCAGCAACAGTTGAAGGTTTGAATATTGATAAACTGAGAACTGTTGACTTTAGAAGAGACATTCAGCCGATAATAGACGCTAAATGTGCTTCTTGTCATGATGCTACACAGTCTCCTAATCTGAGTGGAAGTACAAGTCTAGTTTCTGTTGATGGCGTTGCTGCATTCAGTCAGTCATACAACAGTCTTCTAGCTCCTCAGAGAGGTAGAGATGTAAATATTGGTGGAAAGTATGTTAACCCAAGTGCTGCTATAAACAGTCTCGTTATTTGGAGGCTTTATGAAGAAGAGCTGTCGCAGTGGGCACCAAGGGCTAATGCAATACCAGTTGGTGGTAGGGTTATGCATGACAACATCTTGACACCAGAAGAAAGATACTTATTTGTTGAGTGGGTAGATTTGGGAGCACAATGGGACAATATTCAAGGTGCTGACCCATACCCAGGATATCGTGGCAGGTAAGGATCTAGTTTTAGATTCTTAAATGAATGCTCGTTTTTGAGCATTTAGTTAGCTTAGAGCTGGCATAGCAGGGGTATGAAAGCTATGCCAGCTTTTTTTATTTATAATTTGTAAAATCGCTTGACAAGTAAACGGTTATTAGTATAATTCACTTTCCGTTCAAAAGCGGAGTGTAAGGGTTCGTTTAGACATAACATTTGGAAATTAAAGAGCTTACAAGGATATTGTCTAACTCATACACGCATTGGAATGCAGCTATGATGAGGTATGTGGTAAAGTTCTGGTTGTAATGGGACTGATTTATTGCAATAGTTTTTTAAGATGTTGTTATTGTATCTTTTTATACTAAGAAGAAAGGGGATGGAAGAAGAATGATACGATCAATAAAAGGTTGTTTATTGATGCTGGCAATTATTGCCGGTTGTGCTCTTTTGCCGATGAACTTCTGCAAAAGTGCAAGTGCTGATGATGCGGCACCAACGTTTCAGGATGTAGCATCATCAATTTATGGACAGGCTGTTGGAGATGATGATGACGGAACAATGTATGTCTTTGGATTGACAGCTAGATACACTGGGCCAGATAGAACATTACCGGGTGAGGGTAAGTTTAAAAACATATTTAATTACTTACCTGTAACAGCGATGTACTATAACCCTGATGATTACTATGTATCAACACAAAAGGTTGAGGGTGAGTTTAAGCCTGAAGAGTGTGTTCTATGTCATTCAATCCAGACACCTCGAATAGTAGTAGACTGGAAAGCGAGTCAACACTCAAAAGGTGGAAAGACAGCTTCGATGGATGCAGAGCAGGTAGTAGGATGTGATGCATGTCATGGTAACAACCATCAGGAATTGATAATGCCTAGCGTTAGCACTTGTGGTAAATGCCATAATAAGGAAAAAACTGAACATCTTGCTGGTGGGCAGGGTTCGCATGGCTCTCACACAATTTGGGATATATCTGTTACCGAATTTGCCTGGCAAATTGGAAAACCTGCGGAAGAAGTTGCTAGTTGTGCTCAATGTCATGGTATTGCTGGAAACAGATGTGACGGATGTCATACAAGGCATCAGTTCAAACCAGCAGAAGCAAGAAAGCCAGATACCTGTGGTGTGTGTCACATGGGTGTAGACCATGCTGAGTATGAGTTCTATTACAACTCTTTTCATGGTAAGATTTATCAGATGGAAGGTAGTACTTGGGATTGGGATAAGAAGATGACTCCTAAGAATTACCGTACACCTACATGTGCGTACTGCCATATAGGTGAAAATGGTAATCACAATGTACAGCATATGGCAACTGATTATGCACATATGGGTATGTTCCAGCTCGACAGAGGCGCACCACAGCATAAAGCTAAGAGGGATGCCTGGATAAAAAAATGTCAGGGTTGTCACTCACCTAGATTTGCGGCAGAGCAATTGTATGCTATGGATGAGCAGATTAACGTCAGTTTCACTAAATGGCGTGAAGCAGTTGGCGTTATTGTTGGGTTATATCTTGAAGGCTTGTTTGATCCAATGCCGGCTGACCTGGCACCTGACTACACTGGTGGTCACACGATGAATTTACTACCAGGTGGTGCTCCAAGATTCTACAATGTATCAAACATTGAAAGACTTGCCGTTGAGATGATTGTTTACCAGGTAACTGCTGTATACAAAGCGGCAGCGCATTTCTCAATTGATGACGTTTCTTACAATGCAGGTGCGTTCCCAATGGACAGACAGCTTATCATGATCAAGGATGAAGCTTCTAAGTTAAGAAGAATTTCTACTCTTGAAAAAGAGGTTGGTATAGAGCATCAGGCTTTCGATTTCTGGAAGCATGGTGAATATACTGATCTGCTTACTGGTTATAAGAGGACAGAGGGTGATATAGTCGAAGATGCATGTGATCACGGTGATCATCCTTGTTTTGGTGAAGAACATTAATCATCATTAGGTGACTTTTGTAGTTTTTAGAAGGGTAGCACGGAGATTTCTAAACTGTGCTACCCTTTTTTTGTGCCAGGGAGAATAAAATTATGAAAACCATAACAGATAATAATATAAATATAGCTGAAGCATTTTATGGACAAAATGTACCGGATAAGAGTGGGCACTTTGGAGAATATGGTGGGAAATTTGTACCGGAAACATTAATGCCGGCACTCGATCAGCTAGAAAAAGAATATCTAATAGCCAAAGAGGATCCTAAATTTAATGAAGAATTAAAATATTATTTAAATGAATATGTTGGCAGACCATCGCCTCTTTATTATGCGAGAAGATTGACAGAGAAGCTAAATGGACCAAAAATATATCTTAAGAGAGAAGATTTAAATCATACAGGCGCTCACAAAATAAATAATACAATGGGACAGGTGCTTCTTGCCATCCGAATGGGGAAGAAGAGGATTATTGCTGAAACAGGCGCTGGCCAGCATGGCGTTGCAACGGCTACGGCTGCTGCGATGTTTGGCCTGGAGTGTGATGTTTATATGGGAGAGGAAGACATACGAAGGCAATCTTTAAATGTGTTCAGGATGAAATTGCTTGGAGCCAATGTTGTACCGGTAACGACGGGTTCCAGGACACTTAAAGATGCAACTAACGAGGCTCTTCGAGATTGGATGTCTTCAGTAGTTAATACTCATTATATAATTGGTTCAGTGGTTGGTCCTCACCCGTATCCGGTTATGGTCAGGGATTTTCAGATAGTAATTGGACAGGAGATGAGGGAGCAGATACAGAGTGCAGAGGGGAGATTGCCTGATTATATCATAGCATGTGTTGGAGGTGGAAGTAATGCTATAGGTGCTTTTTATCCATTTATTGATGACAAAGATGTAAAATTGATTGGTGTAGAGGCTGGTGGATTGGGTTATGATGTAGGACAACATGCCTCTACTCTTTCCAGTGGCGAAAAGGGAGTGCTTCACGGGAGTCTGAGCTATGTCTTACAGGATGATGATGGCCAGACATCACCAGTACATTCAATTTCTGCGGGCCTCGATTATCCGGGAGTTGGACCGGAACATAGCTATTTAAAAGATATCCACAGAGCTGATTATGTTTCAGTCACTGATGATGAGGCAGTAGACGCGTTCAGTATGTGCGCGCGGTTGGAAGGTATCATTCCTGCGCTCGAAGCATCTCACGCAATAGCGTATATGGTAAAATTTGCGCCAACAGTAGATAAAGATAAGATTATTATATTAAATCTATCTGGAAGTGGAGATAAGGACTCTTTTGAGGTTGCCGGTAAGCTGGGAATAGATCTGTAATTAAAAGGTGAGGCCATGTTTTGGTTGAGCCATAACTATCAAAGGGAATATGTTTTAAGTGAATAGGATTGATGCTAAATTTAAAGAATTGAAAGAGAAAGGTGTGCCCGCATTTATTCCTTTTATCACTGCGGGGGATCCGGATCTGGATGCGACAAGGGAATTGATACTGGAATTTGACAGAAGAGGTGCTGACATGATTGAATTGGGTGTCCCATATTCTGATCCTATTGCAGATGGCCCGGTGATTCAATCGTCTTATTATAGGGCGCTTTCATCCGGGATTAAGTTTTCAGATATATTAGAGCTTATTAGGGATATTCGGAAAGAATCTGAGATTCCTATTGTATCTATGATATCCCAGAGCATACTCTTTAAGTACGGACATAAAGAATTTGTAAAAAATGCTGTCAATGCTGGACTTGACGGCGCTACAATTCCAGATCTTCCTATTGAGGAAGCAGAGGATATAATTGAGACGGGAGAGGTGGAAGATTTCAAGATAGCCTGTTTTATTGCTCCTACTACAACTGACGGTCGTGTGGATTTAATTGTAAAAAAATCTCAAGGTTTTTTATATTATATATCAGTAGTGGGGATAACAGGTTCCAAAAACGAATTAAATGAAGAGATAACAACTAACATCCAAAAAATAAAAAAAGCAACACGTTTGCCGGTAGCCTTGGGTTTTGGGATATCAACTCCTGAGCAGGCTAGAATGGCCGGGAGGATTGCTGACGGAGTTATTGTAGGAAGTGCCATAGTAAGAGAAATAGAGAAGCATATTAATCAGGACTGCAGTGTTTTGATTAATGAGGTAGGGGCGTTTGTGGGAGAACTAGTAACTAGTACGAAAAATCAAAATTAACTCTTTTTAATTATTCCTGTTGTTTTTTGGGAAAAATTGTAAGCAGTTGATAAAGTGTGATATAAATCAATCGTTTAAGTCCTTTCGATTCCTCTTAATTAATCCACCTTAGCGCTTATGTTAGTCTATCCCTCTATATTGTGGTAAGAATACGAATTTTATTATCGGGATTGACATTACTAATCGTAAGTAGATCATCTTAATGCCGCTTTGATTGAGTAGGATTGTTTTGGTTCGGTTTGATAGGTTAGGAGTATTAATATGAAGAAACAAATTTGTGTAGAGGAAACAGAGTTACATACAAATAAAGGAAGACGTGACTTTCTGAAAATATGTTCCGTAGTGCTATCGTCTCTTATAGGTGTAGCCTACGCTGTTCCACTGATACGTACTTTTATAAGCCCGGCTTTGCGGCAGACGGTTTCCGGTTCAACCGGCTTGATAGAGCTGGGTAGTATAAGTAGTTGCCAGGTAAATGTTCCCATGAATATGAAAATTGTGGATGCTAAGGTGGATGCATGGACAAAATTCCCACCCACAGAAATAGGTGCTGTCTGGGTTATAATGGACAAGGATAAAAAATTCACTGCCTTTACTTCAATATGCCCACATCTTGGTTGCGGAATTAATTGGGATGATGATTCCGGGAAGTTTATATGTCCGTGTCACGATAGTTTTTTTGATATTGAAGGAAGAGTGCTTTCCGGGCCGTCACCACGTGGAATGGATACTCTGGAGACGGAGATTAAAGATGGAAAGATATTTGTTAAGTACCAGAAAATGAGACTAGGTGTTTCTGGAAAATTACCTGCATAAAATTATTTATTAACAATACACTGGAGCAAATAACAAGATAATGAAGAAATGGCTAGAAGATAGACTTGGACTAAGCACCCTCTTTAACTTTTTCATGGAAGAACCGGTAGAAGGCGGAGCTAAGTGGTCTTATGTTTTTGGAAGCGCCCTGATTTTTGTGTTTATGATGCAGGTAGTTTCCGGTGTTATGCTTGCAACCGGTTATTCTGCATCAGCGACTGATGCATGGGGAAGTGTGTATTACATTCAACATAAGACTTTTTCCGGATGGTTTGTAAGAGGTATGCATAACATCGGTTCAAGTGCTATGATTGTTCTTGCCGTCCTCCATATGGGACAAACACTGATTTACGGTGCATACAGGAGACCTCGTGAGTTGAACTGGATTACCGGAGTTTTCATGCTCTTTATGGTTTTCGGATTCGGGCTAACCGGTTATCTTCTTCCATGGGATCAAAAGGGTTTCTGGGCTACCCAGGTTGCTACAAGCATCATGGGTTTATCTCCAGTGATTGGAGAGTTTCTGAAAGAGGTAGTTCAGGGTGGAAATGATTACGGTAATCTGACATTGACTCGATTTTACAGCTTTCACGTTTTTTTTCTGCCAGCTGGCCTTATGACTTTTATGGCGATCCATATCTACCTGTTCAGGAGGCACGGCGTTACACCGCACTGGAAACCCGGTGAGAGTGAGCTTAGGAAAAAGACACAGCCTTTTTGGCCGGATCAGCTCTTTAAAGATGTTATCGTTGCTGTAATAGTTTTTATTTCCATGGTAGTGCTAGTCTGGTATCGAGGTGGTGCTGAATTACAATCTCCTGCAGATCCTAGTTCTAACTATCTTGCCCGTCCAGAATGGTATTTTCTCTTTCTATTCCAGCTATTAAAATATTTTGAAGGCGAATTGGAAGTTGTCGGAGCTATCATTCTTCCTTCTATCATTGCAGCCTTAATAATTGCTCTTCCGTTCATTGACAGGGCTAAAAGCCGTTATCCTTTAAGAAGACTGCCTGTTATGGGTAGTTTTGGTGCTGTTCTAGCGTGTGTGATTTTTCTGACTGCAATGTCAGTAATTAGTGACTCCGGAGATGAGAGAATTATGGAGCAAAGGGAAAAATCTGAAAAGATGGCTCATTTAGCGGTAGAGTTGGCAGAGCATGGTATACCGCCACAGGGAGGAGCATCTGTATTTCAAAATGATCCGCTGTATTCCGGAGAACAGATTCTTCGACAGCACTGCCTTGCGTGTCATAGCTTTGAAGGTTCTGGAGGTAATTCCGCACCTGATTTAACAGCCTACAACACTAAGCCTTGGCTTGTTGGCTTCTTTGCGGATCCAAATGCTCCCAAATATTATGGGAAGACAGATATAGACATAATGCCTGAGTATGACCTAGAAGAAGAGGAATTATCTGATCTGGTAGACTTTCTGCTGGCACAAGCTGAAAAAGGGGATGAGATGGGCCCTGAATTAAAGGAAACTGGAGAGATGTTGCTGGAAGAGAATGGATGCTATAATTGTCACACATTTGGTGGAACTGGAGGGGATACTGCTCCTGTTCTGGATAATTTTGGGTCTGATGAATGGTTAAGAGGTATTATTGAAGACCCCGGCAAAAAAGAGTATTTTGGACAATTAAACACTATGCCTGCATTCAAAGATAAGCTTTCAACACAGGAGATAGATAATTTAGTATTCTTTCTCCAAAATAAGCGTAAAAATCCTATTCAAGACTAAATTATGATATTCGGAGTATAAGTTTGTGCTTGCAAGCAGGCCTTTAGATAACTGTAAATTATAGCTAAATACTGTTATTTGGGTGATATATATCTTGATAGTAAAACTTTCCATGAGAATATATGATTTTGTTAAGTTTTTGTTGACATATTTGGAGAAAATTATATAATTGCCCTTTACTTTAGAGGCATTTGAAGTAGTGAAGAGAGGGGGGTGTTTTTTGACTAAAAGTTAGTCAAAAAAAACATCACAAACGCTTTTATTACAGTAGGTTATTTATTTTTATAGTCATAGCAGTGGAAAGGAGAAGGTAAAGATAAATGTTAAAAAGATTTAACAGATTCTTTATTGCATTGCTGGTACTAGTAGTCGCATTCTGTTTTTGTGCGAACTTTTCCAGCAAAGACGCTGATGCGGTAGAAATTATCACGCATTGGGTGCCGCACGAAGTTTATG
>CAYTGO010000031.1:0-22815 GCA_964437425.1 uncultured Candidatus Scalindua sp.
CCTTTGGATGTTACATTATGCCCCCACTTACCTGATGTATTGTTGTACATGTGACAGATCTGACATGTAGGAGCACGCATTTCAGGCCCACCAAGAGCCAGATCATTCAATCCTTTGTCAAATGCCCACGAGTCACCTTCCATAGCATAAATAACACCCATTTTTGATTCTTTGTAGGTTTCAGCATCGGGATGGTCTGCACCCATATGGCACGAGTAACATGCCTCAGGCTTCCTTGCCTCTTCAGCACTAAACTTATGTCGCGTATGGCAGGGGTCGCATCTCTCCATTGCAGGATGGCACTGATCACATCCTATGAATGAATAACCCTCTCCCCTCCTGAAGCCTTCAATGTACCATGGCACTACAACATTTGAAATCCACGATGCCCTGTGGCTTGGTCTTCCATCTTCAATCTCTGAAGCAAACTCCTCTACCTGCTGCCTGTGACACTTTTTACATACATCATCAGCTACTGGCAAAAACAGTTCATCATGGCTTTCACCATGACAAAAATTACATGTTATCTGCTCTATCTTTATGCCAGACGCCTCCTCAATCGCCCGCGTCTTTTCTGCAAACATAGCATTTTTCCTAGGGTTTGCGTGAGCCGACGTCTTCCAGGATCGCACGATTCCGGGTGTAACTTCCTCATGGCAGCCCATACAATCCCCTGAAGCATAATCTTCAAAGAGATCCTTGAATGCGCTTAAATCTGGCCTTATATAATGATTCTTCGGACTCCAGTACATATGGAGCGGCGTAGGCTTATAGTAGTCAGCCCAAGGGCCACTACCCTTCTCCAGACCAACCCACTCTTCAAAACCTTTTTGACCTTTCTCAGTCGGGAAGACTAATCTTTCCGGAGATGGGTTAACGGATCCCTGCGCAAAGATTGTTCCACCGCTAAATATCAGAAAAGCCACACAAATTAATGATATGACGCCAACCCTCAAATGCTTCATCTAGCCCCCCCCTCTCACTCTGAAATTATAAATCCACAAAGTCTAGGTAAATGAACATGTCGTCTACAAACCCTAACATCATGATACAACAGAAGATACATATGTCAACTACAATATACCGCATTAGGAAATATTTTCCCGGTATATAAGCTTACAAAAGGCACGGTGTACAACATATAACACCATACTCTCTCCACTTACGATTGCCACAGATAACTCAACTGATAAACTAACGAAAGAGCTAGAAAACCAGATAAACAACACTCTTAATAAATATAACGCAATAACAACATTAATCGCAAGTCAAGAACTCTAAAATACCAGCACATTTCGAAATGTATAATTATTTTACGTGTGCAACATCCTTAAAATATTCCTTACGCATTTCATGTCTTTTTGGGATATGACAACTACCACAGATCTTAAAGTCAAAAGAGATTTTGGCCAGTTTTTGACCCTCTTCTACATCACCCTTGTGCTCACCCGCCATAAGGTGGCTGTACACCTCACCAGGACCATGGCATCCTTCACAACCAACACCCTGCTCAGAGTATGTCTTCTTGTCCTCCCTGTAACCGGTGGTATGGCACTTGTGACATTGCTTTTTATAATCAGTACTACCGCTTCTGTAATCAGGCTCTTTCACGATCCTGTCGAAGGTCTTAAACTTAGTCCTACTCCACCTTTCGACGTGTTCCGGATGCATTTTCTTGTGACATTTAATACACTTCCTCCTACCAACATAAATTTGGTACTCACCTGTCGGGCCATAGAAACTCTCCACCCTTAGCCTGTCTTCACTGTCAGGATTCAATTCGTGAAGCCGCTTCCACATTTTTATAAACTCATCGGCAGAAGCAGTACGAGGGCCTTCCATTTCTTTCCTGTCTGCATGAGACCCTTCATGCGCACGTTCAGATTCTAGTGCCCTGCCATTGCCACCATGACATACCGTACACCCATAAATATCATAAGCAATTGGAAGTCCTTCCGGATGTAATTCATGTAATTCATCTTCATCAATATGGCATGTCATACATCTTTCTACCCTATGCCCATTCTCCTGATTACTCCAAAGCCCCTCACCTTTGAGCAATATCTGCTTTATTTTAAACTTTGTACCTTTCAAACCCTTAATCTTATCCTCCAGCTCCTTTGCTTTTTTCGGATCACCCCATTCCGGGTTTGACCAGAACTCGTAGTCTTCTTCCGCTTTAGCAACCTTTTTCTTGATAACCGCCCTTTGGTGTTGCTTCCACTCGGGATTATACTCTTTATAAAACCACACCACCGAAACACCCAGCATCAAGATAGATATCACAAGCAACCATATTAATTTGACGTAATGATCCATTATTTAAAAGTTTAGAGCTGTATTAAAAATCTGAAGAGATAAAATGTATTTGACATCAAATACATATCTTAGGAAGATTTTAATTGGAACTAACAACATCACTGCCATTAAACTTACAAAAATATAGTATCTAACTGTACCCAAAGTTTTATAAAAACTTTTGAAAATTAGCCTTGGAACGATTACACAGGCACTAAAGTACATAATGAAGAACGCAAACCCGCCTGCAATGTGAAAGTTCACCATCTCAACCGGTGGCGTGACCTTAGCAATAGTTTTATCTTCCCATGGCCAGTAAAACACCCTGCCAGGACCCCTGAAGAACTGTCCGAGAATTATCAGGATATACCACATTGCATAACCAAAGCAGAAAGCAGACACCGCAATCGGCCTCACTCTAAATGAGTACCATCCGATACCGGATTCTTTATTTGGATCAACAAAAGGCAGAACTATTAAGCCAACAAGCAATATAGAAGGAATTACAACCCCTGCCAGCCATGGATCAAAATATATAAGCAGTTCCTGAAGCCCGATAAAATACCATGGCGCTCTCTCATCAAGCGGCGTATCAGATGGATTTGCTAACTCCTTCAGTGGTGCATCCATATAGAGAGACCACACCATAATTATGAAGGTGAATAACAGACCTGCAATAAACTCTATCCCAACAGAGTCACGGAGGTGTTTGACTGTGTAGTCCTGCTCTTTCGGAGTTAACGTTTCGAATCCTTCTTTATAATCAGAAGCTATATGAACATCCTTGACGTATTCCCATTCCCTCTTTGACATACGGACTATTACTTCATCCTTATCTTTTGACTCGTCTTGTTCTTCAGCCATATCTTGTTCTTCCTGAAATAATGTATGTTACGTACCGTCTATAAAAGCAGAATTAAAGTGGCCCTGAAACCCCTCCCGCTCTCCGAATTCGCCAGAAGTGAAAACCCATTAAACCGGTTATTCCGAGGGGAAGTGCTATCGCATGCAAAAGATAAAATCGTAATAAAGTAGGCTGCCCAACTGCAGCGCCACCCACCAAGATAGAGTTCACATCCTTTCCTGACTCTAGCAATGCAAACGGCCCCTTTGCCCCTAATAATGGAGCGTTCTCACCCATGCTGCACCCTATAGTAACTCCCCAGTAAGCAAGCTGATCCCATGGAAGCAAATACCCTGTAAAACTTGAAAGCATTGTCAATACCAGTAATATTACCCCTACGATCCAGTTCAACTCCCTTGGAGGCTTGTATGCTCCTGTTAAAAACACACGTAACATATGAAGAGACACAAACATTACCATTAAGTGTGCAGTCCACCTATGCATATTCCTTATTAGAACACCAAACGGTACAATGTATCTAAAGTCCTCAACATTCGCATAAGCCTTGTTGACATCAGGGTTATAATAAATCATCAGAAACGCTCCCGTGCATGAAAGCAATGCGAAGAAGAAAACGCTTAGTCCCCCAAGACAAAATGTGTACATTATAATTCTTTTACCGCCCACGCTCATATTGTACGGGTGCAATTGCATGATCTTGGCAATTCCACGCATTAAGCTGTTAATTGGGGAGAAAGGTTTGAATTCACCAAACAAAAGGTCTCCAAATATAGCCTTCCATACTTGCGTACCTTTTGCTAATTCTTTTATATCTTTACCTTTTTCTTCCTTTTCCTTTTTTTCTTCCATAACTGAATCAACTCCTTATCAAAATGACATAACGGCTATTGTCAGACAAGTTGCAATCCAAAATTACTTTTTATGAAGCCAAGAACACTCATAGTCTATTACCCTGTCTCGACAGGCAGTATATAATCAATATCTACAAGCCTGTCCTTGTCTACCAGCAAACGGCCATCATCACTTACCTCAACAAACGCACGCGCCAGAGGTTTTGGTGGAGGGCCGGCAAAGTTAACTCCATTTTTGTAAAACTGCCCACCATGACACGGACATTTAAATATTTGCTCTTTCTCAAGCCATCGAGGCTGACATGATAAGTGCGTACATACCGCTATAAGCGCATATATCCCTTTTTCCTCTCTGATAATCCATACCTTGCGTGTTTCTATGAGCGTCACAGAACCCAAAGGATAATCTTCCGGTTTGCCTGCTTTAAAAATGTTTGAAGGTTCATACGATACCCTGGGAATCAAATAACGAACTACTGAAAAACTCCACATAGAAACAAGCCCCCAGAACGACAGCCATGCTCCCCAGAAAAGACATCTTCGCGTAATCGTCTTTGGATGGCCAAGCAGAGTGCCAGGTTCGTACGATCCACTAATTTCTGCTGTAGACTTTTCCCTTATAGTCTTTAAGTATTTTACGTCAATCTTATCAGCCATATTTAATACTTAACAAGAAACGATAGATAAAAAACTGAAGAATTTTGCTACCAAGAGAAACTGCAACCTGAGAAGACAGTAAATTTAATATTATTTATGCCTGATTAGTGGACTATAAGGCGAGACTCTTCACCTAGATTGAAACAGGGTTATCCCAAAGATTATCATTAACTAACACAGAGAAGCGGAACAAAGAGTATCAATGGGCTTTACCATATATCCACATTCAAGCTACCGTAATCCACTACAAAAATACGGAAAACATCTTCGTTAATTACTGTGTATATAACATCTTAGAACAAATACAGCTTGTCAAATACTGTACTTTATAACTTTACAATCTATTTTGAGCATATCCCTTTATTTAAGGACGGCTCAAGACTTATCGCAAAAAATATACCACAAAAACAGAAGTAATACAAAAGAGCTGCACAGGCATAAGCCCCTACTATTATAGTACTTATGCAAGTATGCTTTAAATATGCAATTTTCCTGATCGCATTCTCGATCTGATATTGTGACAGCCTGTCAATACACTTTACAATTCACCAAAATTGAGGACATTATGTCAGCAGCTGATAGCAATTGTTTTGTTGGCTCTGAAGAAATGCAGCTTAGGCTAAATGTAGCTAAAATACTCTTGTAATCAAAACAATGAAGATGTAGAATTTTTTTGTAAGCTTTTCAAGAATTCTAGAGTAGCGATTCCTGAATATTGACACTAATAATTAAAGAGGAGTATATGATGAAAAGAGCCGTGATTGTGTTAAATACAGCTGTTTTATTAATAATATTCTCTTTTTATGGGCGTAGCATTGCCGACCAAACTAATAGTGACTTAGAAGGTGCATCAGCCAGCGAGCCAACAACACATATTGTTGAGATGACGGGTGATTATGAGTTTGTCCCCTCTTCCTTAACGATAAAGCAAGGAGATAGTGTGAAATGGGTCGTGACCGGCAATAAGCCTCACGAAGTAGCAAGTGGACCAGTAATTGAAACGGAAGACGGAAGGGAAGGCGTGCCTGATGGCCACTGGAAAACTGACAAAATGGCTTCGGGGAGCTTTACCTACACTTTTCACTCTACCGGCACATTTCCTTATTACTGTGATTCTCATGTTGATGTGGGAATGATAGGGACGATTACAGTTAAATAATTCCCTCATGAAGAATATCAATACTCGATTCGACTCAGCCGGCGTGACAAGTACTCCAATCTTTGATATTCGCTGTTAACTTTAGCTCATTTGCCTAAATCGTAATTCACAAATCTATCTTGGTCAAGATATTATGTTACATAACAAACTCACGGTATTGAACCTTGTTAAGGCTGCGATGGTTACTCTACTCATCCTCTCTTGTCTATCGTTTATTGGATGCGGCAAAACCAACAAAGACAAAACAGATGAAGGCACAACTGATAAAGTAGTCACGTTAATCCAATGGCTTAAGGACAAAGACAGAAGTGTCCGGCAGATGTCGGCAGAGCAGCTGGGGGAGAGGAAAGAGGTTCGCGCAGTTGCACCCCTAATCGCGGCACTGAAGGATAATAACAGAACTGTCCGACAGTGCGCAGCTGAGGCGCTGGGGGAGATAAAGGATGCTCGCTCAGTTGAACCCCTGATTGTCGCCCTTAATGATAACCACAAAAGTGTTCGGTGGAGTGCAGCAGGAGCACTGGGAGAGATAGGTGCGCCAGCAGTGGAATCCTTAATTTCTGCGCTGAAAGGCAGTGACAGTAGAGTACGACAATATGCAGCGGCAGCGCTGGGAAAGATAAAGGATGCACGCGCCGTTGAGCCCTTAATTGCTACCTTGAATGATGTCGACAGCAGCACCCGGGACGCTGCGACAAGGGCGCTTGGAAAGATAAAGGATGCACGTGCTGTTAAGCCATTGATCACCGCGCTGAAGGACAATGAAAGCAGTGTCCGTCGGGATGCGGCAGGGGCACTGGGAGAGCTTGGGGATGCCCGCGCAGTCCAACCATTGATTGATGCACTGAAAGACAATAATAGCACTGTTCAGTGGTGTGCGGCAGAGGCATTGGGAAAAATCAAGGATGCCCGTGCAGTTGAGCACTTAATTGATACACTTGAAGATAATGACAGAGGTGTCTGGAGGAAGGCAGAAGAGGCGCTGGAAGAAATAGAGGGAAAATGAAATATTCACTCATAATTTTTGCCATATTCATCGGGATATCCATAGTCACTGTCTCCTGCAAGAAATCTGAGGAGGTAAAGATAGAAAGGGTCGAAAATATAGAGACGCTTACATCAGATCATGGCAGTCTGGCAGGGGCCATGAAGAAGGCGTCCATGGCTATGAGAAGACTGGCAAGGACGGTGGAAAACAGTGACTGGGATCAAATGGCTATGTGGGCAGAAGAACTCAAAGAAAACATAGGCTTTAATTGTGTTGAATTATATATGATTGAGAACAATGATGTTTCAAATGAGTTTATGGAATTAAGCAGCAATTTTAACAGCGCTTTAAATAAGTTAATTTCGTGCAGTAAAAACCAAGACACCGATAAAGCTAATATTGAATTTGGTAACCTGGTAAGGTCGTGTGACGCATGCCATGAAAGTTTTAACAAAGACGCAGAAACAAAATTAGACTTTACAGATTCAGGATAAAGTTAGATATTCTAAAACTGTCATACCGTTGCTACTTCCTCCTCGGTCAGATAGCAAGCTGGGTCCGCACCGAAGAGATCGCCGCACATTTCCTCTGCCCTGGCCCCGCACCCCCTGCAAAGATTATTATACCTACACCTTCCGCACTTGCCCTTGAGATACTGAGTTTTATCCTTCATCTTTGCGAGTATCTCGTTCTCCTCGTCAAAACAGATGTCACTGAGCTTCTGCTCCCTGATATTGCCAATTGTCCGATCCTGCCAGTAGGGACATAGGTGCACATTGCCTCGGTAGTCTACGTTGACAATCCTGTCCCCTGCCGGACAACCACCCTGCCTTGCAAGTAGCTTCTCCATCTCGGAAGCAAGTCCCGGATCACTCTCTGCAACATGTTGCAGAAGGTAAACGCCGTCATCATATAATTGCTCGGTAACAACCTCCATCTCGGGGTTATTCATTGCATAATCAATGAGAAAATCAATGATCTTCCGTCTCTCTTCCTTCACAGCTTTCCAGTCACTACCCTCAATGTGCTGACAAACCGCAAACCTTTTTAGTCCCGTATTTTCGATAGCCTCGATAATGGACGGCATCTGAGCCAGGTTGAAGCTTCCAATCGTAATCCTCACACCACATCCCACCCCTACGTCCCGGAGGTACTCCATAGCTGGTTTAGCTTTTTCCAACCCTGCAATAACATCCATATCACCGCTTATCTGAGAAAATCCGTCCATATCAATTCCCACGTAGGATATCCCGGACTCTGCGATCTCCCTTGCAGTTTGTTCTGTTATAAGGGCGGCGTTACTGGATAAAATAATCCTCAACCCCTTTTTATGGGCGTGGCCTGCAAGTGTGAAAAAATCATCCCTGGTTAAGGGCTCTCCACCGTAGACAGATATCATAGGAACCTTAATTGACGCCATATGGTCAATAAACTCTAAAGCTTCCTGCGTAGTTAACTCATCACTATCTGCCTCAAGAGCAGAGCCGAGGTGACACATTTCACAGGAGAAATTGCACTTTCGGGTGATATTCCAGATCACCATTGGGGCTTTGACATTCGCGTACCTGATGAGATGCTTTGGCACCTCATCGGCTCTTTTGTTGTGGTGTTTCTTTACATCCCGAGCCGTCTCTTTTACCTTGAGCAGCCGGCTGAAATTAATCATGCCGTACCTCCTCATGCACCGGTTTCAGAATTTCCTCTTCGGTCAAGTAACAGCTCGGGTCGGGAGCACCAAAGTCATCATAAACCGCGAGAGCCCTTGCCCTCGAACCACCCCTGCATATTTCCAGAAATCTGCACTCTGTGCACTTGCCACGGAACAGACTTTCCCTGTTTCTGAGCTTCCACAAAAATTCATTATCACCGTTCCAGATATCATTAAAGCTTCTCTCCCTGATGTTTCCCAGTTCGGTCTTCAGGTGTTGACTGGCGTAAACATTGCCCACTTCGTCTATGTAAGCAAGCTTTTCACCGCATCCTTCGCCACCGTTGCGGAGAAAGTGTTCGTATGCTGCCTCAGCTTTTTCCGGGTTTTCCTTCAATACTTTCAGGTAGATGTAGGCAGCGTCAGCGTAGTTTCCAACGGTGAGAACCTCAAGATCGTGGTTGTGACGGTTTATCTCAACGGTTTTATTGAACAGGCTATCCACAGCTTTCCGCCGCTCATCTGGCGACAAGTCATTATCCATGAGTTCCTTCCCACGACCGGCATACTCAAGATGATAGACACAGAGACGATGAAAACATTCCTTAATCAGGAGGTCCATAATCCCAGAAAGTTCATGGCAGTTGTGCCTGGTCATGGTGAATCTCAGTCCTGTCTTTATCCCGGCATCGCGGAGGTTTCTCATTCCCTGAAGTGCATTGTTGTAAGCATCTCCACTGCCCCTGAAGTAGTTGTTCGTCTCGGCCAAACCATCCAGGCTGACGCCAACGTATCCAAAACCGGCATCTGCCGCCTTTGCCGCTATCTCCGGAGTGACTGTAGTACCATTGGAAGAGACTATGACCATTAAACCTATCTCCCTGGCATAGCGCCCCAGCTCGAAAACATCCGTCCGTAAAAAAGGCTCACCACCAGAGAGTATCATGAATGGAGAGCCACAGTCCTTCAGTTCATCAAGCATTTTTTTTGCTTCATCAGTCGAGAGTTCACCATCAGAAGCAGTATTCCCACCGGAATAGCAGTGCATACAGTCTAGATTACACCTCTTCGTTGTGCACCATACCACAACCGGAGCCGAGCCTTCACGTCGTTTGTGACGTAGGGCCTTGTTTTCAAGTTTCTCCGATACCAGTATCCTGCTAACCTCTATCATGTAACCGAACCTTTGCCCCGCTAATTTCCTCCTCTGTCAGATAGCAAGCAGGGTCTTCCCCGAAAGGGTCACCACAAGCCACTTCTGCTCTGACCCTGCATCCCATGCAGAGGTGACTAAGTTTGCACCTCCCGCACTTGTCCTTGAGATAGCGTGTCTTATCCCTCATTTTGACGAGGATGTCGTTTTCCTCGTCAAACCAGATCTCGCTTAACTTCTTCTCCCGAATATTTCCAATTGTCCGGCTCTGCCAGTAAGGACAGAGATGCACGTCCCCTCGATTGTCCACGTTCGCAAGACCGTCCCCTGCAGGACAACCACTCTGCATGGCAAGGAGTTTTTCCACCTCAGCAGCGCGCTCAGGGTCGTGCTCAGCAACGTCTTGCAGCAGGTAAATACCGTCAGCATAATTATCTGCCGTAACAATGTTCATGCCGTTGCTAACCTTGGCTTCCTTAATTATATAATCCATTACCTCTCTCCGCTGATCGTTGAAGATGTCCCAATCTATAATCTCCTTCCCTCTGCCGCCATACACGAGCTGAAAGAGTGAGAATCTTGGTATTTTTTCTCGCCTGGTTATTTCGAGAACCTTGGACAACTCGTTGTAGTTCTGATTGGTAATGGCAAACCTCACACCTGTTCTAACTCCTGCCTCCATGAGATTCCTCAAACCCTGAAGTGACTTCTCAAAGGCTCCCTTAGCCCCCCGAAAGCTATCGTGAATTTCTTCGGCGCCGTCCAGGCTAACGCCCACATAGGCAAAGCCGGCTTCCTTGATTTTCATTGCCACTTCCTTCGTTATAAGGGTACTGTTAGTCGATAGTATGGTCCTGAGCCCGAGCTTCATAGCGTACACATTAAGCTCAAATATATCTTCTCGCAGCAGCGGCTCGCCGCCTGAGAAAACGAGCATGGGCGATTTTATAGCCACCAGGTCATCGATCATATCCATCGCCTCTCTGGTCGTAAGGTCACCCATATCTTCTTCAGACCCTGCTTCTTCTGGCCCCACTGCGTTAATATAGCAGTGGGCACAGCTCAGATTGCACTTCCTGGTTACATTCCAAACCACCATAGGAGAGGAGGTCTTAGAGAAGCGAAGCATCCATTTTGGAGTCTCCTTCTTGACTGCTGAATACCTTTTTATTTCATCCAGTGTTTTTGTGCTTTGTAAAAGTTTCGAACAATTTATCATTCGACACCGCATCTTTCAATCGAGAAGAAAGGAAAAAATAAAACAGGCACGGACAAATACAATTTGTCCGTGCCTTCCTGTAATCTACTTAAATAATCCGGAAAACCTGTCAATACAAGTCATGCACGGTGTTGTACACATTGAACTTACCCGTAGGCGTGAGAAGGTTCTTTATCCTTGCTTTCTCCGTAAGGGTCTTGTCATCGAAAACCACTATCTCGCCTGCCTGGCCCTTTTCGGCATCGCCCAAATTGCCCCAGATACTTATCCAAACTTCATCTCCTGCTTTATTATACTCCATGTGCACAGCCTTGCCATAGTCAGCGACTTTCAACTCCTTGAATATCCCGGCCGCCATATTTGCCTTGTCATAGACAGCAACGGTTGTCCTGTATTTAGCTTTCTTACTAAGTGGAGTATCAAGCCAAACCCATTTACTATTCGGATGGGTCTTAATAAACAGGTTGCCCGAACTAAGTGAATTAATTTTCCTGACCACTTTCCAGGCATTCTCCGGATGGTTCACCGGATCCGTGCCTATCACTGACACCACACTATCGCCAATGTGCCCTGTAGCCCAGACTGGACCAAACTCCGGATCAACCCAGTTTGCCCCTCTTCCGGGATGTGGTTTAATACCACCTGTATCAACAAGGGCAACAAGTTTCTTTTCCTTGGCATCTATAACGGCTATCTTGTTCCTCGCGTTCGCTGCCACGAGGAAGTAGCGCTTGGTTGAATCCCAGCCTCCGTCATGCAGGAAGCGTTCGGCCTCAATCATTTTAATTCCAGGGTTGCTTGGATCAGTATAATCCACGAGCCATACCTGCCCTGTTTCTTTAATGTTCAAGACCCATTCGGGTGCAAAGTGCGACGCTACAATGCTGGCTACGCGCGGCTCCGGATGAAACTCTTCCGTATCATAGGTGTAGCTCAGAGTACTTACGATTTTAATAGGCTCAAGGGTCGCACCGTCCAGTATCACAAACTGAGGCGGCCAGTAACCGCCGACTACGGCGTACTTGTCTTCGAAACCTTTAAATTTGCTCACATCAACAGATCGCGCGTCAAGGGAGCATCGAATCTCTGCTACGGTGTCAGGCTTTGCCATCCAGAGGTCTATCACTGTACACTTGCCATCCCTGCCTATAGAATAAACATATCTTCCGGACATTGACATCCTGGTAATATGTACCGCATAACCGGAATCAACTGTACTTACTACTTCTTTCGTGTCACCGTCAATAATTGCTATCTGGCCGGCATCACGCAGAACAACGGCGAACATATTCTCTATATTACGACTGTGTTCCGGCTTAGCAGGACGATCTTTCGGCGGGATCAACAATTTCCAACTAGCTTTAACGTTCTTCATATCCCATTGAGGTGGAATAGGAGGATCGTTCTGAATGTACTTTACCAGTAGGTCTGTCTCTTCTGCAGTGATAGTACCCATTTTTCCCCAGCCAGGCATACCTCCACCGGTTCCAAACCATATAAATTCTCTGAGCTTCTTTGCTCCCTTGGCTTTCGTCTTACCTGGGGTTAAATCTGGCCCGGTAGCTCCTTTTCTCAGAACACCATGACAGCCTGCACAACGATCAAAGTAAATCACCCTGCATTTTTCGAACTCTTCAGGAGTAAGGACATTCTCAGTCTCAGATGCAACCTCCGACTCCGCTTTTACTTCCTCAGCTATCGCCTGTGTGCTACCTGCCATAAAAGCAACGACTAACATAAACGCAATTAATAATTCTCGCATAACTTGAACCTCCATGAAAATGAATTTGATAAAAATCTTGCCTTTCCACAAGAGCTCTGCACATTCCTACCCCCCCTTTCATGGGCATAGTACAAAAGCTTCAAAAAGGTAATATTCAAATACATAGATTTCATGCTCGACGAACTTCTCTGGGCAACCTTAGATCCATGATAAACCGCCAACCCGTAAAGCACATAATCAGTAACAATATTTTGTAAGATCTATGATGAATTAATTTCTTGAAGACAAATTAGCATTTATGTTTTAATTTGTAAATTGATACTATTACTATGCTAATGCCATAACTTTGCTTAGTTTTCAAAAATAAACTACTTACCTAACGAGATTTTTACACCAAAGATAATATATTCGGTAACATCTATTATGAATTGCGCAAAAGAAGTGCCACAAGCAAAGAGATAAACAGAATCGATATGGTTGTATAAGTACCTAGGCAATCAATGCTTACAGACCCTGTCTTTTTATGTGGTAAGCCGTTCTCCGCCTCTTTACATTTTCCCCCTGACAACATGTCAATACATAATGCAATTCAACAAAACGAAGGACATTATGTCACGAGTCAGATCGCTAATACGACAATAAGCAATGCATGAACTTAATAAGACTTATTTTGCTTACTCTGAAGAAATGTAGCATTGAAAACCATAGCGAAAAAGCAAATAATCTAAAAACTTTTCCCTCTATTTGTCTGTCTTTTCAGCATCCTTCTTTGCTTCAGCAATGATCGCCGGAACAAGGTGTGATGGAACTATATCGTAATGCGAAAGCTCCATAGTATATGAACCTCTGCCACCTGTCATTGACTTCAGTTCTGTTTCGTAGTTTTTTACCTCATCCATGGGGATACTTGCCTGAACGACCTGTAGATCTCCAAAAGCATCCATACCCTGCACCCGACCTCTTCTGGAAGAGAGATTTCCTGTGATCTCACCCATAAACTCTGAAGGAATGGTTACCTCTATATTAACCACAGGCTCCAGCAAAACAGGTTTCGCATCGTCAAATGCCAGGTGAAATGCTTTTGATGCAGCTATCTTAAATGCAGCTTCAGATGAATCAACATTATGAAAAGTACCGTCGTATAGCTCTACTTTAACGTCTACTACCGGATTATTACTTAGAATTCCCTTTGCTATTGTTTCTCTTAAGCCCTTTTCCACCGCCGGAATGTACTGAGACGGAATTGCTCCGCCAACAATTTTGGTTGTGAATTCAAAACCAGCGCCTCTCTCTAACGGCTCTATACGTAGATAAACCTCTCCATACTGACCCTTACCTCCGGTCTGTTTTTTATGTTTATACTGCGCACTTGCTTTCGTTGTAATCGTTTCTTTATGTGGAATTTTTGGTTGTCGCGAATCTACATCAATTTCATAACGGCTCTTTAACCTGCTCAGGATAACCTCCAGATGCAGATTACTCATACCAGTAACAACTAATTCATGAGTTTGAACGTCTCTTGATACCTTAAATGTACTGTCTTCTGCTACCAACCGGTTTAAGGTTTCGCTTATTTTCTGTTCCGCTCCGCGACTTTTAGGCTCGATAGCCAGAGAAGCCATGGGATTTGGAAATTTAATATCCTTAAACTTAACCTTCGTGTCAGGATCACATAATGTATCTGAAACAGATATATCATCAATTTTTGAAACTGTTACAATATCACCAGGTATGGCACTCTTGATTTCCTCTTGTTCTTTTCCGAAAGTCCTGAACATGTGCCCAATCTTTTCGTTCTTCTTTGAACGTGAGTTGTAGATTTCAGGATGGCCTTCCAGTGTACCAGAATGTATTCTAAAGAAACTAAGCTTGCCAACAAAGGGATCCGTAATTGACTTGAACACCTGCGCACTGAAAGGAGCGTCTTTTGAAACCTCAACATCTTGTTCCTCTTCAGACACCTTATCTCCATCCACACTCATGCACTTACAGGACAAGCCCTTTTCCGGAGAGGGTGTAAATTTTGCAATCACATCTGCAACGCCCTCAATACCCAACTCCTTCTTATTCTCGCAACACAAAACAGGTACGATACTACCCGCAGCGATTGCTGTGTTAAAACACCCCTGAAGCGTTTCATCAGATATCTCCTGCCCCTCAAGATATTTTTCCAATTGAGTATCACAAACAGAGACTATGCCTTCAACCAACTTTTCACGACAACTACCAACATCACCAATCACTTCACCCGGCACTTCATCCGGCAGATTAAAGATATCTACCACCCCTTTAAACCCTGACCCATGCCCTACAGGCAACATTAAAGGCATACACTCTTCACCAAATGCATTTTGAATAGAATCCAGAAGTGCAGGATAGTCAATATTATCACCATCCATTTTTGTGATTACGACAACTCGGGCCAGCCCTGCTTCACTGGCAATATCCCACATCTTTTGAGTGTTGACTTGTATCCCACTTGTAGCGGCAATTACTACCACTGCAGTTTCCACCGCATTTAACGCACCTATTGCACCGCCTATAAAATCCGGATATCCGGGAGTGTCAATTACATTTATCTCTTTATCCTGCCAATTGCAATGTAGTACTGAAGAATCGATGGTGGTCTTTCTCTCTTTTTCTTCAGGATCAAAATCTGAAACAGAAGTACCTTCATCAACACAACCTAAACGTTTAGTAGCTCCAGCCTTAAACAGTATACCTTCTACCAGCGAAGTCTTCCCCGATGCACCATGCCCAACAAATGCCACGTTTCTAATATCTTTCGTTTCATATTGTCCCATCGTTGCCTCCTTAGAGAGTCCACTATTAACAATTCTTTAGATCATAATTCTCCAAAATTCTTGAGAATCGCCAAGCCATACTGCTGACTTTTCTCTGGATGAAATTGCATTGCAAAAATATTATCTATTGAAATCATTGAAACAAATGGTACACCGTATTCCGTCTCGGCAGCAACAACTTCATCTCTATCCGGAACTACAAAATAAGAGTGCACAAAGTACATATATGGATCTACCGGTAAACCTTTTAAGACTGGCACTTCTTTCTTCTCTTGTATAGTGTTCCAGCCCATATGAGGTATTTTTAACTTCTGGCTGTTTACAACTGGCAACTCACCAAGTGATCCTGTAACCTCTTTCTGCCCACCTGTTTTATCCATATTCAGTCTGTCTGCGTTAAACCTGACTACCTCACCAGGAACGATATCGAGACCTTCATGTACTCCATCCTCATAGCTTCTCGTAAAGAGCAGGTGCAGGCCAAGGCAAATCCCCAGAAATAGCTTGTTCTGTTTTATATGGTTTTTAATTGGTTCAATTAAACCCCTTTCATGTAAACCATCTTTTGCGTCCTTAAAGGCACCAACACCCGGCAGTACAATCTTATCCGCATTTTCTATAATCTCTGGTTTATCAGTTACAACAGTATCAAAACCGACTTTTTCAAACGCCTTCTCAACACTCCTCAGGTTACCCATGCCATAATCAATAATCGCTATCATGAGTCTGTCAGGACAACAATCTCCACTCTTCTATTTTTCTTCTTAGTGATCTTGTTCTTATTGCTTGCAACGGGTTGAAATTCTCCGAAACCGGCAAGATATAACTTCTTAGGATCCAGATGACAATTATCTATGAGGTAATGAAGCACAGTTGCAGCCCTCACAGCAGAAAGTTCCCAATTAGTCTTATAAAGCTGTTTCGTGCGTTTAATTGGATCATTATCTGTATGCCCCTCAACCCGGATAGTCTCATTTGGGAAATCTTTTTCGAGAATACGACATACTTTAGAAAGACTGCTTTTTGCCGCTTTCTTCAGCTTTATCTGTCCGGAGTTAAATAACACTGACGAAGGGAGTACAACGGAAATATGGCCTTCCTTGATCTTAACACTAACGCCGGTTCCTTTCAGTCTCTCTTCCATACTGATTTGCGCTTCCTCTAATCTGTTCTTTTCATCAATCAGCCTTGCATTCTCTTCCTCGCTAAGAGTATATTTAGAATCCAAACCTTCATTTTCACTTTGCAGCTCTTCTATTCTTTGAGTCATTAACACTTTTTCTTCCCGGAGACTCGTTAACTCTGCACATCCCACAGAAAAAATTATCAGCGACAAAAAGAAACACTTTACAAATCCTGACTTGTAACCCATAGATACCTCCATTCCCTAAAATTAAAACCACAAGAGTTGAAAAAATTTCTTATAGAACCTTATCAACTTACTTCTAACTTATTTCGCTTCGCTTTTAAAGACACAAAACATTAAAAAAGATATAAGAAAAGCGTTATATAAACATCTAAATAGTTGTCAATAATTCCAACAGTAACATCTTGAAACAACAAACATACGAAGGCGGCCAATGATAAAAACGGACCGTAAGGGATCATCTTACCTCTCTTTAAAACTATCCTGGGTATACCAAACAATAATCCAAAAAAAGGGGCCAGGAAAAAAGTTGCAACAGCCAGTTCCCACCCTATAAAGCCACCTATTACACCCATAAGCTTTACATCACCGAAACCCATTGCATCTTTTCTAAGTACCAACTTACCAATAACGCCACATAGATAAATCATTCCTCCAGCAACAAAAATCCCTAGCATTGATGTCTGCAGGGAAGCCATCCATTGGTTGGCACTATTATCAAAATACCCCTGTGCGCTATTCAAATTACGGCTCCCCACACACAAAAGCCCAGCTATTGGAGCCAAAATCAACCCGGTATACGTAATTTCATTAGGTATGATATAAAGCTTTAGATCTACAATAGAACCAACAATAAGAAGGCAACAAAAAATCAAATAAAAGATATAAGCGCAAATCAAATCACCCTTTACCATTATAACGCTATGGAACAGGGACAGAAAAACAATACCTGTAATTATCTCTGTTATAGGATATAACGTTGAAATCTTATGTTGACAATGCCTACATTTGCCTTTGAGAAAAAGGTAGCTTAAAACCGGAATATTATCATACCATACTACACGTTTACCACAATTAACGCATTTAGAAGCCGGCCACAACAATGAGAGTCCTTCGGGAATTCTATAAATACAAACATTCAAAAAACTCCCGATAACGAGTCCCAGACCGAAAACCCATAGCTGAATTAAAACTTCCTGTAATCTTAAGTATTCCACGTTCTGGATTGTAAGTGTTATGTTAATAAACCGTTATCTCATTTTCAAGTAGAAATATCTTTTAACTCAAGCTCTATCTCTTCTTTATACGTCATATTGTTGCTGTACATGCCATTTGCCCCTTTCCGGTATGGCGGCCTGAGCACATAGGCGATTGAACAATTTCCATTGTTTTGCTTAAGATCTTCTATTTTGTCCCCCATACCAAATCCAACGGTTTTGAATGAAATATCTCCCTGCCGTACATAAAAACCCAGGTGCTTACCATTCACTCCAAAACGACGCACCTGGCCAACAGCCTTTACATTCCTTGTAGCAAATACAGGAACCGGATTACCTTCTCCATGAGGAAACAGACATTTCATCTCTTTGAAAAGAGCGCTTGATAGTGATGACAGCTTGACTTCAAGGTCTATATTCAGAGTCGGAGTAAAATCCTCCCCATCCATCAGCTCTATAGAAACGGTATTAAAAATTTCCTTAAACTCAGAAATATCCTTTCTTAATATACTCAATCCGGCAGCTTGTGCATGCCCCCCAAAAGAAATCAGTATCTTTCTGTCCGTAAAATATTCCTGACATTTTGTCAGAGCGTTATATAAATTGAAATCAGGTACTGACCGCGCAGAACCATTTCCCACCTCGCCATCAGTCGCAATTATAATGACCGGCCTGTAAAATTCAGATGCAAGCCTTGATGCAACAATACCAACAACTCCCTGATGCCAACTGTCATCAGATATTATAATTGCCATTTCAGAGTCGATATCCACCTCGTCTAAAATCTTCTTCCTTGCCGACTCCAATATATCACTCTGTATTTTTTGCCTTCTCTTGTTTTCACTCTCCAGGTATTCTGCGATTTCCTTTGCTTTATCCTCACACTTTGAAGTCAATAGATCTACGCCCTTTTTCGCATCCCCCACTCTACCTGCAGCATTTATCCTTGGCCCCAAATTAAATCCGACATGAGATGAAAGAATTGTTTTGTCTTTAAGCCCTGCAATTTCTTTTAATGCATTAACTCCATGATTTTTAGAATTCTGCAGAGAACTAAGGCCATATTTTGCTAATATCCTGTTTTCACGTTTTAAAGGAACCACATCAGCGATTGTACCTAAAGCAGCAAACCCTATTGCATCCATAAGAAAATCTTTAAACTCACTTGCAACCTTCCTACTCGGAGGTTTGCCTGTCGAATCCGCCTTTTTCTGCTCTGCCGGGTCATCCTGACGGGCAGAAGCAATCTGTCCCAACGCCCACGCAAGCATAAAAGCAACTCCAACACCGGCAAGTTCCCTGAAAGGATAATTTGAGGTAGTCAATTTAGGGTTAATCAGCCCAAAAGCATCGTCACAACCACAAGCCACCGAGTTCTGTGACGCAGTCTCTTCACCACCATCTAATGCATTATCTCCAGGTTCATGATGATCAGTTATTATCAGGTCAATACCTTTTTCTCTGGCAGATTTAGCTTCTTCAAAAGAGTTAACACCGCAGTCAACCGTTATGATAACCTTTGTACCCCCTTTACTCAGCGTCTCTATCGCTCCAACGTTTAAACCATAACCCTCCTCCAGACGATTCGGTATGTAATAATTGATTTCTGCTTTCTGGTTCCAATATAATCTGGAAAGAGTCTCAAGGCACTGTACCATCAATGCTGTAGAAGAGATACCATCAACATCATAATCACCATAAACCGTTATTTTCTCGCCTTTGCTTAACGCGTCAATAATTCTCTCACTCGATTTTACGATATCTGGCAGCAACATTGGATCGCTAAGTAGAGACAGAGTTGAATCTAAGAATGTTTTGGCAGAGCTCACCTCTGTGAGGCCTCTATTAATCAATAACTGTGATAATAGTGGTGAAATACGGAGTGCATCAGAAATCTCTGTTTGGAGATCTTTATTTGAAGGATGGATTACCCATTTCTTTTGGGACAATTCTTGGATGGCCATTCAATTATAAATTAGCAATTAATTGATTTTAATCTTAGCTTGCATCAACATCACTGTTCTATCAATTTACTTGTGAAACAGGATATCCTGTATCTTTTCAATAAGCACTTGATTGGAATAATTTGTACTCTGATGAGGGTTGACAGCAAAAAATGGTACATCGAATCCAAAAGCAATCATTTTTTCTTTGCAGGCCTCAATCTCTTTATCCGTATGGCTTTTTTGCAGGTTGATAACAATGAAATCTATCTTATTAAGCAATAGTTTAGCAGATCTCTTTATCTTATACATCAGAGGAGATACAACTAAAATAGCCACATCCGCACTTTTAACACGAAGAAAGCTATTACCCTCTATTACCAGATTATGATCCTTGCCAAAACAGTCCAGCGCAGCTGTAATGCCGGCCGCTTCAACACTTGGATCAGACTGCAGCCAGACAACTTTACTGGCTCCCGCTCTTGACAATTGATCAGTATCTTTTCCTTTTTCCATTAGAACAGTATCATCTGTTATAACCTCAAAAGGCTCGTATCCGGCATCACACGCATCACAATCCGTATGTCTGGGGCAGGAACCTTCATGCCTTATGGTAATTTTCAAAGCGCTCCATAAGCTTTCAGAAGGGTGTAAGTCGGGTGAGTGTTCTAGTGCCTCATAAGAAGTGCCGCCTGCATGCTGTAATACACGTCCATGCCGAACTATTTCTTCATGCTTTTTATTATGTAATTGTGTACGTCCAGACAAACTACTTAAGAGAAACGACGCTACAGCAGTCTTACCTACTCCACTTGACGTACCTGCAACCACAATTTTCTTCATTTTATCAGGGCTTCATATTCGTTCATGAAATACTTTATTGTAGACAACACTGGATTTGGAGCCGTTTGTCCAAGCCCGCATAAAGATGCAGACTGAGTAACATTTGCCATCTCTTTTAAATCTTCTATATCGCTTCTGATACCTTCTCCCTTGGTTATCCTTGTCAATATATCCAGCATCTTTCTTGTACCGACTCTGCAAGGCACACATTTACCACAGGATTCCTCCTGCACAAACTCCATGAAGTATCTTGAAATGTCAACCATCGATGTATCATTGTCCATAACAATCAGACCGCCAGACCCCATGATAGCGCCAACTGCCTTTACAGATTCATAATCTATTGGCAAATCCAGATGTTCTTCCGGTACGCAACCACCTGAAGGGCCTCCCATCTGCGCTGCCTTAAACCCATGACGACCAGGTACGCCACCTCCTATATCAAAAACAATCTCTCTCAAAGTCGTTCCCATTGGAACTTCCACCAGACCGGTATTCTTCACCTTTCCAGCCAGTGCAAATATTTTTGTTCCAGCGCCGTTCTTAGTTCCAAGTTGCTTATACCAATCAGCACCTTCTGCGATTATCACCGGTATATTAGCCAGCGTCTCTACATTGTTAATATTAGTAGGTTTATTCCACAATCCTGAATTTGCAGGAAAAGGAGGCCGAGGACGCGGCATTCCCCTTTTGCCTTCAATAGAAGCGATGAGAGCTGTCTCTTCACCACAAACAAAAGCGCCTGCGCCCATCTTTATCTCCAGATCAAAATCAAACCCGGAACCGAGAATATTGTTGCCCAGCAAATTAAGTTTTTTAGCCTGTGCAATCGCATTTCTGAGATGATTAACTGCAATCGGATACTCAGCCCGTACGTAAACATAGCCTTTTTCAGAACCGATTGCACGTGCGGCAATCAACATCCCTTCAATTACCGCATGGGGATCACCTTCCAGGATAGCTCTATCCATAAACGCCCCGGGATCACCCTCATCAGCATTACATATCAGATATTTAATATCACCTTTCGCCTTTCTACAAAATCCCCACTTAAGCCCTGTGGGAAAGCCGGCACCTCCACGACCTCTTATACCAGAATTAGTAATCTCGGTGATTATCCGTTCCGGATCAAGTTTAAAGAGTGCCTTTGCGAACGCGTCATATCCTTTTCTTTCTATATATTGTTCAATACTGTTCGGATCAATTATCCCACAATTTCTCAGAACAATCTTATTCTGTCTGCTATAAAACGGTATGTCATTCAGATAAGGTATTTTTTTACCGGCCTCTGCATAACAGAGTTTTTTGATAACCTCACCTTGTAAAATTGTTTTGGAAATAACATCCGGCACAATATCTACGGTAACCCTGCCGTAAAAAATACTAGGAGCACCAGGAGGGTCTATAGTCATAACCGGAGCCCTTGCACAGAGCCCCTGACATCCGGTCTCTACAACCTCAACCCTGTCCTGCAATTTCTGTTTCTTAATCTGCTTGCTAAACTCTTCATAAACTTCCTGAGCGCCCAGAGCCCGGCAGCCGGTCATGCAGATAGAGACTTTGACCTTATCCTTCTTAAGTTTCTTATCACCAGATTTTCTCATGGCAATAAGGTCATCATGCGATTTTAATCTTTTTAGCATCTTCTATTCCTAAGTATTAGTTTGAATATTCTTTCACAATATCCGTTACCGATTCTGTCGTCAACTTACCAAAATATCTATCATCTACCATCATTACCGGTGCAAGAAAGCAAGTTCCAATACAGGCGACTGTTTCCAGAGTAAATTGATAATCTGCAGTAGTCTCCCCTTCGGTCACATTTAAATGTTCCTTCACACTCTCTTTAACTTCATCCACACCTCTTACATGACAGGCGGTGCCGTTACAAATTTTTATCGCGTGCTTACCACGTGGTGTAAGAGTAAATTGTGAATAAAACGTGACAACACCAAAGATTCTTGTCAGTGGTACTTCCGTTAACCTGGAAATCTCTTTCATTACAGATTTCGGTAAGTATCCATATTCATCCTGCGTTTGCTGCAAGATTGCTATCAAGTTAGATTCATAGTCGTGAACATATTCTGAAACAATTCCGGCCACAGGTTTTAGATCTATGGTTTTAGCTTCCACAACTTCTCCTTATGATATCGTGTATTAAAATGTCCTGTTGATATAATTTACAGCATTTTTAAATATGACGATCCCGTCACCTTCTGCTTTTAACCCTTCCCTGGTCCATCTAGGATGTTGAGTCGGATCAACATGACGCTCAGGATGCGGCATCATACCAAGAACCC
>CAYTGO010000031.1:22915-34428 GCA_964437425.1 uncultured Candidatus Scalindua sp.
GGATGTTGAGTCGGATCAACATGACGCTCAGGATGCGGCATCATACCAAGAACCCTGCCCGTCGAATCGCATACACCTGCAATATTCCCGGAAGAACCGTTTGGATTCCACGGGTAATCAGACATAATACCATCTTTATCGACATATTTAAATACTATTTGCCCGGATTTATCAAGTTTCTCTATATCTTCCTGGTTCTCTGAAACAAATTTCCCCTCGGCATGGGCTATTGGAACATACATAAAACTGTCATTATCGACAAAAACAGACCTATTTGAAGCTGATTTCAAATAAACCCATCTATCTTCAAATTTATTTGAGTCATTGTAAGTCAAAGTAAATCGCTGTTTACTGCCGGCCAAAGATGCCTGATCTCTCTTCACTTCCGGCAATAGTCCCATTTTCATTAAAACCTGAAAGCCATTACAGATACCAATTATCAGCTTACCATCATCAACAAACCTCGTAAGTTCATCAAATATCTGCTGTCTGAGTTGATTTGCCAAAACCTTTCCTGCGGCAATGTCATCCCCATAAGTAAATCCTCCTGGCAAAACAAAGATATGATAAGGACTCAATAAGCCTTTTTCCATGACCAATTGATTAACATGCATTAGATCCACATCAGCACCAGCTTTTTCAAGTGCATACTGTGTTTCGTAAGCACAATTAGTTCCGGCCGTTCGAAGGATTACAGCTCTTGGTTTATTATTATTTCTTTCAACTGCCATAGTTATAATTTTGTATTACAAAGTGATGGTTGCCTGCCACGCCTCTTTAAGATCAGCGATTTTCTCCGAGATCACTTTTTCACCGTTCAAAGATAAGACGGTAAACATATCATTATCTACCACTTTTCCTATACAACCATACAAAGCACCTTCAATTGCCGCCTCAAATTCACTCTGCTGTTGTTGCTCAACTTCTACAACAAACCGCGTGTTGGATTCCGCAAAAAGAACAGTATCGTCCCTGACAATCCCGTCTTCAACAGGAACTTGAGACAGATCAAGTTCCATTCCGTATCCACCCGCAAAGCTCATTTCAGCTGCCGTAACAGCAATGCCACCTTCAGAACAGTCATGACATGATCTGACCAAACCATTTCCTGTAGCACTTGCAAGTAAATCCATAGTTCTCTTTGCAATCTCCGTATCCACTTTTGGAACTGAATTCCCCACAAAACCGTGAGTATAATAGTAGTGCGAACCACCAAGTTCATTTTTTGTCATGCCTACAATATAAATAAGATTACCGGGTGATTTCACATCCATTGAAATCGCTTTGGTAACATCCGGCATTACACATATGGCAGAGATCAGTAAAGTAGGTGGTATTGCAATCGTTTTGTCCCCGACCGTATACTCATTATTCAAACTGTCCTTGCCGGATATAAATGGAGTTCCGTAATAAAGCGCAGTGTCATAACACCCCATTGAAGCCCTAACAAGATCTCCCAGACATTCAGGTTTACTAGTATTACCCCAACTGAAGTTGTCTAAGAGAGCGACTTCTTCCAGACTGCCTCCCACAGATACAACTTGTCGTAAAGCCTCGTCAATTGCTGAGGAGGCCATATGATAAGGATCTATGTCGCCATATTTAGGGTTCATACCATTCGATACAATTATTCCTTTGTTGGAGTTTAAAACAGGCCGGACTATACACGCATCACCGGGGCCATCGTTATCTACTCCCACCAACGGTTTCAGCACACTTCCGCCCTGCACCTCATGATCATATTGCCGGATTACCCACTCTTTGCTACAGACATTCCATGAAGAGAGGATTTTTTTCAAATCTTCACCATAATCCTTCTTCTCTTTTATATCCGGTTCCTTATGAGACGGTAGATGCCATGTTGCCTTTCGTATTGTCCTGGGCACTCCATCATGTAGAAATGTCATTTCAATATCGGCAACAGTCTCACCCTTGTATCTCAAGTGTAATCTTTTGTCTCCGGTAAACTCTCCAATAAATGTAGCTTCTACATCTTCCCCTTCAAAAACCGCTCTGATCTCTTCCATGTTTTCCGGCGGCACAGAAAGAACCATTCTTTCCTGAGCCTCGGAAATCCAGATTTCTGAATAAGTCAACCCATCATATTTAAGAGGCACTTTTTCAAGATCAACTACAGCTCCAAGCTTTTCTCCCATCTCGCCCACTGCAGAAGAGAGTCCTCCGGCACCGCAATCGGTAATATTATTGTACAGACCGCGATCCAGCGCTATTAAGAGTGCGTCCGTAACCTTCCTCTCCATTATCGGATCGCCGATCTGGACTGCGCCCCCGGATATCATTTCCGATTCATGAGTCAGTTCTACAGATGAAAATGTAGCTCCGTGTATTCCGTCCCTCCCGGTCCTACCTCCCACAAGCAGAATCAGGTCACCCTTGTACGACTCTTTTTCACACTTATCCCTTGCAATCAATCCTACATTCCCACAATAAACAAGTGGATTACCGGTGTACCTTTCATCAAAGAAAATAGAACCGTTTGCGGTAGGTATCCCCATACGATTACCATAATCCCTGACACCTGAAACGACACCTTTAAAAATTCTTTTTGGATGAAGAATACCTTCCGGAATCGTTTCCTGTGGCATATCCAGAGGGCCAAAGCAGAAAACATCTGTATTTAAAATCGGCTTGGCTCCCAACCCGGTACCTAAAGTATCTCTTATGACCCCACCAATTCCAGTATTAGCGCCACCGTAGGGTTCTATAGCAGATGGATGATTGTGTGTTTCAACTTTGAAGCATATGTTGTAGTCTTCATCAAATTCAATTATACCCGCATTATCTTTGAATACAGAAACGCACCATGGCTTATTCAATTCTGAGGTAGCTTTTACTATTGTATTGGCAAGAAGATTATCGATATGCTCTCCATTATAATCTATTATCCCCTTAAACGTTTTATGCATGCAATGTTCAGACCATGTTTGAGCAACTGTTTCCAATTCAACGTCGGTCGGTTTTCTACCCAGTGTGACAAAATATTTCTGGACAGTTCTCATCTCCTCAACAGTCAGATACATCTGCCCACGCTCACTGACTTCCAGAAGCTGCTCATCATCTGCATCCAGAATGTCAAGTTCCTGCCTGTGGAAGACGTCATCTACTGTTTCATCTCTGCCCTCATAAAACAGATTATCTTTGTCTATGAAAACATCTTCTATAATCTTGTTTGCGAGTATTTTGTTTGCGATAGTTTCGAGTTGATCAGTCGTAAGCTGACCGGCTATCAGAAATTTTTTTGCAGTCTTTACCGATCTCGCTCTCAGACCTAAATCTTTAATCCCTTTGATCACGGTGGACTCTACCGGGTCCATTACACCTCGTTTGCGTGTCACCTCAATTGCATGAGCATCATCACCTTGCCATTTGGAGCCAAGCTTGATCTCGCTCTCCTGTGCCCCTGATGACCCATTAATGCAGACATAATCCTGTGTCAGTCCGTCTATTAACAGTTCGCCGCAGATCATCCCAATGTCCCCATCGGACAGGTCTCCGTCTACCAGGTACACCTGTACCATGCGAATCTCATCTACCGATGTAATCCCGATATGCTCAACCTCTGAAGCTATCTCATTCCCTATGGAATCGGTGAAATGTTCTTTAGTAAAAACCTCTATCCTTGTTTCCATTTTTTCTTATCACGAACACTCTTTGCCTTTTTCAGTCGGCCTAACAGTTTCTTATCATTTCCCTTCTCCATGTCATTAATAGTACACTCTACCTCTTTAGAAAAAAGTCTCAGTGACTTAATTATTTTCTGTTTATTCTGCTTGCTTATACTTAACCAGAGGTCAGGGTCTCCTGAGGCAATCCTTGTTGTGTCTCTCAATCCACTGGCTGCAAATTTCCAATGCTTCTCATCAATAACACCGGCAAGGCTGGATGCAACGAAATGAGGTAGATGGCTGACAAGTGCCAGGACCTCATCATGTTTAGAAGGAGTCATAATGCTTATTTTGGCTCCCAATGCTTTCCACATATTCGACAGCGTTGTTATACTCTTCTTTGTATTAAGGTTTGTTGGTGTAAGCACACACACACTTCCTTCAAACAGGTCAGGTTTGGCAGAGTCTATACCTCTCTGTTCTGAGCCGGCAAGAGGATGTGCACCTATAAAATTTGATTTCCCACTACCACACGTTCTCCTGATCTCATCGTTTACCTGAGAAACAATATGACCCTTAGTGCTTCCTACATCGGTAAGAATCGCCGTTTTCTTCATCAGAGGAATTATTTGCTTTGCATAATCAGGTATGAGATTTACAGAAGTTGCTAATATTATAATATCAGCCTGTTTTGCTGCTTTTTCAATACTGGTTGAACCTTCATCTATGGCTTTGATCTTAAGTGCCTTATTTATTGAGACTTTACGATGTCCAACACCTATAATTGTCGTAGCCAGACCTCTCTTTTTCAGGCCAAGTCCTATCGATCCACCTATCAAACCCGTTCCAACTATGGCAACAACTCCGAAGTTCATTCGCTATGTTTTTCCCAAAAAAAAGCTTAAATTAGTTTTGCAAATCCAAGGTAAATTTTAGATGGCGATGTTAACCTTGTATTAGAATTTTGTCAATTTTAAATAGTCCATATTCCCTTGATTTGCCCAAAAAAAATGTTAGAATCATAAGAAGTTTGTAGCAACTGCAAATTAATTGTAACTTTATAGCTTTTAACGTGGAATTTGTAATGGCCAAAGGCATAAAAAGGAAAAGCGCAAAACCAAAAAGTACAAAAACTACAGAACCAAAATCTGCAGAAGACACTATCCTTGAATTAGAACAACGTATCCAGGAACTACAAGATGATACGGATCAAGCTGACGCTCCTGCTCAAATAGAGAAACTGGAAAAAGAGAGAACAGCTCTTCAGAAAAAGATGTATTCCAACCTTACCCCCTACGAAATAGTAAAAATTGCACGTCATCATCTTAGACCCCCATTCTCTGACCATCTGGAACTGATGGTTGACGACTTTGTTGAACTGCACGGGGATCGTAATTTCGGAGATGACAACGCCATAGTTACAGGTTTCGGTACTATTGGTGGGAAAAAGGCACTGATCATTGGTCAACATAAAGGGAAGACAACAAAAGAGAGAATCGAAAGCAACTTTGGAATGCCCAACCCGGAAGGATACAGAAAAGCATTACAGAAAATGAAACTGGCAGAGAAATTTAAATTACCAATAGTTACGCTGATCGACACACCGGGAGCGAATCCGGATATTGGAGCAGAGGAGCGTGGCCAGGCACATGCAATAGCTATAAATATTGCAGAAATGAGCAAGCTAAGAACTCCCATAATCTGTATTGTCATTGGAGAAGGCGGAAGCGGCGGAGCACTGGGAATCGGTGTGGGTGATAAATTCTCAATCCTTGAATTCGCTTATTGCTCTGTTATCTCACCTGAAGGCTGTGCGGCTATCTTGTGGAAAAGCAAGGATCATACTGAAGATGCTGCAAACGCCCTGCATTTGACGGCAAAAGAGTTACATAAGCTGAAAATAGTTGACGAAATCATTCCTGAACCGGTAGGAGCAGCACACAACAATCCAAAGGAGATGACCAGGATATTAAAGGAAACTATCGTTAGATATATAGATGAACTCCAGGCAATACCTATAGATGAATTGATCGAGAAAAGATATCAAAAGTATAGGAAAATTGGCAGTTTCCTTGGCGGAGAAGAGTCGCAAGTCCAGTCTGAAACAGCTGGTAGCGTGAAGCAAGCTAAAGTCGGATAATATTTTTCTTGAGAAAACTTACTACAATAATATTAATCCTCCTGATTACCAATCCTGTATTTGGTTTTGGGAAGGAAGCACCGGATCAAGTACTGACAAAGTACTTAAAATCGCTCTATTCAAATAACCTGAAAAAAACATATAGTTATCTTTCAAAGGCAGACAAGAGCACTATAAGTCGAATTGAATTTATTAAGCAAAACAGCCTTGACGACTCTTTTGCCCTTGAAATAGCAAAGACAGTTTCTTCACTGCGCAAATACAAGGTAAATGAAACAGTAATAAATAAAGACAGTGCATCCGTCAATATTACAGTAACATCTCCGGACATGTCCAAAGTCATGGGAGAAATATTCGGGCCTTTTCATGGCCCAAAAAACATGGAAAACCCACAGGAAGCAGCCAGATTTATGCTGAAGCAGTACCTGAAAAAGGGTAACGTACCAATGGTTGAAGAGAGAGGAACCTTTACACTGGTAAATGAAGAGGGCAGATGGAAAGTTATCTTGGGGCTAACGAAAAAATAAGTAAGTTTTACCCAAATTGATAAAATAGGAAGAAGGATAAGATTATGAGAGAAATGTTAATAGATATGGCAAAAAGAGTTGGCTTCAATCTTGAACAGTTGCAGAAGGGATTCGAAGAGTGGTTTAAGGGTAAGTTTGAAAAACTGACTGCAATCAAAGAATCGTATGAGGAAACCAGTTCATGTACATACGAACATCAATACACACAGTTTGGCAAAGAACGTGAGTATCTGATCGATTTACATAAAGCAATCCTTGAGAAGGAGCTTGATGAAACAGAAAATCCCAGAATTCTCATGCAAAATATCTTTAATGATTACGATGAACTACTCCGCAAATATCGTGGAATAATACCTCTGGACTATTCACTAGATATAATCCCTGACAAAGCACATGCTGATGAAGGAAGTGAAGTCGAAACAGAAATTCTACATTTTTTCCCGTCAAATTGTAAAAGAGAGCAGATCATAGAACATACGGCAGAAATCATCAAACACATTCAGGAAGAATCACTTTCTGATACACCAATCTGGGTCAAGGTCATCCAACATAAAGGAATAAAATAGATTTAAGTTTGAAAAGAAAAACCGAAATTTGTCCTCTATTTAATCCTGGTTCACATTGAACTTCTGCTAACCTGCCGTCCGGCCAGACCGCTCGGACGAGTAGTCACTTTTAACCGGACACAAAACATGTCTGCATCCAAAACTCTTAATCTGGCAATACTCATTTCCGGCAGCGGAACAACACTCCAAAACATTATCGACAAAATAAACGATAACTCCCTTAATGCCAGAATACAGATTGTCGTATCCAACTCACCTGATGCCTATGGCATTAAGAGAGCAGAGCAGAACAATATTCCCACAGCCATAGTACAACGCAAAGACCATAGCCAGACAGAAACTTTCAGTAATACAATAATAGAAGAGATTGAGAAATATCCTGTTGACCTGATAATACTTGCCGGCTTTCTACACCTTTTCAGAATCCCGGACTCATATGCGGGCAAGGTTATGAATATTCACCCCGGGTTAATACCTTCCTTCTGTGGAAAAGGATATTATGGGCACCATGTCCATAAGGCCGCAATTGAAAGTGGCGTCAAAATATCAGGTTGTACTGTCCATTTTGTTGATAACGAATATGATCGTGGGCCGATAATTATCCAGAGAACTGTTCACGTTGACGCCGATGACACTCCGGACACACTTGCACAAAAGGTTTTTAAAGAAGAGTGCATAGCTTACCCGGAAGCAATACGCCTGTTTGCTGAAGGAAAATTAAAAATTGAGGAAAGAAAAGTCAGGATCTTAAACCACTAATTATGAGAATCAAACTTCTATCAAATACAAAACGGTTTCCGCTGTTACAAGTCAGAAAACTATTAATCGTTTCAATAATTTGCCTGTTTATTGTTCAGAATAGCACTCCTTCCCCTGCTATCTCCATTTTGAGAGTTGAACCCTCAGTATTCGAACTTCAGAACCAGGCATTTTATAACTTAAGAAGAGGAAAATTCATTGAGGTGTTTAAGAATTGCGAAGAACTTCTGGCAATCAACCAGAAAAGCGTCCTCGCATACGAACTACTGCAAGTTGCATACGCTGCAATCGGAAACTTCGACAGGGCGGAGGAATTGATTGACTCTTTAAAAGAGGCTTCTACTAATCTATCGCTTACGCATCTATCAAAAGGAATAATCCTGCTCTCCCGGGAGAAGTTTGATGAGGCTGTTGAAGAGTGCCAGGCATCTATAACCCTGGACAAAGACAACCCTCTCGCACTCTACTACCTGGGAAGGATACACACAGACAAGAAAGAGTTTGCGAAAGCTGATGCATATTTCAGGAAAGCGGCTGAGATTGAACCGGAACTTGCGTTGGCATATACGGGCCTTGGCATAAACTACCTGTTACAGGGAAATGCTGAAAAGTCTTTCAAGAACTATAAAAAGGCTCTCGAAATTGACCAGGATGAGCATATGGCAAGAATGGGCCTTGCGACAATACTGGTCCAATTGCAGGGCTACGAGAAAGCTATAGAACAATATAAACTTGTAATCAAAAAAGTACCCACTTTTATCAGAGCCCGTCAGAGCCTTGCTGCACTTTATCTTCAAATGGGAAGGTTCAAAGATGCAATAGAGCAATCTATCGAAATCCTGAAAATTGATCAGGACGCTGCATCTGCATATCTTATACTAGCCAGATCTTATTCATACATTGACAACTTCAGCGATGCCATTAAAAGTATCATCATGTTTACAGAGATACAGGAATCCTCCTTTGAAGCGAATTACCTTTTAGCTACATTCCATATGGCAAGTGGAGATATTAAATCTGCTAATGACGCAATTGAGAAAGCCGAAAGTATTGATGCCGGAATAGGCAACATGATGATAGTCAGCAGCCTGTTAAACCACATTGAAGGCAACTATAATACTGCAGAAGTATATCTGAAAAAAGCGATGGAAGTCACACCTGAAATCCATCACCCGATGATCAGCATTTTATTGACAAATCTATACCTCTCACAGGAAAAACACAAATCTGCAAGTGAGAGTTTAAAACTATCCGATAATTTTATTAACGGTTTCATGTCAAAAAACCTTGTTCTGAAACCTGACAAGTTAATTGAAAAATCTTTTGCGAACACAAACCTTGCTATATTTTTCTATCTCAATAAATGGTATGACAAAGCAATTGAGATGTGCGATGCGGCATTAGTGACCCACCCGGACAATCCGCTCACGTTGTATGTAAAGGGCAAAGCACTGATAGATAAAAAAGATTTCAGCCGGGCCTTTATAGAGCTGAAAAAAACAGTTGAGATACAACCCGGCTTTATATCTCCTCACTACGACCTGGCAAAACTCTATCTGCTAATGGGTGAGACTGACAATGCAATTGGAGAGTATAAAAAACTGGCGGGTCTAAATCCGAAGAATGCATCAGTCCACCTCTCTATAGGACATATATATTCTCGACAGGAAAAGCTGGACGAGGCGCTGATCGAATATAAGCATGTAGTTACTTTGTCACCTGATTCTCCCATAGGATACAATGAGCTGGCTTATCACTATGCCGAGAGCGGAACCAATCTTGATGAAGGCTTGGAATATGCACTAAAGGCTGCAGAGTTAGCTCCAAAGGATGCTGCAATTCTTGACACTCTGGGTTGGGTATACTTTAAAAAGGGGAATTTCAACAAAGCAGTAGAAAGTCTGGAGACTGCAATTGCATCACGACAGAACTCACCTACAATACGATTCCACCTTGGAATGGCACATTACAAAAACCGTAATATAAATAGTGCTCTGAACGAATTTAAAAACTCCCTGAAAATCTCAACAAGATTCAAAGAGGCGTCCAAAGCAAAGGATATGATTGAAATGATTGAAGGCCAATTGAATCAAACGCAGAAGTAGAATCTTCAACTCGCAACCCGTAACTCGTAACTCGTTAATTTTTCTTTCTCATTATAAGGTCAACTAGTATGCATTCACTTAGATGATCATAGTCAATAGGTTTAGTTATGTATTCGTCGGCACCTTTTTCCAGGGCTTCTTTACCAATTCTTTCATCCGTCACAGCTGTTACCATTATAATGCCTATACTATTGTTAAACAGTCTAACACGTCTCAGAACTTCCATACCATTTATTCCATCCATTATCAAATCAAGCAGCATGATATCAGGTTTCATTTGCTTTACTTTTCTCACTGCATCCATTCCGCTGTGTGACACGCTAACATCGTAACCAAGCTCATCCAGAAAGCTCTTAAGGAGGAAGCATGCGTTCTCATTATCATCTACAATCAATATCTTACTCATAATTACTTATCATTCGTTTGGTTGTACAGGAGGTAGTAAAAAAACTGGAATACTTTACAGATTCTAAGAGTGCAAACCATATACCAGAAACCGGTTATGCCAGGACAGGCAACTCTATTTATGGACGCAACAAGGCAGCAACGTTGAGTCGGTGCGGTATTCACCATCTTCACGTACTAAATCTGTTACGATTTAATTAGCGAGGTGTGTCGTGGCACACTATTGCCAGTTACACTTCTGCGCATTGGCACACTATTCTTATAAAAAAACTCTCCCGCGTAATCCGGGAATACGATCATTAAAATATTATAGAACAGCATAAGTTGTAATCAATTCTAATGTTAAAACGTCCAGGAACTTACTCACAAAAACAATAAGAGCCTACACATATTTTTGGCATAAGACTTGTTATATGTTTCAACAAATTATTCTATATTGAGTAGTTGGTTTCGCCATATAAAAAAGCGTAATGCACGCATTATACCAAATCAGGTAGACGATTTCTCCATGAATAAGCTTCCAAATGATAGGGAATATATAAGAGTGGTAAAACCATATATTGTAAAGTTCAGAGTTAGAGCAGATAAAGCCCTGAACATGGTTTCAAAAGAGTGGGATATGGTCACTGCTAATAATTTTAGCGCTAACGGTATTTTCTTTTTTGCCAATAGAAATCTGGAAGTTGGTACAATTCTGGAGTTAAAGATCGGTTTCTCTCTTTCCCATCCTTCCATAATATGTGTAGGAAAAGTCATTCGCACGAGAAGGCACTTGGGCACGTCTACAATTGGCTTCGCAATTGTCTTTACAGAAATTGACAAACAGATCAAAAAAGAGATAAGTAATATAGTGAGCGGAATCGTAACCCACAACTCACATCTCGCAGCTCGTATCCCTAGAAGGAAACCGGGCCAGGCCTAATCAGAAAATAGTGCAGTTTTGCGTTGTCATAATCTTTGCACTGCTACAACTTGATCGCTTTAATTATATCCCGCCAGCTTATTATCCCAACCGGTTTATTTTCATCATCGACAACAGGTATACAGGATATATCATGCTTGCTAAAGATTTCAATTGCATCAGATATATCAGCGTTTGGCCTTAAAGTGACAGGTTCACTTGTCATTATCTGATGTACTCTTTTATTAAGGGTTATTGTGTCCCTATTCATTTCAACAATAGTTCCAATGTTCGGGCTAATAGCTTTAAGCATGTCTCTATCAGAGATAACCCCCATCAGTTTACCGTCACCAATCACAAGAAGATGATGGATTTTTACGTTATCGAAAATTACTTTAACGACACTCAGCTTATCATCCATCTCAACAGTAACAAGGCTTGTGGACATTATTTCTTTTACGTTCATTACTCCTCCGGAGATCCC
>CAYTGO010000032.1:0-18729 GCA_964437425.1 uncultured Candidatus Scalindua sp.
CCTACCTCTTTGCGGTAGTTCCAGCATCTGTCGCATTTGTTACTATCTGCTACACTGGCTTTAATAGATAGTTTTTCAAATATCTCTCCGTTATTTGCAGAGTCTAGAGGTTCGCTGCTTATGGTTACATCTGAAACGATAAAGATCATTGCTAAATCTTTCTCGTACTCTTTCAGCAAACCGAGCAGTTCAGTGTCTTCTGTGTAAAGATCAACTGCCGCCTCAAGAGAACTGCCGATCTGTTTTGCCGCTCTCATCGCTTCGAGCTCCCTTGCCACATCTGTCTTGACCTTAATAATTTTTTCCCACTTATCGTTAAGTGCGTTATCAGTGTATTGTTCGTTGATAACCGGCCACTCAGAGAGATGAACACTGCTGTCGTCCTGATTAATCTCATTCCACACCTCTTCTGAAGTGTAAACCAGAACAGGAGCAAGCAGCCTTACCAATACAGAATTTATCCTGTGAAGAACAGTCTGTGTCGCACGTCTCTCAACAGAGCTTTTTGAGAAAGTATATAACCGGTCCTTCATAATGTCAAAGTAGAATGAACTCATCTCAACCACGCAAAAGTTGAGTATATTGTGATAGACACGATGAAACTGGAAGGATTCATACGCGGATGTAACAGACGCAATAAGTTCATCTGTCTTGTGCAGTGCCCAGCGGTCAATCTCCGGCATCTGTGCATACTCTACCAAATCATTATGTAGATCAAAACCGGACAGGTTGCCCAGAATATATCTGAAGGTATTTCTAATGCGTCTGTAGGAATCAGACATATTTAAAATGATTTCCGATGAAGCGTGCATCTCGTTCCTGTACTCCATAGAAGAGGTCCAGAGCCTTACTATATCTCCACCCAACTCCTTCAGGGCATCTCCAACAGATACAAAGTTCCCGAGCGACTTAGACATTTTTTTACCGTGTTCGTCTACAACAAAGCCATGAGTCAGCACTGTCTTGAAAGGAGCTGTATCCCACGCGGCAACAGAGAGAAGCAGCGAGAGTTGGAACCAGCCACGATGCTGGTCGCTTCCCTCAAGATATATATCTGCCGGGAAGTTTAACTCATCACGATTGTTCACTACAGAGTGATGGCTGGAGCCGGACTCGAACCATACATCGAATATATCATTCTCTTTCTCAAAATTGGTAGAATCACATTTCGGGCACATTGTGCCTTCAGGCAGGAACTCATTTGTCTCTTTATAGAACCAGCTATCCGCACCATGTTTTAGAAACATATCGCGAACATGATTAACAACCTTCACATCTAAAAGTGATTCGTTACAACCTGTACAATAGAATGCCGGTATAGGCACACCCCAGGAACGTTGCCGTGAGATACACCAGTCCGGACGGTCCTTTATCATATTTGAAAGTCTGACTTCACCCCATGACGGGATCCAATCTGATTTCTTTATCTCATCCAACGCATTTGTCCTGAGATCCTTATGGTCTATGCCTACAAACCACTGTTCTGTCGCTCTGAAAATCACCGGTTTCCTGCAGCGCCAGCAATGAGGATAAGAGTGGTTTATTTTCTCCATATGCAACATAAGTCCCAACTCATCGAGTTTTTCAGCAATTGTTTTGTTCGCATCGTATATATTCAGTCCTGCAAAATCCCCAGCCTCTTCCGTAAAAATCCCGGTTGCATCAACAGGGCTTACTATCGGCAATTTGTATTTCAGACCAGTCTGGTAATCGTCCTGACCATGGCCCGGAGCTGTATGGACACAGCCGGTACCGTCAGTTAGAGTAACGTAGTTTGCCAGGACTACAGACCCCTCCCGCTTCATAATAGTGTGCTGATATTTCAAACCTTCAAGGGAGCTGCCTTTGACAGAGCCAAGACGTTCGTAGTCCTCTATCTCCTGTAGTTTCAAGACAGATTCCACCAGGTCCTCGGCAACTATTGAGACCTGTTTCTTTTGTGTTTTCGGATTTATGTATCTTACTGCTGTGTATTGAAATTCTGGATGCACCGCGATTGCAAGATTTGCAGGCAGTGTCCATGGAGTAGTAGTCCATATCAGCATATGAACATCTTCGTCCTGGATTTTTGGAAAGATATCTTTTGGGGAATTTATTAATTTGAAATTAACGAAGATTGAAGGACTGGTTTTGTCCTGATGTTCCAACTCCGCCTCGGCAAGAGCGGTCTCACATTGCATACACCAGTGTATAGGCTTCAGACTTCTGTAAACGTACCCTTTTTCTACCAGCTTCCCAAAGACCTCAATTATTCCCGCTTCATATTGTGGAGTAAATGTAAGGTATGCAGATTCCCAGTCACCGGATACACCCAGTGCCTTAAACTGTTTCTTCTGCACTTTCACGAATTTCTCAGCATATTTCTTGCACTTCTTGCGAATATCAAGCTTCTTCATACCCTTCGCTTCTGAACCGAGCTCCTGCAGGACCCTGTGTTCAATCGGCAGTCCATGGCAGTCCCATCCGGGTATGTAAGGGGCATCGTAGCCCTTCATTGTATAGAAACGGATAATTATATCTTTCAGGATTTTGTTTAGTCCTGTTCCTATGTGTAGGTCACCGGTAGGATATGGAGGCCCATCATGTAGAATGAATTTTTCCGCGCCAGCCCTCGCTTGTCGGATTTGAGCGTATAGATCTTTTTTATCCCAATTTTTAAGAAATTCAGGCTCTCTCTGAACCAGGTTTCCCTTCATGGAGAATTTTGTTTTTGGTAAATTTATTGTATCTTTATAACTCATAATTATATTAGGGATAAATCCATTTTTTTAAGTTTTAAGTGCCTAAAGTTCGAAGTGAACTAAAGTTAATGAAAATCCATACAATATAAATCAGCACCTTCAAGTTGCTAATTTAGAGAAACCTTCTTTTGTAATATTTCTAATTAACACTTTCTTCTCTCTTGACGTTTCACCGGAAAGTATCTCAATGTCAGAGCTTTTTACGTCAAGTGATTTAGAAAGCACTTTGATTACTGCCTTATTAGCTTTTCCCTTTTCCGGAGCGACAGTAACTGCAATTTTCAGCTGGTCTGCATGCTCCCCCACTACCCTGTCTCTGCTTGCATTTGGTTGTACCTTAACAGACACAACTATTCCGTCCTCAACTTCTCTTATTTTAACCATCACGACACAAAAAAAATAAGTTTGAAGTGACTAAAGTGATCTAAAGTGCCTAAAGTTAATGTAATATGATTTCTCTTCTTACAATACTAATATTTTATTGTAAACGAATCGTAATCGCCTGTTGCCTGCTCCCAGATTGTTTCAACATTGCTGACCACTGCTCCAGGAGGTCCTTTTTTGCACCACTCTACGATCTGTTCAATCTTATCTGTCTCACCCTCAAAAACAGCTTCAACACGTCCATCAGAACAGTTCTTCACCCAGCCTGTCAGACCCAGTTTACCAGACTCTTCTATCGTACTGGCCCTGAAAAAGACACCTTGAACTATCCCCTCGATAACGATATGTAATCGTGCGATTTCCATGTTAATCCAGGTTCAATTTCATTAAATCAGTAAAATTCGTGTCAAAAAAATTACCGGAACATGCACAGCAAAAATTAGAATATAGTTATTTTCCAGAAATTGTAAATATTATTATTCCACAATTTAAAATAATCTGTATTGATGAAGTGATTCAGGAGATATGATTAAATCAGGCCCTTCAGCGCATTAATACCGGCGTCTGAAGAGCCTGATTAAGTTTTTCTGTAAGTTGCTTAAGCCTTATTCTGCGTAAATGTGATCACTATCTACAGAACTTGGAAGCTTATGCAGACCCATGAAAGTAAACAGAACTATAGGGAAAGCGATCAGAAGTATTATTGAAAGCAGAATAGGTCTGAACGATTTTTTGATATTTGTCTTAGGCAGCATCAACGGCAGATGCATGTAAGTAAGATATACAAGCCAGCTGATTAAGGACCATATCTCTTTAGGGTCCCATCCCCAGTATGTACCCCACGCTCCTTTAGCCCAGATCGAACCGGTAATCAATCCAATAGTTAAAAATGGGAAACCAATGGAAACTGCAATATAGGCAAGCTTATCAAAGCTATAGTCCTTCTTCTTCTGGACTTCTGTCCCGTCAGCTGCTGCTTCTTTCGGCTTGTCAGAAACAAAAGCTTTACGTACCAGGTGAACGATCGCAGCGGAGAACGACATACTCAGCGCTGAATAGGATAAGAAATAACATATTACATGTGTGACCAGCCATTTACTTTGCAGAGCCGGAGGCAGTTCCTTTATTGTACTATCAATACCAAGCGCAGAACATATCATCCACGCAGCCAGAACACCCTGCAATGCACCTATGATCCCCAGACGGGATTCATGCACTTTAACAATAAAGATGGTAACTAGCTCAAAGATCAGGTAAACAAGTGCAATACTCCATCCAAAGAATATAAACGATTCATATTTATCAGACATCGGAGCGTGATGCGCTTCTGCCCACCTGTTCAGTACCACAATTGTATTTAATATAAAACCACCTGCGAACAAGCCAAAAGCGGCCCAGCGCATGGTTTTAGCTCTCCATACTTCCCTGACTATGTAAGCAACAATGGCTGCAATATACACATAAAATGTCAAATTCAGCATAATACACCTCTCTTCTCTATTTTGTTAAACGAAAAACATCTATCATTGATCACTCCAAATCAGCAATTTAGAGACAATGAATTATTTACTCCTCTATATGTTCAGCCAACATCTCTTCTTCGGAATAAATATCTTTTATCTTTTTACCTTTCTGGAATTTTTTTCTCAAGAAAGGCTTTACGTAAAAGATAAAGACTATACCCAGACATAAAAGAATAAACCCGGTATACACTACTATTATTCCAGGATTTTTTGTTACCTGAAGGCCGGTATATCTCTCTCCTTCCGGATCGTAGCTGGACTGGTAAAACACAAAACCCTTATACTTCAAAGGATCGTTGACTTCAATAGTTTTTGTCATCATAGTTTTGCCGTTTTCCACAACCCTAAGTATGCTTTTGTAATCTTTTATCTCCATACCGGATTTTTCATATAAAACGGCAAAGTTGTTATCAGGATACCAATGTGGAGGTGTGTGTGCAAATACCCACTCTGCATACTTTCCTCTTGGCCCTTCCATCTCTATCAAAGCTGCAGGATTTCCATGATGTTCACCAGGCCCGTGATTATGGCCCTCGTGCCCACCTGTCCTCTTGACAACTGTCTGTTTCAAGCTATGTGATGGAAAGTATTTTTTGATACGTATTTTCAGTTCCGAATCAGTGATATCATAACCCTGGTCAAGTACCCAATCATTTGTACTGATTACCTTTCCACCCTTTATGTAGGTAATCGTCTGCTTCCCGCTTCTGCTCTGGACAATTCTTACTCTATTCTTAGCATCCGAGAAATCTTCAGGAACGGTACATAAAAGCTTAACGTCCTTATAGATTGTTTTATGGGCCTTATCCTGGTAATCAGGATACTTCGAAAACGACCAACGAGAATCTTTACCCTGAGGGCCGCTAATCTCAACCATTACGGCAGGATTATTTGGTTCCTGCTCGCTTAATGCCACTAACCTCTTTGAGTAATCCAGCGCAAAGTCCTTTACCTCAACCGTATAGTCAGTACCTTTAACCGAAATTTTCTGTCCTTTTTCAACCGGTACATTTTTAACTATATCTGTTCCCTCTATTCTTATTTCAAGCGTTGGTTTGGTACTGCTCTTAGCTGCTGCATTTGTCAGTCTCTCATGCGCCTCATCAGTGTCAGCCCAAACATAATCAATCTTTAAATCACGCTGTGTATCGTTATACCAGTTACGGTCGTTGGCAAGAAGCCAACCTTCTGCAGTAACTTTATCTTTGGCTGAGAGCTGAATATAGAGAGCCGGGTTTTTAGGTTCATCAGACACATTAATAGGTTCATGTTGAACTTCCGCGTCTTCAATAAGTTCTTTAACAGTAGCGGCATAATTAGTACCCGGAATGCTAATCTTCTTACCTACTTTTAGAGATACCGCTTTCTGTTTATCTTTGTCTTTTACATAAGTAATAAGCTTATATTTTGGAGGATGCTTCTCTATTATAAAATCATCACAGAACACCTGGAAACCAAGTGGCATCTTCTGATAGTCAGCCCTTGTCAGATAATAGTCTACAGATTTGCCCTCGTAAACATTAACTCCACCCTTTACACCTGTTAGAAGATCTACTACACAACCAACCAGGATCAAGATTATGCTTATATGTGTAACCAGGAAGCCGATCATCAGTACCTTATTGCGCCACCTCTTAACGGTACAGCAACCTAAATTTACACAAAGTAATATCAGAAGAAACGAAAACCAGTATGAGTGAAATATATCGGTAAACTGAATTGCAGCGAAGAATTTTGCGAGACCTGCTCCATATCTGCTCACATACTCTTCAGGAGATTTCTGTTGAAGAATGACCGTTCCTACAACACATGCAACAGCCATTATTACTATGATAATAACAGCAAGTCTGACAGAGCACAAAATCTCCCAGGTCTTGCTATCACTATTTGATTTTCTTTGTTGCGGTTCTGCGGGGTTTGCCATACTGCCCTACTACCTTACTTTTTATTCAACAACATCTTCCTCTACTTATAGCAAGGCTTTTAAGCTTTGTAAGAAGTGTTTAAGATTTATAAAAATTAATTTCTATTATTTCAATTACTTTAACTGGATTCCGGAGACAATATAAGAAATTCAACTCTCCTATTTTGCATCTTACCAGCTTTATTTTTGTTAGAGGCTATCGGCCTGTTTGGGCCATAGCCGGCTATATGTATTCTACTTTCCTCTATATGTCCTTTATTTACAAGATAATGCAGAACACTTAACGCTCTTCCGGCAGATAAATGATGGTTCGATTCCCATATGTATTTTGACCTTACTATAGGGTCATTATCCGTATGACCATCAACTCTTACTATGGCTGAAGGGCGAGATGTAAGGTGCTTGGCAATTTTCTCCAGAGCAACTTCACCTTTAGTCTTTAACTTGGCCAGACCCGAACCAAACAAAATCGTCTCAGGAAGCTGGATCATAGGCCCTTCTGCTGTATCTCTAACCGCAGCACCACCACCGATAGAACGAGCAAGTATCTCTAAATCGGTACGAAGTCTTTCCTTCTCTTCCTCATCTGACTGCGCACGATTTTCATAAACACTGTTTACTTTATTAGCAGCGTCTAATTCAGTTCTTAGCTGATCAAGCTCTGACATCTGGTCGCGAACAGTAATTGCCTGGCGCTTATTGGCTCTTCTCAGCTCTTCCAATTCGGCACAACCCTGCACCAGAAAGACTGATAAAGCCAAAATTACGAACCCAAAACGTCTCATGTTCTTCGTCATATTCTGCTTCGCTCCACCAATTTCCAGCAAGGATTTAGTAAAGACTGACAAAATTTAAACTACGACTGTAACACATGATAAAACCCTTTGCAAGCAATTTTTGACCATTGTCAGCTCTTATATGTTTTTTCAGGATCGAAGATTTTTTCTTCGTTTATTTCGATACTATTCGTCTTATTATTGTACTTTCTGTAATAACATGACATATAACCCGCGTGACATGCCGCAACATTCTGTTTAACCTTAATAACTAACGATTTACCCTCGCAATCAAAGAAAACCTCCTCTACCAACTGTGTATGGCCCGAAGTTTCCCCTTTAATCATTAATCTGTTTTGCGAACGACGAAATACATGTACTTTACCCGTTTCAACAGTCTTTTCCAGGGCATCCTTATTCATAAAACATAGTGTTAAAACCCTGTTATCATCTGCGTTTACAATTACAGCCGGTATCAGGCCTTTGTCATCAAATTTAACGTTGTCTATTAATTGCATCTTTACTCCCGATTAAAAAGTGTGTATGGCGCAATGGAAACCTAAAGGTTTCCGCTACGGTAGTAAATTAAACAGAGATAATCTTCTATTTTATCCCTTAATCCTTAAATTACTCAGTTGTTTCTCTGTGTTCTCTGCGAGCTCTGCGTTAAGATTTGTTTTCCAAGGTCAATTAGTGCTTAGTTCCATTTCTCTGCAAATCCTTGTTACGGCCTGTTCAGGACTATCGGAGAGAAGAATTGCTGATATTACAGCAATGCCATCGGCGCCATTTTCAAGCACTTTACTTACATTGTTTTCATTAATTCCGCCCAAAGCAATAACAGGAATGTTAATATGCTCTTTTATCTTTCCTATTTCACCAACCCCCAACGGCTTTATGAAATAATCCTTATTTGCGGTATCAAAAATTGGACTAATAGAAATGTAATCGGCTCCACTACTTTCCGCTCTCTCCGCCTCCTCAAGGCTATGTGCCGAAAATCCAATTATCTTATCCTGCCCGATCATCCTCCGAACCGTATCTATTTCCAGGGACTGCCAGCCAAGATGAACGCCATCTGCATCAACTGCAGTTGCAATATCAACCCTGTCATTAATTATCAGGTTTGCGCCTTTTCTCTCAGTTATTTCACGAATCTCTTTTGCCAGGCTAAACAAATCACCGGTGCTCAGGTCTTTTTCCCTCAATTGCACAGTTCCAACTCCACCGTCAATCGCCTGTTCTATTATGTCAGTAAGTTTTTTACCACAAACCTTCCTGTCAGTTATCAGAACAAAATCCAATCCCTTGATTGAATCACCCATAGTTCTCACACCTTGAATTCTGTACTAGCTCCAAGTAGTTTTCTGAATCTTCTCAGCAAAGGCCTTGCAACCTCTGAGATATACTCAGTCACTTGTTTAGGAGCCCTGCCAATAAAGTTCTTCGGCTTTAGAATATCATCTAACCGGTCTTTGATTATCGAAAAGTCCTCATCCTTTTTGACTCGCTCAATAAAATCATTATCAGCACCCTCTTCTTTGACAAGGGTAATGGTCTCCATAGAATATTTACGTATCTTCTCATGGAGGTTCTGTCTGTTGCCACCCGCTTTAACCGCTTCCATCAATATGCTCTCTGATGCTAAAAACGGCAACTCTTCATTGACGCGCTTCTCTATCACCTTCGGATAGACACTTAGATCCCTGACAACTCCAAGAACGATGTTCAGCATTGCATCCGTTGCAACAAACATTTCCGGCAGAACCAGTCGCCTGTTTGCGGAATCGTCCAGTGTTCTCTCAAACCACTGCACACTGCTCGTAAGATCAGTATTCAAACCATTACAGATTATATAACGGGCTAAAGCCGCTACCCTTTCACAACGCATAGGATTTCGTTTATACGGCATGGCAGAAGAGCCTATCTGCTTCTTCCCAAACGGCTCTTCGATCTCTTTCAAATTATGCAGAAGCCTGAGGTCATTTGAAAACTTATGTGCCGATTGAGCAATACCGGACAAGACATCTGAAATCTGGCTGTCAAGCTTTCGAGTATAGACCTGGCCGGCAACAGGAAGGATTTTATCGAATCCCATTTTTTTTGATACCTGCTGATCAAGTAGCTTTACCTTTTTTTCATCCCTGTTGAACAGGGCCATGAAACTGTTTTGCGTGCCTATCGTACCTTTGGCACCTCTGAATCTTAAATTTTCTATCCTGCTCTCCAGGTCTTCTATATCAATAACAAAGTCTTGCATCCAGAGACACGCTCTTTTTCCGACGGTAGTAAGCTGGGCCGGTTGATAGTGAGTGTATCCTAACGTAATCAAGCCTTTATACTCTTTAGCAAACACCGCCAACGCATCTACAATATTAACCAGTTTTTTCAACAGGATATTCATACCGCTTTTCATGAGAATCAAATCCGCATTATCCTGCACAAATGCACTAGTTGCACCCAAGTGAATTATCGGACTTGCGGCAGGACACTGATCACCAAAAGCATGAACATGTGCCATGACATCATGCTTCACCCTGAGCTCGTGCTTTCTGGCTGCATCAAAATTTATGTTATCCTGGAATTTTTTCATCTCATCAATCTGCTTCTTAGAAATTGCTTTAATTCCAAGAGTTTTTTCTGTTTCCGCCAATGCGATCCAAAGCCTTCTCCATGTACTATATTTCAATTGGTCTGAAAAATTGTGGCTCATCTCTTCACTTGCATATCTCTCGGCAAGCGGACTTTGGTACTTGTCATATTTCTTACTCATAGATTTTTTGGTTTTTTTCTTCATCCTATACCCGATCCCGGTTAAAGTGATATTGACTTGTCAGACACTATTTAATTGATAAGAAAAAAGGTGCCATCTTTATACAAAGATGGCACCTTTATTATAATATAAAACCTCTTACTGTTTTTCAACGTCTACTTATTTTTTTAATCCTTCTCAGGAGCATCACTGACAATTGCATTGGTTGTCAATAGTAACCCTGCAATACTTGCCGCATTTTGAAGTGCAGTTTTAACTACCTTTGCCGGATCGATAACGCCTGCCTTAACCAGATCAGTATACTTCTCCTTGGCAACATCAAATCCTTCATTCCCTTCCATCTCTTTTACCTTCTGAACAACTAAAATTCCGTTCAGACCTGCATTATCAGCAATTTGTCTAAGCGGAGCTTCAAGCGCTTTACGGATGATGTTTACTCCAACCTTTTCATCTTCATCCAGGTCCGCATCTACCTTTTTCAAGGCTTTCTCTGACCTTAAAAGAGCAACGCCTCCCCCGGGTAAAATTCCTTCCTGAGCAGCAGCCTTAGTAGCATGCATTGCATCCTCTAATCGAGCCTTCTTCTCCTTCATCTCAGCCTCTGTAGCAGCCCCAACACTTATCTTTGCAATTCCGCCGGCAAGTTTCGCAAGCCTTGCCTGCAATTTCTCTACATCATAATCTGAAGTAGAGTTCTCAATTTCATTTCTTATCTGCTGAACTCTGCCTTGAATCTCTTTTTTAGATCCACTGCCTTCAATAATCATCGTACAATCCTTATCGATAATCACTTTCTTAGCTCCACCCAGATCTGATAGCTTAAGAGTGTCTAATCCGACTCCAAGATCTTCAAATATCGCATCAGCACCGGTTACTGCAGCGATATCGCCAAGCATTGCCTTACGCTTATCTCCGAATTCAGGTGCTTTCACAACAGCGCATTTCAATGTTCCACGCATCTTATTAACCACGAGAGTTGTAAGCGCTTCACCTTCCAGATCATCAGCAATCACCAACAACGGCTTGCCCGATTGTGAAATTTTCTCCAATATGGGCAGAAGATCCTTTAATGCAGAAATCTTTTTCTCATGAACAAGGATGTATGGATCCTCAAAAACAACCAGCATCTTCTCTGTATCTGTAATAAAATACGGAGAGAGGTAGCCCTTGTCAAATTGCATACCCTCAACAAGATCCACCGTAGTTTCCAAACCCTGGCCTTCTTCAACGGCTATTACACCATCACTGCCTGCTCGATCCATGGCATTCGATATCTGCTTCCCAATCTCAGGGTCATTATTTGCCGCAATAGTACCTACCTGCTCGATCTCCTTCTTTCCGGAAACTCCAATACTCATTTTAACGAGTTCGGTGGTTATCGCCTCAACGGCCTTCTCAATACCTTTTTTAATTCCAACCGGATTCGCTCCGGCAACAAGACTTTTCAGCCCTTCAGTATATATTGCTTCTGATAATACCGTTGCAGTTGTTGTTCCATCACCGGCTATGTCATTCGTCTTAGACGCGACCTCTTTTACCAGCTGCGCACCTATGTTCTCATACGCATCTTCAAACTCCAATTCATTTGCAACAGTAACACCATCTTTTGTTATTGTCGGGGAACCAAAGCTTTTTTCAATAATAACATTTCTGCCTTTTGGACCCATGGTTACTTTGACAGCATTTGCCAACTTATTTATTCCATCTTTTATAGCCATACCCGCTTCGTGGCCACACAGTACTTTTTTACCAGCCATTCTGTTCTCCTAACTATTCAATTATTGCAAGAATATCATCTTCAGCCATTAACAGGTACTCTTCACCATCAATATCAATCTCAGTTCCCGCGTAAGATGTAAATACAACTCTGTCCCCTTTTTTAACCTGGAACTTTGCCCTTGTGCCACTATCCAACAACTTTCCATCACCAAGAGCAATTATCTTTCCTTCTTTTGGTTTTTCTTTAGCTGCATCAGGTAATACGATACCTCCGGCAGATTTTTCTGCTGCATCAAATCTTTTAACTAAAATCTTTTCTCCTAATGGTTTTGTCTTCATTGTTTATTGTCCCCTTTCTAAGGATTGATTAACTTAACAATTTATTTCCAATAGTACTTTTCAAGTGATTGTTCTACCGCGTACTTGATTATCTCTTTTTTTATCGGCTTCGATATCAATGTGTATGCATCTGCCTCAATTGCCTCAAACTTTAAATCTTTAGAGGTATCCGCAGATACAAAAATACATGGAATCTGTATATTCTTCTCTTCCTTGATAAACTCAAACGTTTCGAAACCACTAAAGTCCGGCATGTGCACATCCATAATCAACACATGCAGCAACTCATGCTTTGCGATTTCAACGGCCTCCCTGCCACAACTAGCCAGGTATGTCGTATAACCTTCAGGTTCGAATATATCGTTCAGGCTGGAACGACAATTATCATCATCATCGGTTATTAAAATCCTGTAATCAGCCTTATCACGTTTTAACAGTGTCATCATAATATAGTTTTATTCTAAAATAATGTATCTCGTAGTTAACAGCAAACAAAATGCCAATAATATCTATATGATTAGAACAGACAAAATATACGTAAGTGATTGTATAATAGTTGCTTGCAAATATACAACAAGCAGAATCATAATATCTATGCTGCCACAATGGCACACGGGGCAATATTAAAAAAAAATTGCTGCCAATTTGGCATTTATTACTTACCTGCTGAATACATTTCACCGCGCAAATGAAGCAGTGTGAAATTAAACTCACCCGCAAGTGTTATGGCGGCAGCGGCAGCAGCAAACTCCTTTGATGTCCCTATTCCCATAAACTTGAGAACTTCTCTGGCTGTTGGACAGATCGGACCTTCTCTGTTTGAAGTGGCACCTACTTCAAGGTTAGGCAGTTCTACTCCGAATACTACCTCTTCTCCCCTGATTTCAACGTATACGTTTTCTGTGCAGGAAACATTATACGGACGTGGATTGACTTTAGTACCACGGTAGAGTGCAGGGATGATTTCCCCTCCCATTCCCGAGTAAACAAACCCGCCCTGTTCCTGCATAACACCCTGACGATCAATCTCCATATACGACAGCAGTTTATCAATACCATTCTTGCTCATTTTCTCGTAAGCCGGTATGGGCAGTTTAACCTGTGCAGAGACATAGCGTCCGCGACGATTTCGGGGTGACGGCTTCAAGTCCCCATCAAAACCCATAGCGATGAGGCTCTGTATAAATGAAACTCCCTTAGCATTGAACTCTGCGTCCAGTCGGCCCCTGGCAAATCCGACAGCTGCCGAAGTAACGCCATGTCCCCTGGCGTTTTCAAATCTGGTATAAAAACAGATGTATATGAAAAACTGCCCGTGGTGTTGTCTTCTTACAAATTCAACCTCATAAATTTCTCCGTTGAATTCGGCAAGATATTTCTCCTCCATCTCTCTCCTCAATGAAGGCAATATCTCCTTTGCAGTCACAATAGCTTTTTCGCGCTCTTCTTCGCTTTCGAAAACATATCCTAAGTTACGCGCTGCTCCTGCCCATCTACCAACCTTTACTTCAGCACCGCCCAATTTATTGATACGAAAACAGCCAACACTGATCCCGATAGACCCAAATCCGGGTCCATAGGCCAATAAATTAGTGAATGTTTTCTCAACGTCTCCAAAGACATTTATCTGACCTGCAGAGGAGTAGTACTCTTCTTTGCCACCAACATAATTGTTGACCAGCGGTCGATATCTATCATCGCCGGCACCATACGGTTCCAATACGGATCCGCATTGAGTACAGACAGTATCGGTATCCCTCGCTTCCAATTGCCAGAGAGAATTATCTTTCGGACAACACCATTGCATCAAATATGGTTCTTCAGGCAGCTCTAAATAGTTAAACTTCTGGCCGGTTAACTCCTCTATACACTTCCTTCTGCTCAACGCTGCAATCTGAAAATGCTCTGGAGCACTTGCACCATATTCTTCCAGCAGAACTGATTCCGCCTTCCAGGACTGAACCTCTCCGGATTTAATTTTGCCTGCGAGATCTTCAACAAGTTTTTTGTTATCATTCATAATGTAGATCCTCAAAGAGGCTGTTATAGAAACAAGAATAGATAGTAAGCGATTCAAACGGCCCACACTGACTGTAGCGGAATGGCTTTAGCCTTCCATTATCATATGGCAAGCTAAGGATGGAAACCTGAAGGTTTCCGCTACAGCTAAATTGCTATATTCTTAAATCCATTTTAAGGAATTAATACTTATAAAACCCCTCTCCACTCTTTCTACCAAGAGTGCCTTTCTCAACCATCTCACAAAGAGTTTTACATGGTTTATACCTGGGATCTTTGTATCCTTCGTACAACACGTCCAGAATTGCCTTACAGACATCAAGGCCTATTAAATCAGATAACGCTAACGGTCCCATGGGGTGATTAAGTCCCAGGGTCACGGCTTTATCAATGTCTGCTGCAGTTGAAGTACCATCAGCATATTTATCCATAGCTTCATTCAAGAAAACAAGAAGGAGGCGATTAACAATAAAACCCGGGGCATCACCCGTAATCACAGGTGTTTTGTCCAGCTCAAATGCAATCTCCTTTGCATATTCAACTGTTTCATCAGATGTGTTTTCTGACTTTATAATTTCAACCAGTTTCATCCTCGGTACCGGATTGAAGAAATGGAGGCCTACAAGTCTGCCAGGGTTCTTAAGAACCTCAGACAGCTCGGTTACAGATAGAGAAGATGTGTTGGTCGCAAAGATTGTCTCTTTAGAACACTCGTTATCCAGCTCCTTAAAAACTTCTTTCTTCAGCTCCATATCCTCCGTTAACACCTCAATGACAAGGTCAGCATGCTCCATTTCATACAGGTTGGTTGTCGCCTTAATCCTGCCGAGAATCTCCTTTTTCAAATCATCCTTTGTTGATTTGGAAAGTGCCTTGTCAATCTTCACCAACGCCTTCCTTGCAGTCTCTTCGTGTCTGTCAATCACAAGAACATGATATCCTGCCTGAGCACAAATCTGGGCAATACCACTACCCATAGTCCCCGCGCCCACTATTCCAACAGTCCTCTCCTTGGCAACCTTTTTAGCCTCTTTTGTCTCGGCCTCCAGTATGTCACCCAGCTCATGATCTGAAAAAGATTTTCTTATCTCAAAATTTCCGTATTCATCCTCTAACAGGAGATCACAATAAGGGACCCTGGTATGTCCGGGTGACGGGATTTCTATTTTAGTCATTCCCCTGACAGTAGTCTTTGCCGGTGCCAACTCCGTAACATCACCCTGGCAGAAGATACACTTCTTTACATTGTAGTACCACTGTTTATGACAACCTCCACACTCATATACCATGTGTCAGCCCCTCCTTTCAAGAATGTGCACTACGGCAGTTCCACCAACGCCACCAATGTTGTGCGTCAGGCCGACCTCAGCATTTTCAACCTGGCGTTCTCCGGCTTCGCCTCGCAACTGTGTAGTTACTTCAAACACCTGCGCAAGTCCGGTAGCCCCTATTGGATGCCCATCTGCCTTTAAACCTCCATCAGTATTTATAGGCACGTCTCCTTTGATCGATGTCCTCTCCTCCCTGACCCAATCTTTACTCTCCCCCGGTTTGCATATCCCCAGATCTTCCATAGCCACAAGCTCGTTAATAGTAAAACAGTCGTGGACTTCTACAATATCAAGATCTTTCGGGGTGACCCCGGCAAGTTCATACGCCTCTTTACTGGCTACTTTCGCGGCCTCAAGCGAAGTATGTACTTTTCGGTGAGATAATGAGATATGGTCTGTAGCCAGAGCAGACCCGGTTACCTTTACATCTCTATCGCTTTTGCTGTTTTTTGAGATTACAACTGCAGCAGCGCCATCTGAGATTGGTGAACAGTCAAACAGATTTAAAGGAGAAGCTATCACAGGCGCATTTTTTATCATTTCAAGGGTTACATCCTTATGGCTGAAGTGGGCTAATGGATTTAGTCTGGAGTTATTGTGGTTTTTTAATGCAACTAATTCCAGGTCTTCATGTGTCGTGCCGTATCTCTGCATGTGCTGTTGGGCAACCAGGGCATAATGCGCAGGGAATATCAATCCCTGCATCTGATCTGCTGTCCGATCTCCGGCCATTCCCAGGTTCTGGGAACTCTCAGCAGAAGTGGCATTACTCATTTTCTCAACACCGACTATCAGGACATTATCAAATCGCGATAAAGCGATTATCGCCTGATACATCGCACTGCTACCGGAAGCACACGCCGTCTCAACACGTATAATCGGCAGTCTAAGTTCAGGAAGCAGACTGGATACCACAGAGTTTAAATGCAGCTGCTTTTCAGCCGGGCCGCCAATAAAATTACTGACATATACGGCCCCTATCTCTTCAATAGAAACAGGACTATCGTTAATAGCATTATACATTGCCTGATAAATCAGTTCAGGCATAGTTTCAGAAAGAGCGCCAAACTTTGTCCTGCCAATTCCGGTAACATACATCTCACTCTCCTCCATTTCAGTCTGATGTGAATTATAATTTTGCTACTTTATATATTTTATAAGTTAATCCCTCAAAGTCACCATTTTTTTCAAATACTATAATTTACCCATCAAATATCTTCCAGTTTTTAGACTTGCAATTCCTTGGCTATTTGCTAATGTGGATGAAGCGAATGATATTGTAAATCGTTAGCATTATTCTCAATCCCACTAAGTAAAATTTATTTAATAGGAGATAATTAGCCATATGGAATCTATTAAAATTAATATAACAAAAGCGGAATGGGATTTGAGAGCAAAGACTAAATTTCTTAGGGTTGACGGGCTTGTAATGGTTAACTCTTTTGAAGACGAAGTGATTGCGGAACAAGATGAAGCTCATGCAGAAAATGAGAAGATTTTAACGATTAATATTACCGTTAATGAGAGCAGTGGTGCAAAACAGCCCCATCCAGCCCCTTTCCACTTTGTAAGAATGACTGACGGTGAAGAACCATGGACTCATGTACATGCCACAGACCGTAGCGGAACGAGCGTCAATTATCCTATCACTAAGATATCTTTTGCGTAAGCACATACAAATCGCTTAAGGATAAAATTTTAGGCGAGCCTGTACTGTACGCAGAACAAGAAATTATTTTTTTTATAAATTAACCGGGGAAAAATATTATGAGTGATTCTAAAGAAGTACTGGTAGTTACATCCAAACTTAAAAAGTATATCCGTTCATCAGCAGGTATGAGCACTTCAGCCAACGTTGCACCAGCACTGTCTGATACCATCCGTAATCTGTGTGATCAGGCTGTTGAGAATGCAAAGGCAGACAAACGCAAGACCGTTATGGATAGAGACTTTTCTTAAAGTCTAGTGTCTAAATACAAATGGGAAACCTAATGAACATTAGGTTTCCCATTTAAAATGAATCAATTTATGGAGCTATGTATAAACTCCAACTTAGTTACATTTAGAAATACCTTTTCAGCAATCCTTCAAGAGTCCTTGCATGACGAGCTTCATCTTGTGAAGACTCATCAAAGAAATTCCCCGCTTCTTCCACTCCTGCCTCCTTAGCCTTGTCAGATGCATTTTTCTTACCTTTGTTAGCACCTCGTTCACCTGCCAGCATTTTCTCCAGATTTTCTTTTGTAGATGCACTTATTTTGCCGTTAAGTTCCGCAAAGCGCGCTGCGTGCCATGCTTCATCCATTGCAAGTGATTTCAGAGCTTCCGCTATCTCCGGAAATCCTTCCCTTTGCGCCTGTCGAGACATTGCCAGATACAAGCCTACCTCAGCAGTCTCACCCTGAAAATTTGCATTTACCGCATCCTCTACTATGCTTCCTTTAGCACTACCAATAGTATTTTCATTAACTAAATCTGCCATCTTTAAATTGTCTCCTAAAGCAAAGGTCTAAAATTATAGCATCGGTCATCAGTATCAATAGACCAATCCCCAATCAATAATCATTACAGATTGAGAGAAATTATCATATTCTGTTCCGGAAGTCAATAAGTGAATAATCTATTTCAAATGCCTAAGGATATACACCATCGCCTCTTTCCTCTTCAGGCCTGCAATCCCATGTGGACCATGGCGTCCAATATACGCACTTCCTTCCATCATTAAGCCAGAACACATTCCCTTTTCGCTTGCGAACACAACCCTGTTTACCAAAAGTCCTTGAATGCACCTCCTCTATATCAGCCTCCATGATGAATTCGACCTGATGCCACTCAAATGGTGTTTTGTCCACAATCTCCCATAGCTCAATATCTGCCATAGTAAGATCTTTTGCCTCGTATTTACTCTTTTCAACCGAGACCTTGTACTTAATATTGTTTTCTACTTCAATCACTTCCACTTCCGGCATACCGGTCTCAACATCTTTGGCTGTACCTTCTTTTTTTAGATTATTTGGATTATTTGGACCTTTGTCCTGGTAGAGATTGAATACATCTGTATGTTGCGCATGAGCGCTTTTCAATATTAAGCCATCAACACACGCAAGAAAGACAGAGATAGCCAGAACCATTGTGACCTTTATTGTACCTTTCATTAACAACTCCTTTCGTTCAGTTTGAGTATACTGCTGTTTATTCCA
>CAYTGO010000032.1:18829-29041 GCA_964437425.1 uncultured Candidatus Scalindua sp.
CAAAGACTTCATCTATTGACGAACATTTTACCGGATATTCTATCTCGTCTCTCTTGATTATTACGATATCAATTTCTGCCTCACTTGCAGACTGAATCTTTTCAGGGACACCCCCTGTCTTGCCACTATCTTTTGTAACCACAACATCAATTTTATATTGGTTGTATATCGCCGTATTAAGCTCTATTGTGAAAGGCCCCTGGAGGGCAAGAATATTTGACGGCTTAATCCCCATGTCTACACACTGTTCAATATGTGCCGGCATAGGCAGGATCCTGACGAATATCTCTTTTTCGTCTTTTAGCTTTACAAACTTTTCAGCGGCTGAAAAACCGGTTGTTAACAAAATCCTCTTTCTGTCAGATTTACTGCACCAACTTACCGCTTCATCCATGTCCTCAACAAGGTGTACGTACCCCAGTTTGTCTGTATCGGTTTTACCAATATCACCATCTCCCGTAACCGAAGCAGATCTCTGAAATCTGATATACTTAATACTGCTCTCTTCACTTGCCTTTATTGCGTTAAGAGATGCCTGGGTTGCGTATGGGTGAGTTGCATCGATCAGGGTATCAATATTTTTGTTTCGTATAAGCTCAGACAGTTCATCTGTGCCAAGCCTTCCCTGGACACATAAATGGCCCAAACCTATTTTTTTATATATTTCGCGCCCATATTCTGTAGCGACTGTCGTAACAACATCTTCTCCTTTATCATTTAGTCTTTCAACTATCTCCCTGCCTTCTTCAGTACCGGACATTACCAATATCAAACTTTGTAACCTCTCTTTGTCACCATATAATTATCATAAACAAACGTAGTTGAATTTCCTATGATCAATATTGTCGTCATATCTATCGGATGTTCCAACACTTCACCAAGATTCGTGATTGTTACATTTTGTTTTTTACGCATGGCACTTTTTACAATACCAACAGGTGTATCAGCAGGTTTCCTGCTTAACATTATTTCAATCGTCTTCTCAATCTGCCATTTCCTCTCTGAACTTTTTGGATTATACAGGACAACTACAAAATCTCCCTCTGCAGCAAGAGTTACCCTTTTCTCAATAACCTCCCACGGAGTAAGAAGATCACTCAGGCTTATGGTAACGTGATCATGCATTAATGGGGCGCCAAGGAGTGCCGCTGCCGCATTCTCTGATGGAATACCCGGTACGATTTCAACAGGGATTTTCTGTCCTGCATTTTTTGCAACCTCTAATACCAGGCCGGCCATTCCAAACACACCCGGATCTCCGCTGCTTATTACAGAAACAACCTTTCCCGCTTCTGCTTTTTCAATAGCCAGGGAAGCGCGATCAATCTCCGCACGCATACCCGAGTTAATCACCTCTTTGCCTTCAACCAGCTCTTTTATCAGATTAATATATGTCTTATAGCCAATAACGCAGTCAGAACTCTTTATAACCTCAACAGCCCTGATGCTCATGTTTTCCATGTTACCGGGACCAATCCCTACCACGAAAAGTTTTCCTGCGCTATTGCCACCGTTATTCCCGGATATTTCTGCCGCCTCAGTATTAATTTTGTCTTCCTCCCGGAGATAAGGGCTGCCGGTTCAGCAACACCCCCCACTCCAATCTTCTCTATTACAAAATCTGATTTAGAATAATCTTTCTCACAAGTAGCAATCTCAGACCTTGAAACGACCCGCAATGGAATCCCCAGTTCATCCAGTGCGCGTAGTAAACCAGCCTCGTCAGCTTTCAAGTCTACAGTGCCTGCCAGTCGCACCCTGTCAATAGACACCTCAGCACTTGCAAGAGCACTATTAATTGCCTCTTTAACCTCATCACTCCCTATGCCTCGTTTACAACCTATACCAATTATAATATCCTTCTGTGCCTCTGTCCCTGTTGTAATAACAGCATCTGTATGAAGGATATTCGCAACGTTATGTGCTAAATTATTTGCACCACCCTCATGTCCGGAAAGGAGACTGATAACAAATCGACCCACATCATCAACCACGACCACTGCCGGATCAGTATATTTATCCGTAATATGCGAGGCAATTGTGCGCACTACGATACCTGATGCCATGATAAAGATAAACCCATCATAACGAGAAAACAGTTCGGCTACCTGATCACCAAATTTCCTTGAATAGTAAGCTGCTTTCAGCGTTTTCTGCTTTAATTTCTGAGGCAAGAAAACCGTCAAGTCATCGTCAAGTTTTTCTTTAATACGTTTAGCTACGTCAATTCCATCATCAGTTATAGCAATTAATGCCAGGTTCATATTGTAAATACCCCAATTCACATATCTCTTGACGTGTGTACAGGCGCACACAGAATACATTATATTACGATTATAATTAAGGGTGTCAACTAAAAGTCATTATTACAAACCATTAAATATTTTGATCACATTATAAGGTAAAAATTAACTTATTTTGGGGACTTTCTGTTGTAAATATGGGTCATATTTCCCAAAACAAGAACAACATAATTCTCCTTACTTTAAACAGCATCTCATATGTTCTTTTATGACTGCATGTTACATATTTAACCCATCTAAGTATTATATTGGCATATCAATTGCTTTAAATTACTAACGTAAAAGACGATACTAATAAAACTTAGGTTGACATAACACTAATTAAAGGATGAAAAGATGATGAAGCTAAACTCAAATCAAATAAATGACCGAATACATAATGATGTAGATAGAAGGAAGCATAAAAGAGTTGAGAAACCTATTATCATAAGGTTTCGAATCAGACCCGAGAATGGACAGGAAATGACTTCTTCTGAGTGGGACATGGTTGGTGTAAATGATCTGGGTGTCGGAGGTCTGTTTTTTAACTCCAGCAACAACATACAGTGCGGTACTGTCCTAGACCTAAAGATAGGATTTTCAACATCTTCATCACCTGTGACGTGTACCGGAATGGTAACCCGCGTAAAAAAACAACAAGACACATCTATTTTTGGTATTGCTGCAGCCTTTATGAATATTACAGAGAGTGAAAAAGAGTTAATAAATAGATTTGTCAATCAAACTATACCCTCACACCTAGCGCTAACGTGTTAAATCGCTATCGCGACAAAAACAATCCTTCGGTTCCCTGCCTGAATGATCTCGCCGGGCAGGCGCTCAGGATGGCGTCACATCGATTATCATGAGACGCACATTAGCATCCTTGGGGAGGGAGACGTCACATTGAGCATCATGAGGCGTCACGCTGAGCGCCTGCCCGGCCGGATCTGAAGGAAAGCCAGAGTGCTATCAGTATCGTTTAACTACCTTCAAAGTGAAAGTTAGTAGAAAAACCACTTCTTCCATCGTAATTCCACTTATGACGACCCTCATGGAACCTATGTGTAGAGGCTTTCCCCATGTTAAGCGTTGTATCAAACTCATCTGCCCAAACCGGGAAATTCTTATTAACAATCTGTGTCGGTTTATCAGGATCTCCCTTACCCCTTAACAATTCAACATTCAATGTCAGGTTATCAGCAACCACTGCCCTCTTACGCCACTCAGTAGACTCTATATGAATCGGTAAATATTTTACCGTGATTCTCTCAGACGGAACATTTGCAAAACCAAAGACATGATTCCGGAAGATATCCAAAAGTGCCTTATTCCTGACACTGGAAGATCCGTTTCCACTGATATAGAAAACTATCCAGTTCTCAGTCGGCGCGGCAGTTAAATCTGTAATTCCGATTACCGTCTGACCGTCTAATGCAAACTGTCCATAACTCCCGGACTTAATATTGAATACACCCGCTATTTTGCACGTTCTATTGTGACTGGGTTCACTCCCAAACAGGCATGGGCACCCGGGGTTGCACGTACACCCCTCGAAGTACTCACCCTTGATAGACCAGTTTGGACTTGCAGACACACTATCACATAAACTAAAGCAGAACAGAGAGAGAAATATACCTATCCATAAATATCTATTTTTAGAAAACATCTGCTTCCTCCCACAATAGAAAATAAAATATTAGAATTTTCTAAATATACAGGCAATCAGAAAAAAATCAACCCAAACATACAAAAATCAAATCAAATAACTTCTTGACTTGTTTACGGCAATACCAATATGATAAACGTCAAATTCTACTAAAACATATATTCCATAGATTATGAAAATAGGAATTCCTAAAGAGATTTATAAGGGTGAAAAACGTGTGGCTATCGTACCAAAAATAGTCACACAACTTTTAAAGGATGGCCATGAAGTATCGATTGAATCCGGTGCAGGGGCAAATGCGTATTTCCCTGATACTGAATACGAACGGGCCGGTGCTGCTATCGTTAAAGATGTGCAACTTCTCTACTCTGGAGCTGATGTTATCATGAAGATTCAGCCTCCTCTAATAGAAGAAATCGAGATGATGAAAAACGGTTCAACTTATATCGGTTTTCTCTCTTCTGCCTTAACTGCTGAATTTTTTAAACTAATGAATGAAAAGAATATTACAAGCTTTGCCATGGAGTTTATCCCACGTATATCACGCTCACAAAGTATGGATGCACTCAGTTCGATGGCCAGCATTGCAGGGTATCGCGGCGTCCTGATAGCGGCACAACACCTTGGCAAATTCTTCCCTCTCTTGATGACAGCTGCCGGAACCATACCACCGGCTAAGGTACTGGTAGTGGGAGCTGGCGTCGCCGGGTTACAGGCGATTGCAACGTCTCGCAGACTGGGTGCAAGAGTGGAGGCATTTGACACAAGGCCGGCTGTAAAAGAACAGGTAGAGAGTCTTGGAGCACAGTTCATAGAGATGGAACTTGTTGCAGACGCTGAAACAGCCGCTGGTTATGCAAAAGAGATGACAGAAGATTTCATAAAAAAAGAGCGCGAAATAATTGGTAAGAGAGCGGCACAAAACCATGTTGTGATAACTACTGCACAGCTATTTGGTAAGAGAGCTCCTATCCTGATAACAGAGGAGACAGTTAAGAGAATGCAGAAAGGTTCTGTCATAATAGATCTGGCCGCAGAGCAAGGAGGAAACTGCGAGATCACAGAACCCGGGAAAGACATATGTAAACACGGTGTGACCATATGCGGTGTGTTAAACCTTCCATCAACACTCCCTATTGATGCCAGCGCCATGTATTCCAGAAATATTACACAATTTTTTGAACATTTGTACATGGCTGACGATAGAAATCTCAATTTTGAGGACAAGATAACAAAAAGCTCATGTGTTACACACAAAGGAGAGATTGTAAACGATTACGTTAGTAAGGCAATACGGAAAGGAGCTGAAACATGATCGATCCACTTTTGGTGTCAGTATATATACTTGTCCTTGCTATATTTGTCGGGTTTGAGACGATTACCAAGGTCCCCCCCCTGCTGCATACTCCACTCATGTCCGGTACTAATGCAATCTCCGGAATAACGCTTGTAGGTGCCCTGATAAGCGCCGGTGCAGGTCACTCGACTCTCAGCACAGTACTTGGGCTCCTAGCCGTAATAATAGCCACGATAAACGTTGTCGGTGGGTTCATGGTCACAGACAGAATGCTGGAGATGTTTAAGAAAGGAAAGAAGAAGGACTAAGACATATGAATATTATCATAACGCTTGCATATCTCCTCTCAGCCATATTATTCATTCTCGGCTTGAAGAACCTTAGTTCACCTAAGACTGCCCGACGGGGCAACCAGCTTGCTATGACTGCAATGCTGATAGCCATCGTAGTAACATTAACAAAGAACGAGATACTGGATTTCACTTTAATAATTGTTGGCCTCATCATAGGTAGTGCAATTGGAGCCATAATAGCCAGGAAGGTCCAGATGACGGCCGTACCTCAAATGGTAGCGCTCTTTAACGGACTTGGTGGTTGTGCCTCCGCACTTGTAGCTTTAGCAGAATACAATCGACTGTCCGGAGATCTAAGGATCGACGTAATCATCTCCATGGTTATAAGTCTGTTCATTGGTGCTGTCACTTTTACCGGCAGTCTGGTCGCTTTTGGCAAGCTACAGGGAGTTGTCAGGTCGGCACCTGTAATATTCAAGGCCCAGCGGTTACTAAACGCACTACTCTTTACCCTGTTTCTAGTTATGGGCATCGTTGTCATAATCAATCCTGCGTTCAGCACTGGTTTACTTGTCATTCTTGCAATAGCCTTACTGCTTGGAATCCTGTTCGTCATACCAATTGGTGGTGCAGATATGCCTGTCGTAATTTCAACGCTAAACTCCTGTTCAGGTCTGGCTGCCGCCGCCACAGGTTTTGTCCTATCCAACAACATACTCATAATCTGCGGTGCATTAGTTGGCGCATCAGGATTTATACTTACCCGAATTATGTGTAAGGCTATGAATCGTTCTATTGCTAATATTATTTTTGGATCAGTCGGGACTACAGCAGTAAATAACAATAATAACAGACGTAAAGTTATTAATTATACCGAGGAAGACGCTTCAATAATGCTTGAGGCAGCTCAAAAAGTTATTATCGTTCCCGGGTATGGACTTGCGGTAGCACAGGCACAATTTGCCCTGCAGGAACTTGTAACAATACTAATAGACAGTGGCATTGACGTGCGCTACGCAATCCACCCTGTCGCGGGGCGTATGCCCGGTCATATGAACGTTTTGCTTGCAGAAGCAAATGTATCGTATGATCTGCTTTCCGATCTGGGAGACATTAATGATGATTTTCAAAATGCCGATGTGACTTTAGTTGTCGGTGCAAATGATGTTATTAATCCATCGGCAAGATCTGACAATGAAAGCCCTCTCTATGGTATGCCAATTCTTAATGCGGATCAGGCAAAGAGTGTGATTATATGCAAGAGAAGTTTAAGTCCAGGTTTCAGTGGAGTGGACAATGAGCTTTTTTATGAGAAGAAAACACTGATGATTTTTGGCGACGCCAAGGAGAGTATCAACAAAATGATCAAGTTGCTTAAGACGTGATTTCGTAGAAAAAATACCTTTCGCACAACCAAGACCAGCACCACATTGTTGGCATTTTATTTGCTTCTTTTATGCTTTAAATTCTAAATAATCATAAAAGGCACAAATATGACGTATACTATATCAAAAACTGTACTTGTTGACGATTGCTGTCTATTATTCGACTCTGATATCGTCAATTACGTCGATTTTTTAGACAAGCTCTCGCCTAGAAAACTTCGATCCGCTTACAGGAGAAAAGCATTTGCAACTCATCCTGACAGAGCACACGCACTTGGTAAGAACAGAGAAAAGCTGGATAAATGTTTTAAAGAGATGAGTACGGCATACGAAAGACTTGATTCTATCATACAGAGTGAAAAAAAATATATTATAAAAGACGAAGTTTCTAAAAAAAGAAAACCGAAAAGCGCCAGTCGCCGCACCCCGACAAAGAAAGCAAAACCAGTAAAGAAAACAAAGCCGCCAAAACAGGCAAAGTCAACTAAACAGGCAAAGCCAAAAAAACAGACTAAATCAACAACACGAGCCAAGTCAACAAAGCGATCAGAACCAAAAAAGCAAACAAAGTCGGCAAAGCAAGCAAAACCAACAAGGCGTACAAAGACGACAAAGCAAAAAAGTTCTGCAGGCTCTTCCTTGAAGAGCAGTGTCAGAAAAGCCAGTAGTACGCAGATGACACTGAGGACTAAAACGGCTATTTCAGACCGTTATTTCTCAGGCATCGTTCCAAAACGTGAACTGCTAATCGGTCAATTTCTCTATTACTCCGGCCTCATCTCCTGGAACACCCTTACCCAGGCAATAGTCTGGCAAAGAAGACAGCGCCCAATCATTGGTAAAATTGCACAGGATTGGGGAATTCTGTCATCAGAAGATATCAGAAGAATTTTAAAAGAGAGAAGTTATAAGGATCAATTCGGTGAATACGCCCATCGCAATGGGTATATAACTAAATTCCAACATTTAGCTATTGTCGGAAAGCAGAAAATGATGCAACCTCCCATAGGTCGGTATTTTGTACAACAAGGACTCCTCGGGAATTATGATATAAAAAAGATGACTGAAAGTCTCAGAATACACAATACAAGTGCTACAAAGATTACCAGACGCTTTTCTCGCTGAAAATCATCATTAATTACTATCCTTTCCTTCGCTCTTTTGTGAGAGAAAACCTTCGGTTTCTCATCTCCTTGCCCAAAATATTTTTTATTGTTATTGTATTTAACTATTGTTAGATTACCATATAGTTAAGCAAGGTTATTTTGTGACTAAAATAAGGAGGGGATCATATGGGGTCAACTGTAGATACTTTTAAAACAGCACACCAGACAATAACAAGTTTATTAGGACTGGTTGGTTCGTCAAAAGGACAGCAAAGAGCTGAAGCACTTTCCAGCTTAAAAGAGGCGGTGTTGGGTCACATTGAAGAAGAAAACCGTGTCATTCAGGAAGCAATGAACAAGCCTGATGCAGATGGCTCTTTTAAGTCTTCAGCACAAGGTTTTCTGGAAGAACTTGGCAACATTGCACAGTCAGCGCTGCTACCATTTTTCGATAAATACTCCTCATCTGACATCGTCGATAGCAATGAATTCATGGGTGATTTCGGTGGTATAAAAGGTGCGCTTTCAGACAGAATATCCTTTGAAGAAGAGACGTTCTATCCGGAACTCGAAAAGATGGCCTATTGAACAAGGATATTTGAACAATCTAAATTGAACAGGCATTCTATCTCAAAGTTCATCCTGTAGCTCCTTTTCACTGGCATCACCCAGATGTTTTTCACCTGAATGAAGATGGACTGAATCATTCATTGCAGATACGTATATGCGCCCATCAGCTCCACGGTTGGTTACGGCAACGTTTCTAATTGTTCTTATAACATTCTCGACTTTGTCATCCGGCACAACAAATTCTATTTCTGTTCTTCTGACTGCATCCACCCTCTGCTCATATACTTTTCCTCTATACACCTGTTTAATTATATTTTTACTCTCTCCATATCCATGGCAATCGGTAGACGTAATCCCATGATACCCTGAGCCGGACAATATATCCTTCAACGGCAACGCCTTCTCCGGTCTAACAATAGCTTTAATAAGTTTCATAATACTTCTCCAAGTCGTTCAAAAATGATATTTATAAAAACAGCTATAATTTAGACACCTAAATATCACCATAAAAACCAGTTTCAGTAGAGTCACCTATATGCCTGTCACCGGTATGAATGTGAATTGACTGTTCTATGGGAAGTACGTATATTCTCCCATCAGCTCCATCTTCTGTTTTAGTAACACTCCTGATAGAGTCTATAACACTTTTTACTCTATAATCAGCCACAACAAACTCCATCTCTTCCCTCTTTACCGCGTCTACTCTTTGCTCATAAACTTTTCCACGATATACCTGTTTAACTACTTTCTTACACTCTCCATACCCGAAAGTATGTTTAGACGTAATCCCATGATATCCTAAGCCGGTCAGAACATCCTTCACGTCCATGGTCTTTTCAGGCTTTAAAACAACCTTGATAAGTTTCATCCCCTCCCCCTTCTTAAATACTTAAAAATGACACTCACAGTAAATCAAAGCTAGTCACTCTGGCGTTCCGACTCCAGTTCATTTAAAACCATATCAATCTGTTCATCAGTCATCCAGCCTTTCTCAAAGAATATTCTACCTATCAGTCTGTGCGGTCTATCTGAAACATTGTCATCTGCCTGCTCTATTAAAGCCGTTTTAAGTTGATCTGCGGTTACAAATCCCTTGCTTACAGATATCACTCCAAACCTAGAACAGTACTTACGCGATATGTCCTTGTCAATATGGTCTTCCATACCTTACCTCCATGTAATAAAGTAATCGTTTAAAATTATTGAGACACTTGAACTGTTTAGACTTTTGTCACTTCAGATTTAATACCTAATTGTATCCCTGTAGAAATTCCATGTCAATATTGTTTTCGATGTACTAAAGTAGTCATATTAGCAGTTTAAGCGTTTTTGAAATGCCTTTTGAAGAAGAACGGTACTTCAGCCTGGAAAGTTACATCTTTACCGGTGCGGGGATGCTTGAATGTCAAGAATTGTGAATGGAGGGCAAGGCGACCTTTCGGTCCGTCTTTTTTACCGTATTTAGTATCACCAACAAGCGGGTGACCTTTCTCTGATAGGTGGACTCGTATCTGATTTTTTCTGCCAGTTAACAGTTCAATTTCAATCAGGCTGTAAACTCTTGTCTCTCCTACAACCTTATATCTGGTCTTTGCCAGATCTCCTTTTTT
>CAYTGO010000032.1:29141-33961 GCA_964437425.1 uncultured Candidatus Scalindua sp.
AAACTCTTGTCTCTCCTACAACCTTATATCTGGTCTTTGCCAGATCTCCTTTTTTCTGATCCTTCACTGAATAGACTTCATGCTTCTCGTTTTCAGTTAAATAGGAGATGATCGTTCCGCTTTTCTCCTTTAATATCCCGTGTACCACCGCGATATATCTATTCTTAACATCTTTCCACTGCATCTTAAGAGTTTCGCTGGCATCAAAACTTTTGGCAAACACCAGAACGCCGGAAGTGTCCCGGTCTAATCGATGCACAGGAAAAAGCAGCTTCCTTGATTTAAGACTTCCCTTGCGTATATAGGTAGTTAAAATGCGATGAGCGGTTTTTACTCTTTCATAATTTGCTTCAACGGTCAATAACCCACAGCTCTTATTGACAACAATAATATCCTGATCCTCGTAGATTATCGTCAGGCCTTTTGGCCTGTGCCTAAACGGTACCGGCTTAAATTTTTTCATGGAAAGAGGATGAAAACTGAACAAAGAGGTACAAGGGCCTTTCAGCTCACTCGTAAATTCAAAGCAACGAATTCATTGTACAGGGATTTTCACATTTAACACTAATGAAATTAAACAGCTATCAAATCGGTATGATATCACCCTGGTTACACATGCTCGCATACATCTCTTCTCGCTGTTTTTGAACGGCAGGATTTTCCAGATACTCGTCAAAGGACATTTTTTTGTCTATGACACCATTAGGAGTTATCTCAATTATTCTATTGGCTATTGTCTGTAAAAACTGATGGTCGTGAGAGACAAACATAACAACACCCTTAAATTCGATCAACCCGTTGTTTAATGCAGTGATCGCTTCGAGATCAAGATGATTAGTGGGTTCATCCAAAAGTAGTACATTGGCGCCACTTAACATCATCTTTGACTGCATAATACGCACTTTTTCACCACCGGATAGTATATTAGCCTTTTTTAGTGACTCTTCACCGGTGAAAAGCATTCTACCCAGAAAACCTCTTATAAAGTGATTGTCCTTCTCCTTAGAGTATTGTCGAAGCCAGTCAATCAAAGTGACATCATCATTAAAAAATTCTGAATTATCTTTTGGCAGAAATGACCGAATTGCTGTTGTACCCCAGGTGTAATCACCACTATCTGCTTTATCCTCACCCATTAGTATTTCAAAGAGTGCGGTTTTTGCCAGATCATGCGCACCAACAAAAGCTATCTTGTCATCATTGTTAACAGTCAATGTTATATCATTAAGGGCTACTTCCCCATCCACATTTTTTGAAAGATTATTTATTGTGAGCACATTGTTTCCAATTGGTCTTTCGGGTGCAAAACGGATAAAAGGCATCTTTCTTGATGAAGGCTTGATCTGCTCAATGACCATCTTCTCAAGCGTTTTTTTCCTGGAAGTGGCTTGTTTTGATTTGGATGCATTTGCACTGAACCGGGCAACAAATGCTTCAAGCTCCTTTCGCTTAGCCTCTGTTTTTTTATTAGCGTCCCTTGTCTGCTGGAGAGCCAGCTGGCTGGACTCAAGCCAGAAATCATAATTGCCAGTGTAGACGGTAACTTTCCCGTAATCAATATCTGCCATATGAGTACATACGTTATTAAGGAAATGTCTGTCATGTGAAACTACAATGACTGTATTCTTGAATTTTATCAGGAACTCTTCAAGCCAGTTAATGGATTGAATATCCAGATGGTTTGTAGGTTCATCAAGCAATAAAATGTCCGGATTACCGAAAAGAGCCTGCGCTAACAGGACTTTTACCTTTTCCTTACCTGAAAGTTCAGTCATATTCTTTTCATGCAGTTCGTCTGCTATGCCGAGACCACTTAAGAGAGTAGACACCTCACTTTCAGCCTCCCATCCATTAAGTTCAGCAAACTCATCTTCAAGATCTGACACTCTCATACCATCTTCATTGCTGAAATCGCTCTTTGCGTAGATAGCATCCTTCTCCTCCATGATTTTAAAAAGCTTTTTATGCCCCATTAACACAGTTTCCCGCACTTTAAACTCATCAAACTCATACTGGTTCTGTTTTAAAACGGCAATTCTTTGTCCGGACGAAATACTTATATTCCCGGAAGAAGGCTCAATCTCCCCTGACAAAACCTTAAGGAGCGTTGATTTGCCTGCACCATTGGCACCAATAACTCCATAGCAGTTGCCCGGGCTGAACTTTGTAGTCACCTCTTCAAATAGTATTCGTTTTCCAAATCGTAAACTTATATCATGTGTCTTTAGCATAACATTCTCTTTTCGTTAAATATGTACTTGTTAAATATCAAAATCGGTATTAATAGCGACAGAAGCTTTAGTATATGATGATAACGCGGAGTGCAACGTGGTCAAAGTGATCTGTAACAGCTGTCTATTGAACTATCATTATAAAGGCGTTGGGATATTTTGCAAGATAAAAGAGTTTTCATCGCTCCCCGGACAAAAATCGCCGAGGACAAGAAGACGCAAGAAACAAGAGAGACTCTTGATAACTGAATAATGTCAAATGACTAGTAGCAATGGGCTAATTATATTGTTAAAATCCACCCTTTATAGATATTAAATCCACTAACGGTTTGGAATTATCAGTTCATGGCCAGAAACAAATTACTGTCAAAATCAAAGTATTTAAACGGGCTTCAATGCCCTAAATATCTTTGGGTTAAGTTTAACGAACCTGACAGGGTTCCCAGGTTTGATGCGTCTATGCTGTACAGGTTTAATCAAGGACATATAGTAGGTGAGTTTGCAAAGAAACTGTTCCCTGATGGTATCGACATCCCTGCTGATGATTTTACGACCAACCTCAAACAGACTGAAGAACTTCTTAAGGAACGGAAACCACTTTTTGAAGCCGGCATCATGGTTAATAATGCATTTTCCAGGATTGACATCCTGAAACCTGTTGGAGATGATGAGTGGAATATTATTGAAGTCAAGAGTTCTACAAAAATTAGGAATATAAATTATCACGATATATCTTTCCAGAAATATTGTTGTGAGAAATATGGCCTCAAGATTAAAAATTGTTTTCTTATGACTGTTAATAATGAATATGTAAAACAATCAGATATTGAGCCGACGAGCTTGTTAACCACGTCGAAGATCAGAATACAAGGAGATAGCACAACTAACGAAATACAGCAAAGAGTAGATAGTATGTTCAGCACTATTGATTCTGAGAAGTGCCCTGTCGTCACCATAGGTAAACAGTGCAATATCCCATACGAATGCCCTTTAAAAGAAGAGTGCTGGAATTTTCTACCTGAAAACAATATTTTTGATATGTATGGTAGCAAAAAAAATGCATTTGAGTTGTTTGAAAAAGGCATCTACTCATTCAAGGATATCCCTGATGATTTTCCTCTCAGTGGGAAACAGGAGATTCAGAAAGATTGTGATGTCTCCGGAAAACCATATATTGAAAGAAAATCTATCAGGCAGTTCCTGAATAATCTGGAATATCCTTTACATTATCTGGATTTTGAAACCTTTAGCGGCGCCATACCACTCTTTGATGGTACAAGGCCATATCAGCAAATTCCATTTCAGTTTTCACTACATGTTGTTGATGAGGAAAGCGCAACACCCAGACACTACTCTTTCCTTGCAGATGCTGAAGGTGACCCAAGGGCCGAGTTTATAGCGTCACTGAAGAGAGTACTGGGTAATAGCGGCAGTATAGTCGTATATAATCAGAGTTTTGAGAAAGGCGTATTAAAAGCACTTGTAGAAATGTTTCCTGAATACAGTGATTGGGTAGAGAACCTGGATGGCAGAATAATAGACCTACTGGCACCTTTCAGGTCTTTTCATTATTATGATGCCAGGCAAAAAGGGAGCGCATCTATTAAAAATGTTCTGCCTGTTTTAACCGGAACGAGTTATGATCATCTGGACATATCAGATGGTATGAATGCAAGCCTTGCCTTTTTAGGTGTTATTTCAAATAGTGCCTCAACAGAGGAAATAATTAAAATCAGGAATGATCTAGAAAAATACTGTGAGTTAGATACAGAAGGTATGATATGGATTGTAGATAAGCTAAAGGAATTGACAATGACTGGAGCTAACGACCAAGACTAGAAGCAAAAGGCAATTGACGATGACAGACGTGTTTAGTATAGAACAGCAGACTGCTGGGCAAATGCAATTATCTTTGATGGGAATATGCCGAAGTAGATTGTACCGCAGATCGTAAATATAATGGCGAAAATGATTAGTGGTGACAGGGAAAGTGGCATGAATTCACGTATCGGTTTTTTCATGTATATAACAACCGTAACTCTTAAATAGTAGTAAACAGATACTACGCTGTTTATCATACCAATAACAGCCAGTACGATAAATCCGGACTTGATGGCTGCACTGAAGATGTAGAATTTTCCAATAAAGCCTATCAATGGTGGTATGCCTGCCAATGAAAACATAAATATACACATCGCTACTGCCAACAGAGGATGTTTGTAGCCGAGGCCACTAAAGTCTTCAATGTTGGCATTCTCCTCTCCCTTTTTGCCAAGTACGATTATTATGGCAAATGCACCCAGGTTCATAAATGTATACGCCAGCATATAGAAAAGTAAACTTGCGATCCCAAATTCACCTCCAACTATTATAGCAACAAGCGCGTATCCTGCATGCGCAATACTTGAATATGCCAACATCCTCTTTATATTTGTCTGTGAAATGGCTACGAGATTTCCGACTGTCATTGTAAGGACGGCCAGAACCCACAAAATGATTGACCACTTCGGTTCCAGGTCTGGAAGAGCCACGAGGAAAACTCTCAGGAAAACGGCAAAGCCGGCTGCCTTTGGCCCTATTGACATAAAG
>CAYTGO010000033.1:0-32990 GCA_964437425.1 uncultured Candidatus Scalindua sp.
TAAACAAAAGAAGCCAAAGTATCGGCGCAAGAAGACTGCATACGGTTATGGAGAAGCTGTTGGAAGATGCTTCTTTTGACGCTCCTGACTTAAACGACAAGAAAATAGTTGTTAATGCTGAATACGTACAGGACAAGATGAAGGACATTGTAAAAGATGAGGATTTAACTAAATATATTCTATAATCTTAAAGTGTTTTAATATTGCAGAAGCATTAACACCGCTATATGCTGATTATAATATTAAATTTTTTTTGATTTAGGGTTTGGACAGAAATAATAAACGGAAAATCAAAGTTATTCACCTTGTCGAAGAGCTGACTATCGGTGGTCTTGAGAAGATTTTGACTGCGATAGCATTAGGCCTGGATAAAAAAAAATACAACGTTTCTGTCTGGTGTCTGAGAGAAGGCGGCTTTTTTGCGGACAAATTAGTAAAAGAAGGAATTGATGTTAAAACACTTCACATTTCCACTTCTAGAAATCCATTAAGTATATACAAATTATACAGACTTCTTAAATGTTACAAATTTGACATAATTCATACCCATGCCTATTCTGCCGGAACAATTGGAAGGATAAGTGCATTTCTTGCCGGAGTTCCTGTAATAATATCTCACAATCATAGTGTTTATGATTACTATTGTAAGTACTATAACTTCGTTGAATGGTTCCTGGGACTCATTACTGACAGAGTAATCTGCATCTCAGAGATGGTGAAGTGTTTTGCCAATGAAACGCAAAGGATTAATGCCAGCAAACTAATAACCATTCATAATGGTATAGATGATGTTTTTGCTGTAACTGAAAAAAGGAGTTCCAACCTGAAAAAGGAATTGGGTATTCCAGCAAATCATTCAGTTATTGGCACAATAGCCCACTTGGAAGAACACAAGGGACTTAAATATCTACTAGAGGCAGCCTCTCTATTATTAGCATCAAAAAAAGACATAAGCTTCTTGTTTGTAGGGGAGGGAGCATTAAGAGGAAAACTGAAAGAACTTTGTGTCGATCTCAAGATTGAGAAAAACGTTATCTTTGCGGGGGAACGGAGTGATATCCCGGAAATATTATCATTGACAGATATATTTGTTCTGCCGTCTTTAAGGGAAGGTCTGGGGCTAGCTATTCTGGAGGCTATGGCATGTGGCAAACCAGTTATAGCTACAAATGTAGGAGGAATTCCAGAAATAGTAAAAGATGGAGAAAATGGAGTTCTTGTCTTACCAAAGGATCCTGAGGTTCTTTATAGGGCAATGAATGAGTTACTGGGAGATAGAGGGAAGCGTGAAAAGATGGGGCGTATTGGGAGAAGAGTATATGATGAAAACTTTCGTGCCAAAACTATGGTTGAAAAGATTGAGGATTTGTATGACTTTTTCATAAATAAAAAGGTTAGAAATTGATAAAGATTATAAGAATACTTCTCGTAATGCTATTGTCATTTTATACATTGTTGGGTTTTTTAATGTTTTTCTTGCACTCTCGAATAAATATTAATACTGAAGCCAAAGAGTATATTAAAGTAAGCGATGATAACATAGCTATTTTTGCTGCACATCAGGATGACGGTGTAATAATGGCAGGTGGCTATGCAATACAAACAATAAAAAATAGTGGCAGTGTTAATATTGTTTATATTTTTGATGGTGAAACAGGAAACGGTAGAGAAAGAAATACAACCAGAATGAATGAATCGTTCAGGGCATGGGAGTTAATAGGAATAGGAAGGGGTAATATACATTTCTTAGATTATGATGATTATTACGGGCTTAGTGATATTGCTGAAATAGAGGAGTGCATAGATACAGTTATTGATGTATTAAAAAAGAACAATTTTGACAAAATATTTATACCTCTCTATGAGGGAGGTCATTATCAACACGATATAACTAATTATATAGTATCCAGAGCGTACATAAGAAGTGGTAGAAATGGTAAATTATATGAATGTCCAGAGTATAATGCATATTACTCTATCAAAAATACTCCGGAGAAGTTTCTTTCACTGCTATCCAAATTAGTGCCATTTTGTGAGTATAGATCTCCTCCCTCATTTATCAGAGGAGGCAATAGACTATATTTAGATATGAGTGACGAGGAGCTGATTATAAAGAGAAGGATGCTTCAGACCTTTGAATCGCAGGATGTGAAAGGTTTATTGAATTTATACGGCTACATGGATAGTTATCAGATATACAATGATTATGATTATTCTAAAACTCCATTTAACTATGATGGGTCAGTTGCAATGCATGTAAATAACCTTAAAACCGTACCGGTATTAAGGTCTTTCCTCTGGTGGCTTTTTGGCAAGACAAAGACACGTCATCCTGATCCTGATTATATGATAACAAAGATAAAAATAGATAAAATACATTGAAAATCAGAGTTTTCCGATTACCTTCAATATTTCTTCTATTCTGTGTGCCCATGTATGTTTTGCTAAAACCTCGTTGCGTCCTTTATTTGAAATCTCCTTGCGCCTTTGATGATTGTCCAGATACTCTTTTACCAGCCCTTTTACTTCGCAGATTTTATTAAAGCAAACCAGGTGTTCGCCTGAATTGAAGAGTGATACTATATCTTTCTTTGAGTCAACTATCTGAAAACTTCCACAGGCCAGAGTTTCAAAAACCCTTGGGCTTGCCTGGGTAACTTTATCTTCGTCAATATCCAAACCATAATGTCCCATATAATTAATTACTATTTTGGATGCATTATATATCTTTACCCATGTGTCCGGAGTAACTATACCTCCCTTTATGTGTTTTCTTAAGGGGCTAGCAGTATCGATCCTGTCCCATCCCGGTCCCCAAATGCTTATATCAAAATTAGTAAGTGTTTCGAACAGCTCCGCTCTTTCTGGATACATAGAACCAACGAAACAAATATCAGATCCGTATTTTGATTTTTCTTCTTCAGTTAGGTCCAGCGGTTTGTGGATGTCAGGATCGCATGCTGCGTTTAGCCACATTCCACCTCTATTTCCATGTTCCTTATGGGCTTCCAGAGCGTCCGTACTCTGTGCAAAAAAATAGTCATATGCAGGTACAGATTTTAAAGCTGTTTCCAGTACACCTGTCCCTCCTGGAAAATCTGAAAGCCAGTTTATAGTGATGGCATTGTGTTGCTTTCGAATCTCAGTGATTGTTTCAGGGTAAAATGTGCCACCCCAATTCACCAGTAATATATCAGGCTTGAAATTATTGACTAACTTTAGTAGTCCATTATTCAGCCTGTTCATATCCCAGCGGTAAAGTATAGGCAATTTGTCACTTATTCGATAGGGTATAATATGTTGTCGATAATCATACGTTTCGAGTTCGTGGCCCAATTGTAAAATAGCTCTTTCTACATATTCTGTTTGTGCTATATTATTAGGGTTGTGGTAACCAGAGAATAAAATTTTCATTTTTAGAATACAATTCCATATTAAAATATATTAAGAAAGGGTACTTATTCGCCCGGCTTATCGGGGCTCTTGAGTTGTGCGCACTCTAACACGATTGCACTTCCCAGGGAGAATGTGTTATCTCTCATTCTCTCTTCAGTGCTTGCGTCCAACAGTCCAGAAATACAAACAACTCTTGCAATTAGTGTTATAAAAGATATATTCTCTATCATTTATAGTTGAATTTTTCAACAAAAATGAAGTATTTCAAATTTTAAAGGAATAGCTATATTGTCTGGTGCCACTTCGAAAAAGATTATCAGGAATACTATTTTCAGTTCAGCAGGTTTTTTCTGGAGCTACTTCCTGAGCTTCCTGTTTACACCGTTTATTATTCATAGAATTGGTATTGAGGCGTTTGGAATATGGGCAATCGCAAATACTGCCATCAACTTTTTTACATTCCTTGATCCGGGTTTTGGTTCGTCTTATGTTAAATATATTGCTGAGTATAATGCTAAAAATGACTACAAAGCAGTTAATAGAGTTATTAATACGGGACTTATCTTTTCGTTACTATTTTGTGTGTGCGTACTTGGTATCTATTTGCTTTTAAAGAATTTTATCATTGGATTTCTTAAGTTCTCACCTGAACATTACGAAGATATTTTATTTACATTTTTCGGTATTTTGGTGGTGTTTATTATAAATTATGCATTTACAGTTTTTAAGTCAGCTCTAACCGGATTACAAAGGATGGATATAACAAATATTATTTTTGTTTTAGTGTCTATTCCGGGTTCAATAGGCATAATTTTGTTTCTAAGCCTTGGATTTGGGCTTAAGGGATTGGTATGTAATAGTATTCTGGTTGCGTTAGTTACTGTTACTTCTTATGCAATTTGTGCTTATAAAATATTTCCACAAATGTCTATTCACCCGAAATTTTTTTCTTTGGAAATATTAAGAGAATTATGGAAATTCGGGTTTAAAGTACAGATAGCAGGATTCTCAGAATTTATAAACAGACAACTTGATAAAATACTATTAGGCTATTTACTGAATGTTAGGTTAGTGGGCTTTTATGAGCTTGGCTCAAAGATGGCGCTTACAGTTGGTAATCTGCCAGCAGTTTTCTTGCAGGCGATTGAGCCTGCGTCATCTGAGCTGGATGCAGCGAAGGATGCAAGGGGACTAAATACTCTCTACACTAGAGGTACAAAATACATTGTGTTTCTTACTTTACCCCTTTCAATATTTGTTATTACAAACGCATCTCCTATCATGCAATTCTGGATGAGTGGGCCTGGGTATAAAAAATCTGCCCTGGCAATTCAAATCTTAACAATTGGTTACTCCTTTTTTCTGATAAACAGTGTAGGTCGACTGATGGCAAGGGGTATGGGTTTGCCACAATACGAAATGGTGTCTGCCTTAATAATTCTGGGTTTGAATATTTTACTCAGTGTTATCCTCATAATTCTATTTGGTTACATTGGAGCCCTGATAGGTACAAGTACATCTGCTATTATAGGTTCATCAATTTTTATGATTAGGTTTCATAAACATATAAAGAGGACAATAATGTCTTTTGTAAAAGATGTATGTCTTAAACCTTTGTTTGCCTGTATTGTTGCTGTTCCGGTATCATTCGTAATAGATTTTTTATTTCATTTTATTAATTATTACCCGTCAGAGAGAATTGGCTCATTTGTATACCTCAGCCTTAAGGGAGTTATTTTTTCAGGAACGTATCTGCTTTGTGTCTTTGTCGTCAGGTACCTAGATGAATATGACAGGAAGGTTTTCTTCTCAGCAGTACAGATACCCCTTGGTAAATTAGGGTTTATTAAATGAGTATAATTTGCCGTGTGGAAGTACCTATACAAAAGATGCTGACGTACAGGTAGGAATAGCTCAGTAAACAAAAAACAAATAATAAGTATTTAATTGAGGTTTCAGATCAGATGATATCGTTCTATACAACAAGATGCCCTATTTGATATTTGTGCCATGGTTTGTTTTATTGTCAAACCCAATAACTTAAAGAGGTGAATTTAATGGAGGAGAACTTGCGATGTGGTATGTGAAATGTATGGAAAACGGTGGCTCTAGGGAGTTTTCATAAAATGGATATTATTCTAAAAACAAAACAGATAACCAGGGTTTTTGCTTTAATTGTTATATTCTTAACTCTTGCTCACATTATAGGGCAATGGGCAGCTCTTTATCTTGGGCTTGAAGGTGAACACAAATCTATTGTCGTATGGTTTGATCTAGATGAAGAGCTCAACTTTCCATCATATTATGCTACCGTATCATTGCTATTCTGTTCATTACTCCTTGCAATTATCACTTTTGCAAAAAAAAAGAATGGCGAGCAATATATATATTGGCTAGGGTTGGCAGTTGTTTTTCTGTTTTTGTCCGTGGATGAATCAATCGGGATTCATGAGAGTTTAAAGAGTAAGTTACAAGTCGCATTGCACACATCTGAATCTTTTTACTCAGTATGGGTTATACCCTATAGTATCTCATTAGTTATTTTCTTATTGGTGTATGTGAAGTTTGTATTCAATCTTCCTTCAAAAACGCGCATCTTGTTTCTGATTGCCGGATCAGTATATGTTGCGGGTACTGTAGGTATGGAGATAATTGGGGAATTTTATTCCAAGCTACACGCTGATAATATGACACTTGTTATCATGCTCACTACTATAGAAGAATTACTGGAGATGACAGGCGTTGTGATCTTTATCTATGCGCTTATGTCTTACATAGATTCAGAATTAGAAGATATACGATTAAGTATAAAATCTTCATAGATGCCTTAATTTATGATAAAGATTTCTAAAAAGAAGAAATATTCTGGCACTAAATGAATTTGTTATGAATATATCAATTTCTTCTCTTTTCTTATCGGTCAATCGAGTTTTATAATCTTCCATACCACGTAAGAAATCAAATTCCGCATATCCCTTATTTATTGCGTCTTCTATGATAAGATTTATTAGTATACCTCCGACACCCTCTTTTGACCATTCCGGATCACGTCCGGATTGATAGTAGCAGAGCTTGTTATTGTACTTAAATGTATATAACGTAGCCACATCCTTCCCCTGCACCCTGAGAAAGTAGAGCATTAGCATATTAGATTCTAGAAGTAGCCCTGCAATTTTTTTGTGAAATTTCTTGATACTACTCTTGGAAAAATTTCCCTTATGATTCATGGCCTTCCACCGTTGTTCGTGTAGTTCAAACAATTTTTCCATAGCATTATCTATGTCAGTGGGCCTTTCGCATATCACAAGCTCGAAATTGCAATATTTTTTGCGTAAAACTTTTTGTTCTCTCTTAACCTTGTTTCTCATTTTTCCTGTTAAAGAAGAATAAAACTCTTCAATTCGAGTAGGTAAAGGTATATAAAAACAAACTTGAGATACTTCTGACTGAAATGGCCTGTTTCCCATAATCTCTTTAAGTAATTTATTTGTTTGAGAAGATACAGGTATATTACTTAAGAGGCACAAATCACAACTGCTTTCATGGAACAGGTAGTCAATTATTGCAATCAGGACTACTTCTTCTTTTTTCTCACAAATGATAAAATCAAGGTGGTCGGAAGAAGTGGGTAACGTTCCAAGGAATCTTAGATAATGTAATACTGTAATGCCGCAAATTCTTTTTCTGTCCATGCATAATGGTGCAATGCCAACCAGATTTTCATTCTCCTCATGTACGGTCAAGATGAAGAGTTGCTTATTATCCTTAAAACATTCCCACCATGTATACATCCATTCCCAGGTAAGAAAAAGAGTGTCGGCTCTGCTTTTCTTCAAGAGGGCTGTCCATTCTCCTTGCAGTTTTGAAAACTCGTTTTGAGTGCTTATTCTTTTAATAGATAGCATTAAAAATACCTGCTTTGCTTAATAATAAGGAGAATGTTGAAGTGGGATTGATGGATTTACACATTAGTAGAATATGTTAATTTGTTAAATAGTTTGACGTGAATATGATCGAATAATAAAGCTGCAAATTAATTAAGTCAAGATAAAAGAGGTAATCATAATCCTTTTTTAAGATATTACGTATTATTGGTAGAATTGCTAATAACTTGACATTTTTCGATGGTTTGATTAGGTTTGAGCGAATAACTTTAGATCTTTATATTCGGAATTTGTTTCCAGGAATTTGAAGATGTATATTCTTTAATAACTGAGAACAAAGGAGAGTTGTCAGTTTGGCAAGACAACTTATTCCGGAGATAATCTACTAACGCTGGTTTGTGTCTATAATGGCATGCGCATGCCGATTACAGGTACTATCGGTAGCAATGTAATAAATAGAGTTGAGATTACAAACATCAAATTCTCTTTACATATTGTATTAAAGAGTGTATCAACAAATAAGGAGCCGCATGAAAGACAAAGGGTATGACTATAAATTAGCTTCTTTCTATTTCTTCCTCCCGCTTAGTATCTGTATTTATTTTTCCTTTGCTATTCCATCCATTGGAGACCCTATAACTCCGGATGAGGTGTGGTGGTACAGTAAACCGGTATTTATTGAGAGAGGTGAATTTTCTGGAGACTTTGCTAAATATTTATGGTCGCCACCGTTGTATGGCTATTTATTGACTTTATCATTCTGGTTGTTCGATACTAATGAGGTTTCGGCACGCCTTATCGGTGTCTTGTTTAACATATCTACAATAGTAATTACCTTCCTTTTGGCCAAAGAAATATCCCTGGTTACCAATACTGTGAGAGTAGCATCAGAAGCTTCAGGGGGAAAAGATAAAGACGGCAATCAAAAGGGATCGTCTATTTTTAAGGTGCAGACTGATGGTAATTTGAGAGAAGGATTTAACGGTAATGATACATCTGCCCCTAAAGCATACAGGCAAGAGTTTTCTGGCGTCAGACCATATTTTGCAGCAGCACTGGCAGTTTTTATTTATGCCTGTAACCCTATGGTGATTCAGGGCTCTTTAATAGTTGATATTGATAATACAATACTAACTACCTTCATGATGTTAATTATATATTGTTTTATAAAAGTACGGGATTGCCTGAATGCCAAGAACATTGTACTCTTGTGTTTAATTTATTCTCTTGCATTATGGTCTAAGCTTACCCTGCCCCCTTTAATCATATTCAGTATATTATTGTTTTTCCTTTTCAATAAAGACCTCAAACCCAATTTATATAAAATAATAATTATATTCTTTGCTGGTAGTACAATGTTTTTATGTTCATGGTGGGTTGTGAGTTACTTAGACGATCTTCCGTTTTTACATCCTCTTGTCTACTTTCTGAAAAGCTTTACTGGTCAGATGCACGAATCAATGAAGTATAATAAAATTCATTTTGTGAGAAGGGTTTTTAGATTAGGGCTATGGATTTCTCCGATTATAATTGTTTTTATCTTTTTGCTATGTATAGAAAGGGTAAAAGATTTTCTTAAGAATAGATATTTAGAGATATTTGATTTATTACTCATCTATTCAGTTTTTATATTTATAGGATACATTGTTGTAGGCGGTATTTTATTCGGATTTCCAAAATATCATTATCCAATGATGCCTGTATTATCGGTTGTGATTTCAGTATACATAATCAACAGTATTTCGTCTTTTTCAAAAAAAAACTTTTATCTTCTTATCGTAATAGTATTAATTGGTATAATCTATAATATTGTTTTTGTGGGTGATATCTTATATGAATTCAGTTTTGTCTTACGGAAAATTGTAGTAGAAAACCCATTAGAAAGCAGTAAAGTGCTTCAAGGTATTGTCTATCGATTGCTATACTTGGTTTTATTTTTTGTTGTTGTATTATTTTTTCTAAAAAAGTATACAGATTGGAATAATCTTAAGACTACTTTTATTATTTCATTGGCTATAACCTTAATCTCCTCAAGTATGGCATTGGATATAATTCAGGTAAAGTCTCCTTATTTAACCAGATATTGTTATGGAGAGGCCGGTACTTGGGAATTAATAGAATATCTTAAAAAGAACAAAGGAGAAGATGGTGTTACATTAGCGACTCGTGATATTTCATATTATATGAACGAACCACTCTTACCAGATGCTGTCTGGTATAAACCTGAAATATTCTTGAAAAAAATTGAAGATCATAAGGTTGTAAATGTTGTCTATAGTATTGCTCACAATGATATTCGCCAATTTACGAAAACTTTGTATAACCCAAAAGTACAAGAAGAGTTGCAAACACACTTTATAGAGAAAGAGATTGGAACTTATAGCGTGTGGACAAGAAAGTAATTGGTTTCTTCAATTTTTCGTTATCCGTCTCTATAAATAGATAATTATATATAATCAAATTAGGAAATAATTGTATGACAGAAGAAACAAATGAAAATTACAAATCCGGGTTTGTGACGATATGGGGACGGCCTAATGTGGGCAAGTCGACACTTCTTAACAGGCTTGTTGGTGAAAAGGTTGCTATTGTTACGCCGAGGCCGCAAACTACAAGGAATAGGATTTCTGGGATTTGCGAGACGGAAGAGGGGCAGCTTGTGTTTCTTGATACTCCGGGAATATTGAAGCCAAAACAGAAACTGGATGAATATCTGGTTAAGTCAGCTCGCTCCTGCCTGAGAGACGCTGATGTTGTCTTGTTTGTTGTAGATGGTACCACTCCTCCTCACAGCGATGATAAACGTGCCGCAAAACTGATACGTAATGTTAATAAGGATATCCTGCTGGTAATCAATAAATTAGATGCTGCAGATATACCCAATCTCGATGCAATTATTGCGGAGTATAAAAAGCTTGGAGATTTCGTAGGTGGCGTTGCTGTTTCTGCCATAACACAAATTAATATTCCAATATTGATCAAAAAGATATTTGAGCTGATGCCGGAGAACCCTGCGTACTATCCGGAAGGCACCGTAACCGACCAGCAGGATAAGCTGGCAATTGCTGAACTTATCCGTGAACAGGTACTGTTGTCTGTAAGGCAGGAGATACCGCATGGTGTGGCTGTGGTGGTAAAGGAGTTTGTGTCAAGAAGCGACGAGCTTGATTACGTATCTGCAAATATATATGTGGAGAAGCAACGCCATAAACTGATTGTTGTTGGTGGGAACGGGCAAATGCTGAAAGAGATAGGAAGGAAGTCGCGGGAAGGTATACAGGATCTTTTAGATAAAAAGGTCTATCTGGATCTCTGGGTCAAAGTCAGCGAAAACTGGCGTAAAGATGAAGCTGCTTTAAGTCGCTTTGGATATAAGTAAAGGAACACTTAAATGGAGAAGAAAAAACCTTGTGTGAGGATTGGTGTTTCTGTAATAGTGCTTTGTCTGGTTGTCGGATTATTCTGTATACCCGACTCTTTTGCAAGCCAGCCGTGTTTTAAATGCTCTGGAAGTGGAATATGGCATGTAGACAATAAAGTCCCCTGTGATGAGAATAGTTGTAATTATTGCATAAAATGCAATGGTTGCAGTGGCTCAGGGCAGATTTCAGATTCTGCAAAACGTTGTGAAGCGTGTAATGGATTGGGGCAGGTCCATAAAAACAGTGAAAGTGTCTGTATCGGTGCAGGGTGTGGTGATTGCTCCTCATGCAAATCTTGTAAAACAAAAGGTCGTAGGTGAGTTAAAGTTGTGGTAAGAAATATGATAACCGTATAATAAAGTGAGGAGTTGAAAATGAATTGTTGCATCAAGATTGTATCTGCTGCATGTTTGACCTTATTCATTGTATCTAATGCATTTGCAGATAATATAAACATAACTATGTATCAAAGATCGTTTATAAGGCAGGTTAGTTCGCCGCTTATAAGACTTCCAAATTTCCAGGTGCCGTTAGATAGTGTTCTGACGGGTGGTCAGCCGACTTTTGACCAGATAAAACAGGCTGCTGAAACAGGATTTAAGGCTGTCGTTAATCTTAGAACTGACAAAGAATTACCTGACCCTGCTCAGGAGTTAACCTGGGTAGAAGGCGCTGGAATGAAATATTTTCATATTCCTATCTCCGTTCCGGAAGGACTTACTCCTCAGAAAACAAAAGTATTTGCAGACGTGCTCTCAAAGCAGGAAAACTATCCATTAATCATTCACTGTAAAAGTGGTGAACGTGTTGGAGCAATGTTTACGCTTAAGGCGTTTCACATTGATGAAATGGAGATAGAAGAAGCACTCTTAATTGGCGGGAGATCGGGGTTGATTAAACTTGCTCCTACAGTCAAAAAAATTTTAGAGAGCTATTAATCTTGCATTCCTGATATGGATTATGAAACGCCAGGTTATTTTTTTAGCTATCGTTTTGAGCGTCATAGAGGTATGAGCTTCTTGCTATCTGGAAGGAGATTATTGAAGATAGTGTGGCCGGAACTGCATAGTCTGCTCCAAAAACTTCTGTACCAATTATTGCAGCAGCAATGGGAGCATTCAGACTTCCTGATAAGACACCACTCATTCCGGCAACTAATAATGCGTAATAAACTCCACTATTGGCCTGAATACCAAAAAATTGTGCCATAGCAGCACCAAGAAAGAGGCCCATAATAACAGAGGGGCCAATAAATCCACCACTAAGCCCTGACCCAACTGTTATAGAGTTAGTTAATCCTTTCATGACGGCGAGAAGAATAAAAACAACAAATAAAATTCTTCCTTCAAAGATTTCGGCAAAAGGCCAATCACCGTTTCCAGAAGTCAAGTCTCCAATATAAGAGAAGCTGACACTCAAAAGATCTTGATGTACCAGAAAAGCGATACCACTAACTATGATTGCGCCGATCAACATATTTATTGTGCTGAGATAATCCCTCTCCATGAATTTGCGCATCCAACCATAAAACTTTACATAAAGAATTGAAAAGCCCCCGGCGATAAAACCCAGGGCTATAATCCATAATATATTTTTCGAAAGAACAAAATCATCTTTAACAATAGAAATATTAAAAGGAAAAATGTCAGGTAAATTTAAGTGTCGTATTAAAGTAACACATAAACATGAAGTTATAATAGAGGGAAAGAGGTCCAGATAACGCATATTTGCCCTCTTTAATATTTCTACAGCTAGAAAACCTGCTCCGATAGGGGACTGAAACGCAGCAGCACAGACGGCAGATGCTCCGCAAATAGTAATAATTCTACGATCTTCTTCGGTAAACCCAATCTTCATGAAAAGGTTCCCAAGGCTTGCCATTATTCCGGAATTAACTCGAACCATTGGGCCGATAATTCCACCACTACCACCGAATCCCAGAGTAAATAAAGTTGCAAAAAATTTACATACAGTGGCTTTAAGTGACAGGTTTCCATTCTCTGTGTTTACTGCCCGCATATAAGCCGGCATTCCCTCACCCGCCGAACCAGGACTTGTTCGATAGATAATCAAACCACATACGAGAGTTCCAAATACTGGCCACAGGTATAATGAAATACCTGAATAATGTATTAATTCGAGGGTTTTTAGCAATAAATACTTGAAGGAATAGATGGTTCCTATCCCAAGAGTGGAAGCACTAGCCGCAAAAACGGTCCATTTTAATAGATATGTGATGGATAACCGAAACACAAGGTTTTCCTTTATGAAATTATTAAGGCATTCTCTGAACAGATGGCTACAGCAGCCGATAGTTATTCTAAATGTTTTCTCGTGTTATTTATACAGAGACCTTTTCAAAGCCAATTTCATCATCTTTAATTATTGCTTTGATTTTATCGCCAGCTTGAAATTGTTGGTTAACAATACATAAGGATAATTTGTTTTCAATTTCACGTTCAATAGCTCTTTTAAGCGGACGGGCGCCATACTGCGGTTCATACCCATCTTTTACCAGTTTCTCCTTAATCCCGGTATCTATTTCTAGATATATTTCCTCTTCCTCCAGTCTCTTTATAAGTCTATTCAGAAGAATGTCCAATATGTGTGACATATGCTCTTTTGTTAGAGAGTGAAAGACTATCATGTCATCTAATCTATTCAGAAATTCCGGTTTAAAATATTTTTTGACTTCTGACAGAATCATATCCTTAGCTTCATCATGGCTGATAATACCCGTGCCGGACTTGAAACCTATCTCATGTTTGTCTGCAAGTTTCTCGCTTCCTATATTAGAAGTCCCTATGATAATGGTATTTCGGAAGCTTATGACGTGTCCTTGTGCATCGGTTAACCTCCCTTCATCAAGCACCTGGAGGAGCATATTAAAAACATCGGGATGGGCCTTTTCCACCTCGTCAAGCAGTACTACCGCATATGGTACTCTTTTTATCCGTTCTGTAAGTTGTCCTCCTTCTCCGTAACCCACATAGCCGGGAGGTGCTCCAATAAGTTTTGCTACTTCATGACGTTCCATATACTCTGACATGTCCAGCCTGACGATACGGGTTTCATCATCAAATAGAAATTCTGCCAGGGTCTTTGCCAATTCCGTCTTCCCGACTCCTGTAGGGCCAAGAAACAGGAAGGCGCCTATCGGTCTTGATGCTTCCCTCAACCCAGCTCTGTTCCTTCTGATCGCATCAGCAATTGCCTTTACGGCGGCTTGTTGAGCCACTATACGTTCATGTATTTTCCCTTCCATGTTTGCCAGCTTATCCGCCTCGCTTTTCAGCATTCTTGATGCCGGAATGCCTGTCCAACTCGATACAACACCCGCTATATCTTCAGAAGTTACGGAGGAGTCTTTTCCTTTCAGCTCCTTCTTCCACTTCTTCTTCTCGGTGACAAGATGTTCTTCTATAACCTGTAATTCTGCATGGTGTTTCGTTGCCTCCTCAAAATCCTGTCTTTCGAAAGCCTCCTTCTTAAGTGCCGTTTGTGCTCTCTTTTCGTTCTCCAGCTTTTTAAGATCAGGTGGCGTATAGTGCATTTCAAGATGTTTTTTTGAACCCGCTTCATCCAGAAGGTCTATCGCCTTATCAGGCTGTGCTCTGTCTATGATGTAACGTTCGGAAAGACGTGCGGCAGCATCCAATGATTCCGGAGTGTAATCAATATTATGGTGTTTTTCGTAATATGGTTTGAGTCCTTCAAGGATTTTTTTGGTTTCATCGATTCCAGGTGCATTAACTTGAACCGTCTGAAATCTTCGTGCAAGTGCTCGATCTGATTCTATGTGCTTGCGATAGTCATCATACGTAGTTGCGCCAATCAACTGTAGCTGGCCTCTCGCAAGGGCAGGCTTCAGGATATCTGGTGCTCCCATGCCACCGCTGGCGCCGCCACCTACACCGACCACAGTATGTAATTCATCTATAAAGAGTATAATACGACCACCGGCATCTATTATCGTGTCTCTGATTGATTTCAGTCGGCCCTCAAATTCACCTCTGACACTGGCTCCTGCAATAAGGGCTGCCATATCAAGTGAAAGTATTTTTTTTGACAGCAGCGATTGTGGTACCTCTGCAGCGACAATTTGTTGAGCAAGGCCCTCTACAATAACGGTTTTACCCACTCCTGCTTCACCTATTAAAACGGGGTTGTTTTTCTTGCGTCTCGACAGGATCTGAATTATTCTCTCTATCTCTTTTTCTCTTCCTATGACAGGATCCAGTTCTCCCTGCCTTGCAAGCTCTAACAGATCCAGCGTATATTCTTTTAATACATCGACTTTGCTTTCATCATCCTGGTTTACAATCTTTCTTCCACCTCTGATCTCTTTAATAGCCGTTCTAACCTTTTCCTGATCAAGGCCGGCGTTCTTTAGAATTTCAGCAGTTTTTCCTGATTGTGGATTGAAGAGGGCAAGGAATAGCGTTTCGGTGCTGATAAGCTTGTCATCCATTAATTTAGATTCCTGCAATGCAAACTCAAATACTTTATCAACCTCACCGGATATTACTAATTGGATATTACCTGTTTTTGCAATATTAGCTGTTTGATTATCTAAAGACGCAAAAATATCGTCCGTAAGGCGTTTTTTTAATCCTTCTGTATCCAGTTTAAGTTGTTCCATAATTGTTAGGATAGAAGAATCATTCTGGACCAGTAACCCTAAAAGCACAAATTCTGGTGTAAATACGGTATGCCCCATATTTACCAGTTCCATAGTCCCAATGTTTATAGCCTCTAATACCTTCTTTGTGCAATACCTTATATATTTTTGCAGCATTTAATACCTCCTTACCGAGTTGTATTGAATCTGAAGCTTTTTTTATACAAAATGATTGAAAGGAAAGTAAATGAAAAAATAATTAGAGTCAGCGCATTGTCTTGCCGCCGTCGACTGATAAACAATTTCCGGTTACAAAGTCAGATAAGTCAGAGGCGTAGAATAGGACGGCCTTGGCGATATCTATAGGCAGTGCAAGTCGTTTCAGTGGCGTCTGCTCGGCCATTGTCTTCTGTATACGAGGTGGTGCGTGTGGTGTTCTTTTCGCTAACGTAAACCCTGCGTTTATCAAATTGACAGTTATTCCGAAACTGCCCAGTTCAACTGCAAGGCTTCTCGTAAATCCTACTAATGCTGATTGGGCTGTTGTGTGACAGGTATACCCTTTTACCGGTTCATTAACTATATTGTCCATTATATTAATGATTCTTCCCTGTTTTCTCTTCTTCATCTCGTTGATTACCGCCTGACAACAATTGTGTGCACCCTTTATCGTGCCGTTCATGTTTTCTGTGAATTCATTCCATATCGTATTTTCAAAGGTTCTTCGCCTTATGGTGCCATGTGCATTGTTAACAAGAATATCTATGCCACCAAACTTCTTGATTGTGTCTTTGACCATTCTATTCACACTTGCTTTTATGGTTACGTCAGCCTGCTTCACCATAGCCCTGCCACCACGTTTTTCAATTATCTTCAAGACTGATTCTGCATTCTTCTTGTTTTTTAGATAGTTAATTGTAACGGCTACACCTTCAGATGCCAGGAGCTCTGCAATAGCGCTTCCTCTGTCACTGCTCGCTGCTGTTACTATCGCAACTTTACCTTTTAGTTTCAAAGTAACCTCTCTTTATTAAAAAACAATAGACACGGATTTCACAAATTTACACTAAGTTAACTTTGACAAGAATCTATAAAGATATCGTTTCTTTTATTGTAAACCCTTTTTCCGCCTTTTCTACTTTTACCGCTTCTGTAACAGGGTCATGTTCGAAGAAGAGAATCCAATCTCCCTCACAAGCCCTTGTCAGTAATTTCTCTTTGTCTTCAACTGATGTTATCGGATTAATGTCATAACTTGGGATATATGGCAATCTGATGTGTGATGTAAAAGGTATTACATCACCGCAGTAAACGAGTGTATCTATTCCGTCCGATATCTTTACAAGCTGCTGGCCTATAGTGTGGCCATCATAGATTATGACGTCAATGTTTGGCAATATCATGGCGTATCCGTCTATTAGGCGAAGCTTCCCTTCTCTTTCTATTGTTTTGAAATCTTCATTGATAAAACTGCCCTTATCCTTTTCACTCGGTTTTGATGCCCACTCGTGATGTGTTTTCTGGACATAATATGTCGCATTTGGAAATGTAAACTTCTGTTTCTTGCCTTTTAAATAAGTTGCTCCTCCAACATGGTCAAGATGAAGATGGGTCAGAATTACATCCGTTATATCTTTCGTTTCCAGATCATATTCTTCCAGTGACGCTTCCAGGTTGTGTTCAGTCTGGTCTAATTTGTAGATTTTCTGACTCTTTTTTGACAACTTTGTACCGATGCCGGTGTCAATAAGGATTTTACGTTTATCATCCATGATGAGCAGTGATCGGAGGGCCATATCTATTCTGTTTTTATCATCTGCAGGATGAAGCTTGCTCCACAACTCCTTTGGTACAATTCCAAACATTGCACCACCGTCAAGGGCAAACCTCCCGGTCTCAATCGAATGTAGTTCATATTGCCCAATCTTCATAAAGCAGTTCCTTTCGTCTATTTTCTTACTAAGCTGAGCTTAGATATCTTTACCGGTAAAGTGATGAGTCCTGTCATTCCCGTCCGTCTGTCAAAATGTTGAGCAGGGTTGCACTTGTGCTATATTATGGTATCATGCCTTTTGTTACTTGTCTTCAAACTACTCACAGGCAGGCTGCTTTAGATCGCGTCAAATCTGCTTGCTGCTATAATATATAGAGAAGAAATGAGCATTACAAGGGGGAAAATATGACAATTGAGATATGTAAAAAATTATATAAGGACTTAAATGAAAAACACCAGAAAGCGCGAGATGTACTGGGGCGTGGCTTGACTCTTACGGAAAAAACCCTTTATTCTCATATGAAGCTGGAGGAGATAAAACCATATACTCGAAAGGAATCTAACGTAGATCTGTATCCGGATCGGGTTGCCATGCAGGACGCGACTGCTCAAATGGCGATATTACAATTTATGTCGTCAGGTGTGCCATCTGTGCGAGTACCGACCACCGTCCATTGTGATCACCTGATACTGGCACATCAGGGTGTAAAAGACGACCTGCCGGTAGCAAAGATGACCAATAAGGAGGTCTTTGACTTTTTGTCTTCTACTGCAAATAAGTATGGTATGGGTTTCTGGAATCCGGGAGCAGGTATTATACATCAGGTAGTTTTAGAGAATTATGCCTTTCCCGGTGGCTTGCTTATCGGTACTGATTCACACACCCCTAATGGGGGAGGTTTGGGTATGCTGGCAATTGGTGTGGGTGGAGCGGATGCAGTAGACGTTATGGTAGGATTGCCTTTTGGTATAAAGTGGCCCGGTGTTATAGGTATAAAATTAACCGGTAAATTATCCGGCTGGTCATCTTCCAAGGACGTTATCCTGAGAGTAATGGAAGAACTTACCGTCAAAGGGGGAACCGGTTCTGTTGTCGAATATTTCGGGGATGGTGCGGCTTCAATTTCATGTACGGGTAAGGCAACTATCTGTAATATGGGGGCGGAACATGGTGCCACAACATCTACTTTTCCTTTCGATTCAAGGATGTCGGATTATCTGAGAACAACAGACAGATCTGAAATAGCCGCTTTAGCTGAGGAATATTCAGAGTACTTCAGGGCTGATGATGAGGTATATGCAGATCCTGAAAAATATTATGATAAGATTATTGAAATAAACTTATCAGAACTTGAGCCGTTGGTCTGCGGTCCTCATACACCTGATAAGGTACGTTCTCTTTCAGGTTTCAAAGACGAAATAGTTAAGGAAGATTATCCTGATAATATTAAATTTGCTCTTATCGGTTCATGCACAAACTCTTCTTATGAGGACATGGGGCGTGCTGCCGCTGTGGCAAGGGATGCAGTTGCCAAAGGACTGAAACTGGCAATCCCACTGCTGGTGACACCGGGATCAAACCTGATAGAAGATACCATTAAACGCGATGGACAGATGAAAGCCCTGACTGATGCCGGTGCAACCGTGTTGGCCAACGCTTGTGGCCCCTGTATAGGACAGTGGAAACGGACAGATATCAAAAAAGGTGAGAGAAACACCATTGTTAATTCTTATAATAGAAATTTTCGTGCCCGTAACGATGGCAACACAGAGACACTCTCATTTATCAGCTCTCCCGAAATTGTAACTGCATACGCCTTCTCAGGGTCTCTCTCCTTCAACCCGATGACAGATAAAATAAAAACGGTTTCCGGGCAGGAAGTGATGCTGGAAGAGCCAACTGCGGAAGATCTGCCATCTGCCGGATTTACCGGTTGCGGTAAGGGCTATGTGCTTCCCGTGGAAGATGGTTCAAAAGTGAAGATTAATATCAATGCGGAATCAGAACGTCTTCAGGTATTAGCCCCTTTTACGCCATGGGATGGTAATGATATTGTAGATGCTCTTTTGTTGTTAAAAGCTTCAGGAAAATGTACAACCGATCATATTTCTCCGGCGGGGCCGTGGCTGAAGTTCAGAGGACATCTGGACCACATATCTGATAATGCCTTTTTTGGAGCCATAAACTCGTTTGATGGTTCAGCCGGTACAGGCAAAAACCAGTTCACCGGTAAGAGCGGTATAAGGTTCTCAGATATTGCCCGTGATTACAGGGAACGTGGAGTTCCATGGGTTGTTGTAGGTGATGAAAACTATGGAGAGGGTTCTTCGCGTGAACATGCTGCCATGTCTCCAAGATTTCTTGGCGCTGTTGCAGTAATCGTTCGTTCATTCGCCAGAATCCACGAGACTAATTTAAAGAAACAGGGTGTCCTTCCTCTGACATTTGTTGAACCGGCTGATTATGACAAATTCCGTGAGGATGACAAGGTGTCGATAACCGGTTTGGACGGTTTGACTCCTGGCAAAAATATTACCGTAAAAATCAAGCACAGTGACGGGACAGAAGAGGACCTGGAAACTAAACATACTATGTCGGAACAGCAGATAGAATGGTTCCGCGCAGGATCTGCCCTCAATAAAATTGCTAAGGATTTGGCTGGATAACTTCAGGTAAATTCTTGACTTATGTACTGGATTGTTGTAATTTTCCAGCTGACAAGTCTAAAGTGACATAAGCGATCTACATCATTATTTTGATACAGAATATAATTTCATAATTTTCCATCCTTAATGAAAGATAGTGCAAACACATTTAGAAAAAAGCTAATTATTTCCCTGATCCTTTTTATTATTGTTTTACTGTCAGGTACTGCCGGTTACTATTATATCGAGGGATGGGAAGTCTTTGATTCCCTCTACATGACTGTTATTACCCTATCAACGGTAGGGTTTCATGAAATAGAACCACTTTCAAAAACTGGAAAGGCCTTTACTATCGGCCTGATATTTTTTAGTCTGGGCGTTGTTGCATTTGCAGTAAATTACGGGTTAAAGGCTATATTCGAAGGTGAAATTCAGGATGTATTCGGGAGGAGAAAATTGAAGAAGACATTAGATTCGTTACAAAACCACTACATTGTCTGCGGCTATGGCCGTATGGGCAAGGTAATCTGCAATGAATTAAAGCGTAAGGGGATCCAAACTGTAATCGTGGAAAAAGAACCCCGGGAACTCGATGTAGATGATGATGTCATAATTGTCTATGGAGACGCGACAAGAGATGATCTTCTTAAGAGCGTAGGTATAGAAAAAGCAAAAGGGCTTATATCAGTTCTTGATTCGGACGCTCAGAATCTTTACGTTGTACTCAGTGCAAGGGGGTTGAATAAGAAGCTCTTCATAGTCGCAAGAGCAAATGAAGAGGGGGCGGATTACAAGCTGACAAGAGCGGGGGCGGACAAGGTTGTCTCACCATATCATATTGGAGGCATCAGGATCGCCCACACCATACTTAAACCAACTGTAGTAGACTTTCTGGAATTAACGGCAAAAGCCGGTAATATGGAAATTCAGATAGAGGAGGTTGTAGTAGAAGAGGCGTCTGCATTGGCAGGTAAAACCATCAAAGACGCAGACATTAGAGCAAAAAACTGGGTAGTAATTGTAGCTCTGAAAAAAGAGAATGGAAAGATATTGTTTAATCCCCGTGCCAATACCATGATAGAGGTGGGAGATAAGGTTGCCGTGATAGGGGAACCGGAACACTTTACTCAGTTTGAAAAAATGGCCAGGGGGAAAAGGAAACCAGCCCAGCCCGATAAAATATCAAACGCTCTTCCTGAATTTTAAATACACAGTTTTTCACTCTTATCCATTTCGCATTACAGCTTTTCAATCTCAATGTAGGTGGAGTTATATGTTGCGTTGCCTCCAAAATCCTGGACAATATCCGGCGTCAGGGTGTTTGCTCCTTTGCCCTCACACAGCTTAGACCACAGCCCTCCGTAGGCTAAAGTAACTCCCTGTTTTATATCCTTAGTAGGACGTGCCTTCATGTTCAAGGTGTCCTGGTCATTTTTTAATACGACCCAATCCCCTTCTTTTATACCTTTCTTCTTTGCATCTTCATCATTAATCAGGACGATTGGTTCTATCTCTTTCTTCCAGATATTATGAAACTGAGATCGTGTGATGCGTTTATGATTTACCGTTAGAAACTGGAATGGGTACGAGCTCTTTTCCTCTTCATAGTAACCGGGGAGAGGTGGAATATTAGCTTTTTCAGCAAGTTGAGAGTACATTTCAATCTTACCGGACGGAGTGAGATATTCGTCTTGCGGTCTGGGTTTCATTTTACAGTAACCATTCTGTTCCAGGTCTTTCAATGTAAAATCCACTGCCTTGCTTCTGCTAAGGAACTCTTCTGCTACTTCATGTTCCGGTGGGAAGAGCTCTTTCGTATTCAGGCCAAGAGCCTCAGAAAGTTCTCTAAAGACCTGGTAGTTGGGTTTTGACTCACCAAGAGGTTCGATTGCCTTTTGGTTTATGGAGAGATAGTTGTGGTAATAACATATATGGATATCAAATGACTCCAGGAAACTTGGTGCAGGCAGGACAATGTCCGCGTAGCTGCAGGTATCATTTAAAAAGATATCATGCACAACCGTAAAGATATCTTCACTCTCCATACCCTTCCTTACCAGTGCCTGATTTGGGAGGTTTACCAGGGGATTGGTGTTGAAGACAAAAAGGAATTTTATCTCTTCAGCCTCAAGTAACTTACCGAGTTGTGCCATGTTACGCATCTTCTGGGTTTTCGGCGTTTCCGGGTTGATAAGGTGTTTGCCCTGGAGAAAGGCAAGGTCTATTTCTCTGTCTGTATTGCTGTAATGCACCCTGAATCCACCTACCAGAGGCGGGAGGAGGGCAATCGTCCTTGCGGCTTCACCGCCGTAAAGATGTTTCTGGATACCGAACCCAAGATGAATGAAGCTCGGCCTTATCCGATACAGATCTTCTGCCAACTCTCTAATATCTTCTACAGGTAAGTCTGTTATTCTTGAAACCCTTTCAAGGCCAAAATCCTCAGCTACTTCCCTGAACTGTTCAAAACCGTGTGTATATTTTTCTACATGTTCCTTGTCGTACATATTGTTTGATATCAGATAATTTGCAATACCCAGTGCAAGGACACCGTCAGTGTTTGGCTTAATGGCGAGGTGCTTTCCTAGCTGGCCTGTTTTTAAGGGATCGATGACGTAGAACTTTGCTCCGTTACGGACCGCCTGCTTTACCATATTATATCCGTGCAGGTTGCTCCATGGCCCGTTCAATCCCCAGAATATAATAAGTTTGGAAGTGTGAATCTCTTCCGGATCAAGGCCCCAGAATCCGCCATACACATACTGCATGGCTGTTCGTCCTGCGTTTGAACATACTGTAGGTGAGCAATTACTGGTGCCTAGTGTAGTGAAGATTCGCTGGGGCAATTGCTTATTAAGCAGTCCCATGTGGCCATAATAGTGAAACGGCAATATAGCTTCTGCCCCGTGTCTGGACTGAACATTTTCCATCTGGTGCGCAATTACCCTATAAGCCTCTTCCCACGTAATCTCTTTGAAATTGTCACTCCCTTTCTTTCCTACTCTTTTCAGAGGACGTTTCAGGCGCTCGGGAGAATATACAAACTTTAAGGCATTTTGTATCTTCCAGCAGAGGAATCCCTGCGTTATAGGGTGTTCAGGACTGCCCTGAAGCTTGATGGCCTTACCATCTTCAACTGTTGTAATCATGGCACAGGTATCGTAGCAATCTCTTGGGCATGTATTAAAATATTTTTCCATAGTTTTATATATGTTGAGCGATAGTAAATCCTAGTAGCCGCAGGCTTAAGCCTGCGTTTCTCATAATCTGATGGATATGATAATTACAACTAAGTTACGCAACCCGAAGGTTGCGGCTACTTAAATCACTAAGTTTGATTTTAAGGAAAAAACAGAATAAAGAAGGAAGTATTTTAGCATATTCAGGCGATTAAAAAAATGTTTTGATCTACCTTCCTAGAAAATAGCCATTATTTGAACATCTTGATCAAACATAATTCAACAGTGTCTAAACTATACTCAATTTCACCACCCTTATAATACCTTAACAGCCCCGGCTGCAGTCTGTACCTTTTGGGTATTATTTCACAAAAGCAGGAATTACATAACCTGTAATTAGCTTTTCTTTCTACAATGGCCTTATCAATAAGTTCCTCTTCTGTATTGTGACGGGAACAGATAAATGCAAGATCTTGAAACATACCTACCTTTACTACCCTCAGAAAATGGCAGTCTTTTCTATGCAGGATGCCCGTAAACGGTTCAATGACCCATCCGTAGTATTTACAGCATTTTGCTGTACAGGGGTCGTAGTATGTAGCCTTTAAGTCACAACTTTTACATTTTACAAACCCTTTGCTAAATGCTAATTCAAGTTCCGAGCATAACAGATAATCATGAGAATCAATATCCTCTAATAACTCACAGGTTCTGGAATGCAGTATTCTCTCTTCCTCTTTCCCTTCGTGCTTTTTTATAATACCAATTGCTTTTATAAACATAGTGCAACAGTAGTTCCTACATTTGATCTCATCACCCATAGTGAATCCGGGAATTCCTGTTTTTGGCAAAAAAACAGCCCCTGCTATAATTAAGCTTATAATTATACTATTCCAACAATGTGTTTTGAAAATATTCATGTTTATCTTCATAGCATTTATCTTTCCGGAGAAAGTATCTGCCCTCTTTATAAGGATCAATTATCTGCCTTTATACTACAGCCTTTCTACTTTTTTTACCACCCTCTTTGTGCTCTTCGTATTTCGATAGTAACGACTTTTTTAGTATAATTTATGTGCGGTTTTTCCTATACTAAGGCTGAACACAGATTAGTACGTATCAAGGCGGTTATTAAAACTTATCAGGTTTTCCGGGAGAAGATAATGTCTATTGCGGTTGTAGTTAAGAAAGATAATAAAATAGTTATTGGCGCAGACACATTACAGTGCTTTGATTCTAATACGACAAGTGTCGATAATCTGTATGAAACTAAGTTGAGGCGCATAGGTTCTGCGGTGGTTGCCGGTGCCGGTTGGGGCCTATATGACAACATCCTGGATGATTATCTGAAAGGTAAAAAACAGGTCAGATTAACAACCAAACAGCAGATTTTTCTGTTTTTCAAGAAGCTATGGCCGGTCTTGCATGAGAAATATTCATTTGTAAAGAATCAATGTGATGATGCAGATTCACCGTTTGGTGAGCTGGATTCATCATTTCTGATAGCTACGAAAAAACGAATCTTTTTTGTGTCATCAAATATGTGTGTAACAGAGTTCCTGAAATTTTACGCTATCGGGGCTGGCCGTGATTACGCGATTGGAGCGATGCACGTACTGTATGATCAAAAAAAGAGCGCGGAGGAGATAGCCAGACTGGCGATAGAAGCCGCCATTTCAAATAACGTATACTGTGGTGGAAACATTGAAATAATTAATCCCTGAAGAATAGATATTTCAGACAGAATTACTGGATGATCAGAGATTAATACATATCGTAACTTCAACTAATGAGTGCAAATCACAAGTATACAATTGCCATCCAGCTGCAGTTTTTGGCGAAATTCAAGAAGGTTTGCTGTCTATTGTAGCTTTAAGAGCAGACTCCAATGTTTTAAGGAGTATGGGATTTTGATCGATCTGTGTTATGCCGTGCAACCACATCTCTCTTTCGGGTGACTGTACTTCGGATTTGGCGATTGCCTGTTCAAAGTTTTTGAGAAAGGTTGCTGTGATATTGACCGGTGCTTTGTATTCCTGGGTAACGGCGCTGTCGTCAGAACGACTGGTCGCTTCCATTTGGCTAATACCTTTTTTTGTTAACCATGCACTATACGAATCAGAATCAACAAGCCCTGCTGAGATAAGGGCTTTCATCGGTTTTCTGATATTTTTTTCTTTATAATCGTATTCTTCTATTAATGATTCTAAAGGTTTTACTTTACTGGAGCCATATTCTTTCCAGAGATTGTACAGATTTGTCAGTATGAATCGTTGAAAAGCTGTTGCTTCCATAGTTATGTCTCCCGGGCCGGACGAACCGGTGAATAATTATTTCCGATCTATTGTAGGTATAACAAGAACAGGGCAGGAAGTGTCTCGTAACACTCCTTCACTAACGCTGCCAAATATCATGTGATGAACACCTCCATGTCCGTGGGTACCAACAATAATTATGTCAATTTCAAGTTGCTTTGATTTCTGAAGAATAACATCTACAACGGAACCCTGTGAGAGAAGTCCTTTAGTCTCTATGCCTGATTGCCTGAGTCCGTCAACCTCTTTTTGTAAGTTCTTATGTTCCTGAGGAAATTCCTGCTGGCCCTGGTCACTTGAGTTCTGCAAATCCGGCTCGTCGTCCAGAAAATCCGGCTCACCTTCAATAACATGGAGTAAGCATACTTTAGCAGGCAGTGCTAACGCGAGGGTTTTTGCTTTATCTAATATCTTCTGTGAGGCACTGGATAGATCAAGAGCTACTAAAATATTCATATTCTAAATCCTTCACTTATAGTTGCAAAAAATTCCGGAAATAGAGCCCGTATTTAAAGATAATAATACACTCCAGTGTAAAATACGTCCTTCTTTTATCAGACCTTATGACATTTTAAAGTGTTCAAGGATTCTCGCTAATAATAGTGATGTTGTTCGGTAAAATCAACAGGAAAAATATCAGTTTACCTTATGTGCCAAATCTCTAATATTTTGTGCCAAATCGTAATCCATAAACTATAGGAAATCTGCTTACTATAATAATTTTATTTATTTTATTTTTTCTTGCTTTTACAAATAATGTTTGCTACCTTTATGTGTAATTCGAAATTGCGGGTAGTATTGGTTGTACTGTAGCGTCAGATTATATGTTTTAAACATTAGTAAGGCGGCAAGGTTTTCCAATCTTGCCGCCTTTTTTTTTTAGTTTTTTTATTGAAGGGAGTGGTTTTTATTATGGCGACTGGAACAGTAAAGTGGTTTAACGATTCAAAAGGTTTTGGTTTTATTACACCGGAGAATGGTGACGATGTCTTTGTTCATCATACCGCGATCCAGGCTGAAGGCTTTAAAAGCCTTTCAGAAGGAGATCAGGTAGAGTTTGACATTGAAGAAGGCGAAAAGGGTAGCAAAGCAGCAAACGTTGTCAAATTATAAGTATATTTTACAAAGAGTACTCATGCTTTTTACTGTATAAACTATCGAAAAGAGTTGTACGTAAGAAGTGTAGAATCGCTATAATAAAACACGACCGTAGTAATAGTGTCCTCAATATCCGTTAAAGGGTATTGAGGACTTTTTTTATGCATGTTCCGAGGATTCGGTAAGTTTCGTGGTTATTGAAAAAAGTTTGGGGCTGGCAGCCGACCTGCCCGTACCGAAAATATATACGGGCAGGTAACCTGCTAACATGCTTATACTGATGTTACTGAGGGCCTTTTTTGGTGAATACTTCTCTTATATTATTTTCCAATGTGGAATTGCGTGCTTTACCTTGTATAGCAGATCTGTATTCGTCAAGCATTGCATCAACAAGAAGATCAGCAATTTGATCCAGTTTTGAACCTATTTTTTTCTCAAGATTCGCTTTAATTTTTTCCTTTAGTAATTCCTTTTTTGCGCAGCGGGTAAGGTCCATCATTTTGTCAATCTTGTGGCCTCCACCCTTGTCGCATTTAGATTTCTTATTGCAACCTTTGTCATCTGAGCATTTTCCGCCTTTATCTAACGGGCACTCACTTGATTTGGCGGCTGAGGAACCATGCGCATAAACCTGTGCATCCATTCCTGCAAAATTAAGTACCATGCACGAAATACCTACTAATGCGACAAACATGACTAATGACTTACATTTTACTACCATATTTCAGCTCCTTCCAAAATTATTGAAAAAATAATACTTCAGTCGTTACAACATAATTTTCTGTAAAAAAGTTCACATCTGTCAAAATTTTTTTGATTAGAACTAAAGAGGGGAGAGCAAGGTGAGAAGACTACTACCATTTGTCAGGTAGAGCTTTTACTATTCATCATCATTTGGCAGTTCTAACATTTTGATAGTAGGTAGTGAAGTTCCTGCTATCTCTTGAAGATCTCCGTGCATACCCGCAGCATTAGAGATTACCCTTTCCATCTGTTTTTCCCGTTTGGACCAAATCTTCAGCATTGCACGCCTTTCTGCTTCAAGATCCGCCTTCATCGCAGTAAAAGATTCTACGATTGCTTCCACTCTATTTCTAAATTCCTGCCCGGTCAGATAATTGTAGGCAATTTCCATTTTCTCCTTTTTGCCGACCTGTGTTTCCCTCTCTCTTGCAACTTGAATCAGTACTACTCTCAATGCTAATGCAAGGCTCACTGCAGAAAGAATGTCCGTTACCCATACACCGGATATCAGTCTAAAATGATGAAAGCCCTTTGGCAAGGTTTCAGATGCTAGGATGGCTAAATCCGCTTTTGCATCACGTTGGTCATCCTTTAGTTTCTGGATCCAGGAATCACTCCAATTCTTTGTTCTTTTTGTTTCCCATAAGATTTTTCCGCAGATGCGTCCTGATTGTGTTTTTACTGTTTGTATAATGTCACCACCTTTTATTCCCTTGGCGACCGGCTCAATATCGTCAAATGGGAATTCCTCTTTCAATGATTCTTCCAGTTCCAGCTCCAGCACCTCACCCTGCATTTGTTGCGAGCCCTGTTCAGCCTTTCTCTTGAGTTCACCTATCTGCTTTTTCATATCATCAAGTTGCTTATCCTTTTCCGCATCTTTCAACCGATGGGTTTCTTCAAATTCTTTAGATGTTTTTTGAATTATTTTTTGACGCTCAGCATCAATTTTACGACTAAGTTCCAGCTCTAATTTCTCCTCTTTCTCCTCAAGTTCGCGCTGTCTCTTTCGAAGCTCAAGCTCTTGCCTTTGAGCTTCTTTCAAGTTTTTGGTTTTTTCCTCCAGTTGCTCACTTAAATCGGAAATCTTGATGTTTAATGATTCCTGCGCCTCTTTCTTTGCTTTCTCTTCAATAGCCTTTTTCGTCTTTCCGATTTTATTTTCGTATTGTTGCTTCAACCTTACTTCAATATCATGTGAAATAGCCTCTGATAATTCAATTACTGAGCCACAATCCGGACACTTAATAGTTTCTTTAGTCACAAAAATTCCTCAACTTGCAGAACCAAGTCTTTAAAAAAATGCTATTACTTCTTAAACCGTTATCAGTACTTTTATTTCTGGAAATTACGTGTATACATTATCAATTAATATTCACAGTTACTACCATAATATCGGCTTGTCTGAGCATACAGGAATAAAATCAATTCTTGCAATGAAGGCCTAAGTGTAAATCAGTGAGGTGTATAGTTGTAATTTTTTCTGTTAGTCTGAAATACTCCTATCATTTATTAACAAAAAATGAAAGACTATTATTAATCTGTAATTATTAGATTCCTACTGGTCATTTCAACTGGTTTTTCTATGTTTAGCAGATATAAGATCGTAGGCGCAATGTCTGAGAGGGTACCTCTTTCAATTAATTTTATGTTTTCATAATCTTCGGCAACATAAATAAGTTCTACCGGGTTTTTCGTATGAGATGTCTTTGGTATGCCTGTTTTGTAATCTATCATCTCTTCTGCATTTCCGTGGTCAGCTGTAATCAAGGCTATTTTGTTTTTTGACAAAATATTTTCCACTAAAGTTCCTACACATTCATCGACAACCTCTACTGCTCTCTTTGCCGCCTCAAGGATGCCGGTATGACCGACCATGTCGCAATTTGCCAGGTTTATGATCATCAGGGTGAATTCGTTTGAATTTATTTTTTTTACGGCCTCTTCTGTAACATCGTACGCGTTCATTTCCGGGTGGTCAGCGAAAGTGGCGGGGTCGAAAGTTCCCTTGATCTCTATCTGCTCTTCTCCAGAAAATGGTTCAGTGCGTTTGCCGTTAACAAAGGATGTTACATGACTGTATTTCTGAGTTTCAGAAATGCGGATCTGTTTCATTTCTCTCTGGCTCAGAATTTGACTGAGCAGATTGTCCATTCCTCCGCCATCATCCATCGGCTCCAAAATGTTAAAGGGAAATGTATCGTAATACCTGGTGAGGCCGCAATAAACTATATCAAACTTTTTCCACCTTTCGCCCGGATAGTCGTCTTCAATAAATGCCATTGTTAATTGGGTAGCCCTGTCCTGTCTATAGTTGAAGTGTATGACGGAATCTCCATCATTGAGTCCTTCATAGCCCCCAATTATCAGGGGTGGTATATATTCATCAAACATATCCTTGCCATTTGGTGTTTTTGTTTTGTAGGTTTCCTGTATCGCATCATCCAGGTTTTCTTTGGTGTCTATCTTTTTCCCTTCTCCCTTTGTTATAGCATTGTATGCAGTTGTTGTGAGCTGCCATTCCTTGCCTCTATCCATTGCATAGTATCGGCCCATGAACGTAGCAATTTTTCCTATACCATACTCTTCTATTTTTTCATTAAGGGTACGGAGATAGTTTATGGTACTTTTCGGTGCTGAATCTCTCCCGTCTGCAAAGAAATGTATACATAGTTGTTTGACACCTTGCTCCTTCGCGTGTTTCATGATTGCGAAAAGATGGTCCTGGTGTGCGTGCACACCTTCGTCCTGTACGAGACCCATCAGGTGGAGTGATGAATTATTATCTATAACGTTTTTAATGGCTTTCCGGAAGATGGGGCTATTAAAGAAAGTACCATCTTGAATGTTGGCGGTTATTTTGGTGATTTCCTGCTCTACGATTCTTCCCGCACCAATATTAAGGTGGCCTACTTCCGAAGATCCCTGATAACCTTCCGGTAGGCCTACTGCTGTGCCTGATGCGTCCAGTATGGTGTTTGGATATTTCTTCAGAAGAGAATCTGTATTTGGTGTATGGGCATTTTTTACGGCGTTATGGTCCTGGTTCGGATTTATGCCCCAGCCGTCTCTTATTATTAGAACAATGGATTTCTGCATACAAAGTGAGCTAAAGTGTTTAAAGTTTTCCTTATTTATTATCCATGTATGTATAGCCAAATTTTACCGCACGGGTATTTTCTTCAAGGAACCTTGATTGAAATTCTGACTCAAAATCTACCTTCTCGATTTTTATACCAATGATGCTGAGCAATCTTCCCAGTGCTATCATGTTTACAAATACATGGCTATGGAATTGGTCCATAGCAATTTTAGCGAACGGCATTACATCAGGTATAGGATGGATGAGATCGCTATCATATGCGTCTGCTTCCACAATTAACTCTTTGGCATTAATGGCCTCTTTTTTGCTTTTTGATAAGCAGACACCCAGGTCAGCTTTATCAAAGAATGGGGTGTCTATCTTCTCGTCAGAATAGATCAATTCTGCAGTTATTTCACCTCCGCGTACAGCTGAGCCGTAAATAATATTAAGCGATACCTCTTTCCCCATCTTGGCCAGTATATTGCCTAGGGTGTGTGCCATGAGTTTGATGCCCTGCCCTGCTTCACCGGCAAGTATTATTTTCTTTGCTATTTTCTTAAGAGGTACTGGCGCCAGCGTTTTTTCCATTAAAATAATGCCGATACCAAAGAACTGTTCATCGATGAATGATTTTTCTTCAAAATCAAAGCTTTTGAACAGTTTGTATGCACCTTTTGCTTCCGGATATATAAAAACTCTGGCCTCGTGACATGATTTTTTTATAAATACTTTAATTGTTTTGTCCAAAAGTAGTTTTGCGTATCCTTCTTTTCTATACTCCGGTTTGACACCAGACCAATGGATATTGCCGATACCATCAGAAACCAGGGCAAACATAAAGCTGATAATTTCATCTCCCAATTTTCCTATCAGATAGACGTTATCCTTATCGTCCAATTGCTTTCTTACTTTATTAATCGGGTGAGTTGCTTTGTAGTGTGAACGTTCTACTTTAGAGCTGTCTGCGTGCAATTCGTCAATTATTGATCTGAAAAGTTTAATCGTGTCCTTAACTTCGTGCTCTTCAAGTTTTTTTATAGTGTATTTCATCTTATCATTCCAATTTCGTTGTCATCTAATACATTTGTATTGTTGTTAATTTTATAGTTTTCTTTGTATGACATCATCATTTCATATGAGTTTTTATAGCCACGCCTACGACCGTCATTTGTAATACATTGACTCTTTATCTCTACAAAAGAAAATCCTTTGTGTTGTAACGCCTCAAAAATACACTTCAATGCGTGGTTAAAATGGAACGTTGTAGAACGGCCATAAAAGCAGTTATGCGCAGTAACTAATGCCTGCACATTAATAGGAGAGTCCTCATTCCCCCTTGGTGTTGTCAGCGTTTTAGAAGATATTTCAGTAGTGGGAGAGCACTGCCCTCCTGTCATGCCGTATATTGCATTTGAAATGCATATTACCGTGATGTCAGTGTTTCTCCTGGATGCATGTAGGAGATGATTTCCTCCTATTCCAAAAAGATCTCCATCACCACTGATAACCATTACATTTAGTTTTTCATTAGCCAGTTTGATCCCTTCGGCAACCGGAAGCGCTCTCCCGTGGACCGTATGTACTGAATCTAGGTCAAAGAAACCGGCGCTTCTTCCTGAGCAGCCAATACCTGATACCATAACGGTTCCTTTTTGCTGAAAATCCAGTTTTTCCATGGCCATGCAAGCAAGCTTAAGAATAATTCCGTTACCACATCCGGGACACCATTGGTGTGGTAATCTCTCCTGTTTCAGATAATTAAGGTATGTAAGTTCTTTGGTCATTTTTTCTTTTTGATTTTCCTTAGCTTTGACGCAATCTCGTTTAAATCTATTTTGCCTCCCAGGATTGGGATAGGCTTGACTTCTCTATGCAGCAATCTTTCAACCTCACTCGAATATTGTCCAGTGTTCATCTCCATTACGACAATTTCTTTATATTTTTTTGCTACATCTTTGATTTTCTCTACTATTGGTAAAATCCTTATCGGTCTATAAATTGCGAAATCTCCTTTGAATTCATATGCGGCCCTTGACATTGCACCGTACGCTATCAAGAGGGTGTCGGAATTTTTATTTTCTATATATTCGTAATCATTATACTTTCTGGATACTTTTTTTTGCTTTGCCTCTAAACGTTTTATTAATTTTTTGTGTATTTCAGGGTCAGATGTTGCCGGTTTTGAATCTGCGTGAGTAAGGCCTGTGAAGTGCCTATTGGATGTTCCCAATGGAGCCAAAGTTCTTTTCGATACAGGATAATCAGTCTCCTCAATTGTTTCGTAGAGGTGCCCTACATAACTGTCACTTAAAAGGATTACCGGGCTGAGTGATTCTTCCGCAGCGTTAAATGCGTTAAAGGTAAATTCATAAAGTTCTGCGACCGAATTTGGATAAAAGACTATGGGGAAGTAATCGCCATGACTGCCATATTTACATTGTAGTATATCTCCCTGCGCGGGAAATGTTGGCATGCCTGTACTGGGGCCAACACGTTGAACATTTACAATGACTAGCGGAATTTCCATCATATGAGCAAGGCCAATACTTTCCTGCATAAGTGAGAATCCCGGACCTGAGGTTGCTGTCATGGATTTCGCACCTGCCAGAGATGAACCTATAATCGCATTAATAGAGGCTATTTCGTCTTCCATCTGCAAAACTTTGACTGTTTTCTTGTTAACCAGTTCGTGTAAAATTTCTGACGCTGGCGTAATGGGATATCCGGCATAAAAATTTAAGCCGGCTTTTATGGCAGCCAGGGCTATTGCTTGGTTACCCTGTAGGAGTCTTTTTGTCATTTTTTAGTATCTATAATTAGTGCCAT
>CAYTGO010000034.1:0-2011 GCA_964437425.1 uncultured Candidatus Scalindua sp.
CGCTACATACTTCGCATCTTCCTCGTCAAGTTTCATATCAGGCATACTTGTTTTCGGTTGATGTGCTTTAGGCGCTAATAGCCAACTTACCAGATACTCATAATTGGACTTGTCACCAATACGGGAAAGATTAGGCCCGTGGATACGGCCATCTTCCTCCAGTTCACTATGGCATGCGAGACACCCTATACTCTCATATAAATATGCCCCTTCGTCTATCGTCTCATCATCAAATGCCTGTGGCTCACCTGGATCAAAACCTTCCGAATTCTGCCAGAGATATGACGTTATCGCCATGGCATCCTCTTCTTCTAACCTGAAATCAGGCATCCTTGTACTTGGCCTGAAATGTTTAGGGTTTTTCAACCAATCAAGCAACCATCCGGGATTCACCTTACTGCCTATCTCTGTTAAATCAGGCCCTATCATACTATTCCGGTCTTCACCAAACCCTTTAGTTTCATGACAACCGAAACAACCTAATTCTTCAAACAACGCTATCCCTTTCGCAATACCCTCTCCTCCTACCAACTCCTCACCTTTATCATGACACTTGGTGCATGAGGATTGCGCCACTTTGCCTCTGTGCATCGGCTTCAACCAGTACTCCACTTCGCCATGTGCTTTCTCAGGGCTGATAGTTGCCCTTCCCTGTCCCTCATGGCATAACACACAACCAAACTGCTCCGGTGGATGATTGCCAAGATAGACATCCCTCCTTGAATGACTTGCATACGGCTGCTCTCCGGAAACACTCTCTTTCCGATTAATACCTATATGACACGACATACACCTGTCCGCCTCGTTAATATCCTCAAGATGCACCTGGTATATCTGCAGAGACGGCCTTTGCGACTTCATTTTCTCCATCGACTCCTGATATCCATTCATCTCATTGGTAAATGCCTTCAACTCGTCCGCATACATATTTATATCATGCATGGATTCATCCAGGTTCTTTTGTAATCCAGCTCTCTTCTCTTCCAGCTGCTCAACCTCTGCCGTCAACTCATTACCACGCTCCTCCAGTTCCGCTATCTTCTTTACCGACTCATCATCCTTGTGTTCTCCATACAGGTACTCCTCTTCCAGCATCTTATTCCGCGTAACCATGGTTTCAAACTTTAGAGGTGGCAACTCTTTTTTATCCAGGACATTCAACTCCCGGAATACTTTTATGTATTCCTGCTGAACGGTCGGTGTATTAAACCTGCCCCACGCTTCCGCAAGCTTTCTCTGAGCTTCTTTATATTTATCCTGAACATCAGGTTGATTAAATGCCGTCATCGCCTCGCCGTATTCCCCTCTAACCTTCTCTTTCTCTAACTCATAAAACCGGGATTGATACGTTTTCCATGGTCTTTTTCCCACCGCCTCATTCCACACCGCCCATGCCATCGTCAAGACAAGTATAAAACTCAGAAACAGATACAGACCTGCGTATGATTTTTCTTCTTCTTTTTTCATGATGTAATTCCCACCTCAGATAAAGGGAGATTCTGACGACGTGTTTTTATTTTGACAGCATGCATATTACACGATAGCTGCCACGACTTTTTACCTGCAAATATCTTTATCATCTCAATGTCTAACAAAAGACGAAAAATATGTTTTTTCATTGCTATGTCTACTGGATAAACAGATACTATATAATCAGAAATTCGCAATTTATGCAACAATAATGACAAAAAATTTAAGGTAAAATGGCCATGGTATTATTTTCTGTAAGTATTTCTAAATACGCAGGATAAAGATATTCGGCACTATTTTACCTATCTATAATTTACCTTTATAAATCCTGCGAATAATACAATATCAACAGACAAGATTAAGACGATTCTGAAAGAATCAATTACGGCAATATTAGCTTGCAATCAAATTAGCCTTAATCTATCATAATTTGTTTAATATTCTAAAAATGAAATCCATACCTCACGTAATTTCCTGGAATCTCACAAAAGCATGTAATTTACTGTGCACTCATTGTTATCTTCTGGCTGATAATGTCCAG
>CAYTGO010000034.1:2111-30270 GCA_964437425.1 uncultured Candidatus Scalindua sp.
AAAAGCATGTAATTTACTGTGCACTCATTGTTATCTTCTGGCTGATAATGTCCAGACAGATGCAAACCTGACAGATACCGCACCCGGCCAAGATACTCCTAACTTTAATCAGGTACAATGCGGCTCGGCAAAGGCCGCTGAAGAGCTAGACACTGAAAAAGCACTTAAGGTTATAGACGAGATTGCAGAACTAAATCCAAACCTGATTCTCATCTTAACAGGTGGCGAACCGCTCCTGCGAGAAGACCTCTTCGATCTGTCCCGTCACGCTGCAGGGAAAGGGATGATGGTCCTTCTTGGCACTAATGCCTGTCTTATTGATGACGAAATGGCGAAAAAACTAAAGGACAACGGTTTCTCCGGAATCGGGATAAGCCTGGATTCTGTACATCCTGAAATCCACGATTCAATTAGAGGTGCGAAGGGTTCTTGGAAAAAGGCAGTCGAAGGGATGAAGGCATGCAAAAGACAAGGGTTGGAGATACAGATACAGTCGACAGTATTCAAAAAAAATTATGGTGAGATTCCAGAACTAGTCGCCTTTGCAAACGATATGGGAGCAAGGGTTTTTAATCTTTTCTTCCTCGTCTGCACGGGAAGAGGCCAGGATATCACTGATATCACATCAGAACAGTACGAGGACGCGCTGAAGCAGATCTACAAACTCCACGGCCAGTACGAGGGAAAAATGCTCGTTAGTGCAAAGTGTGCTCCGCATTACAGAAGAATAGCATACGAGATGAATCCGGAATCGGCTTTAGTTAAATATTATTCAGGCGGATGCCCTGCAGGAACTAATTATTGCAGAATCACACCGGAAGGAAACGTCACTCCATGTCCTTATATGGATACGTCCTGTGGGAGTTTACTGGAAAAAAGCTTTGCCGACATCTGGAACAACTCTGACATCTTAAATGAATTAAGGACGGCCGATCTAAAAGGCAGGTGCGGAGAGTGTGAGTTTGAGTCAATGTGCAAGGGTTGCCGTGCGAGGGCTCTGGTTACAACAGGTGATCAAATGGAAGAAGATTCATGGTGTGATTATGAACCTGGAAAACATGGAGGGGAAAAACTGAAATTCAAAGAAGAAAACACATTCGGTTTAGAAAAGAAATTCGAGCTATCATGGAGTGAAGACGCAAAGAAAAGGCTGGGTAAAGTACCTTCCTTTGGAAAAGGGATGGTAATAAAAAGAGTAGAACAATACGCAAGAGAGAAAGGATATTCCGAGATAACTCCGGACATCATGAAGGAAGCAAAGGAAAAGATGGCTGGAGATAAGAAAGCGATGTTTCCATTTATGAAACTACTCAAAAAGAAACCCGCTAAAAACGGAAAAATTGAGTGGGAAACCGAGGCGTTGGAACGGGTGAAAAACGCCCCTGATTTTGTAAGGCCCGGAATTTACAAACTGATGGAAATACGCGCAAAAGAAAAAGGATACAAAGTAATAACCTCAGCATTTCTGTCGGAGATAAGGGATGAGTCTATGCAGTTTGCGTCGAGACGGATGAATAAGCTGGGATTTGACAAACTCGATATGGAAGCATTTGACACCGCAAAGTCAAAAACAAAGAACACTAAGAAAAGAGAAGTTATTGATGACATCAAGGATTTTCTCGCGAAAAGAGACGGTAAGAACACAGAGATCATCAACAAATTCCGAAAATACCTGTCACATGTCCCCGATAAGAATGACTAAAGCAAGAAAAGGTTTATATATTAAACCATGGTGTAACCCAAATGTATTTCAAGTGAAAGACCAGCTTAAGGAATACCTTGATCGGCAATCCCATCATAGACAGGAACAAGAATGCCACCAGTGAATATCTTACCATTCCCAATTTCTCAAGCGTCCGATTCTCTGTTACTTTCAGAAAAAGATATGGTATCACCATACCCAGAAAGAAGTAGACAGTGATAACACCACCACCAATAACAGAACCCAGCAGAGATTTCGAATCAATACCTATAAACTGTGTCAGGTCATAATTTGTGTCAGCTACTATTCTATGCGCATCCCACTCCTGCCACGGCCAGAACCACAACCAGCCGGGCCCACGCATAAACACTCCTACTATTATCAATAGAATCCAGAGAATGTGAAACCCAAAGCAAAACGTCAGTATCGCAAACCATCTCTCCTTAAAGGTATAATATCCATTACCTTTCGGATTTACATCAATATAAGGCATCGCCATTAACCCCATTACTATTAATGAAGGAAACATCACTCCCGCTATCCATGGGTCAAAATATACAAGCATCTCCTGCAGTCCCAGGAAGTACCATGGCGCCTTTGCGGGGTTAGGTGTCACGCTGGGATCTGAAGGATCCTCTAATGGCGCATTAAGCGCAATTGACCAGACCAGCAATATTATAGTTACGATTATAGCTGCAAGAAACTCCTTCCTCACCAGATACGGCCAGGTTGGAAGTTCATCCTCAGACACGTGTGAATCCTTCTCCTTTGCCAGTGAGTCTCCCTTGACAAAAGCCAACGCACGATATCTTTTCTGTTCACTATTTTTTTTGTCTGACACTTAAATTTCCTTTTTATTATTACTATCTCTTACACCGCAGCTTCGGCATATGAAAACCGCTGCATCTTTATTGCATCTACCGGGCACCTCTTTACGCAAAGGCCGCATCTGATACACTGCTCCTCGTCTATGGCCATAACTGCATCCCAGTCATCCGGTACTGATCCGTCCGGCATATCATCTGTATCAACCTTGTCCCGGGAAATCATTGCGATACAGTTGTTAGGACAGACATCAATACATCCTCCACAAAGCACACATTTTTCATCTATAAATATGTTATAGTGGCAGAGCAGACATCTGTCCGCTTCTTTGGAAGCACTCTCTTCGGAGAAGCCGAGTTCGACCTCCTTGTCAATGTCCCATCTTGTACCCATCGGCACAGCATCCTGTTTCTGACGCGGTATTTTTTCATACCCGAGATCGTTTCTCGCCGGCTCTTTATCCTTGAAGAAGTAATCATACCTTGTTTCTTTTTTACCACTTAGATAGTTATCTATGGCCGTGGCAGCTTTTCTACCATCACCAATCACTTCAATCGCATTCCTTGGTCCGGTTATGAAGTCTCCTCCGGCAAAAACACCCTTCCTGCTTGTCATAAAACTTTTGTCATCAACCTTAATATTACCCCACTTTGTAAATTCAACACCTGATTTACCAGCCATAAACCCCGCATCCGGTGCCTGGCCTATTGCCGCAATAACCATGTCTACAGGCAATGTAAATCCACTTCCGGGAATAGGTTCCGGCCTTCTTCTTCCACTCGCATCAGGTTCTCCCAGTCTGTTCTTAATACATTCCAAAGCCGTTACTTTTGCTTTTTTGTCTCCGGATATTTTTATTGGTGTTGTCAGGTATAGTATTTTTATTGCCTCTTCTTCTGCCAGGCTTACTTCAAGCTCACCGGCAGGCATCTCTTTCAATGTTCTTCTATATATTATAAAAACCTCTTTGGCGCCTAATCTCAGGGATGATCTCGCACAATCAATTGCCGTAAATCCCCCTCCCACCACAGCAACCCTCGATGGTACTTTTTTCTGTTTTCCAAGATTAATATCTTTCATGTACGTGATACCGTGTACAACACCTTTCAGATCTTCTCCCGGTATCTCCAATGCCATCGATTTATGCGCACCTGCTGCGATATATACAGCATCATATTTTTCGACTAATTTATCAAATTTTTCCAGAGTATTTATAGGACTCTTCAATTTGAGCTTTATACCAAGTTTCTCAACCCAGTCAACGGCGCCCTCTATTTTATTCCATGGCAACCTGTAAGGAGGAATACCTACACTTAACATACCCCCGGCCATCGGAAGTGCCTCAAAAATTGTAACATCGTGCCCCATAACAGCTAAATCATTACCGGCAGCAAGCCCGGAAGGACCGGCTCCTATTATGGCAACCTTCTTTTTCTTCTCAGTTTTTTTTGCAGCTGAACGTCTTTTTGGATATTCTTTCTCTGCAAAATCAGCAGCAACTCTTTTAAGTGAACAGATTGATACAGGCTCATCAATCTTACCCCTGCGGCAAGCACTCTCGCATGGATGCGTACATACTCTGCCAAGAATATGCGGAAACAGGTTTGCCATATAGTTCAAACCCAATGCACTATCATAATCCCCTTCCTGAATCCGCTCAATATAACTGGACGCAGGAGTATTAACAGGACAAGCATATTGGCAGCTTATATTCTCTCTGAACCAATTCTCATCAGCCTGGACAACCTTATAATCCACTTGATCATTCCTCTATATAATAAATAATAACTATTTTTTTTCTTTTTTACTTCGCCGGTCATGTTCAAACGCCTGGCTGAATGCCAGCCACGTAAAAAAAACCAACAGGACCATCAAACCGACTATCGGAATATTGTCAGGTTTACTTATTATGTGCCAAAGGTTTTCCACTTCTTCTCCTTCTAATGATTAACTATATTAAGCAATCTTACAGCTTACCGGAAATTCCTCCGTCCTTACGGATTCTCCAGAAATGTACTATTAAGAATATACTAACTATTAGCGGCAATCCAATACAATGCCATATATACGCCCTTAAAAGAGCATTGCCACCAACCATCGATCCACCTAACAACGCAAACCTTATGTCGTTATAAGCAGTCATACCAAGCAGTTCACCAAAAGGACCTTCATGCCCCATAATAGGTGTTGACCTTGCCATGTTAGTACCTACTGTTACAGCCCAGAAGCCTAATTGGTCCCATGGAAGCAGGTATCCGGTAAAACTCAAAAGTAATGTGAAGACCAAAAGAACAACGCCGATTACCCAATTAAATTCTCTTGGAGGTTTATAGGAACCTGTCATAAATACCCTGAACATATGGAACCATACAGTTATTACCATTAGATGCGCGCCCCACCTGTGGAGATTTCTCAGGAGTAGACCAAAAGGCACATGGTTCTCCAATCCTTTCATATCCCAGTATGCATCTCTTACATTTGGGTGATAGTAGAACATCAGGGCAACGCCGGTAATTGTTAGAACAAGGAATGTAAAAAAGGTTATGCCGCCCATGCACCACGTAAACTTGAACATTGGAGCATGCCTTTTTACCTTGGCAGGATGGAGATGGAGAAATACATTACTGATTATGGTTTGCATCCTTGTCTTTGGAGTGTCAACAAGGCTATGACGGAAAAAGGAACGCCAAATTTGCGAATTCTTTATGGTGTGTACAACCGCACTGGGAACACATTTTGTCTTTATTAATTCCCGTATATCCAGTTTGTCTTTTTCATCTTTATCGCTCAACCACAGCCCCCTGTCCATCTGTATCAGAAAAAAAGGCAGATTCCACCGGTCATGTCGGATATCTTGCCTCGCATCAGTAGATGCTCGCCGGGAGAACACCGGATAATGCGTTATACTATGAATGCAAAATAAACGGTATAGCCTGAATCGGCTATACCGTTCTATCTAAAGCTTAATGATTAAAGAAATGTCTAAAACAGCAAACCATATCTTTCACTACCAAAATATACACCCAATAACTCTAAAACAACTAAATCGGAAGAAATGCACCTGGTTTCTGCCACTCATCACGCTCTCCCCTGAACCTCACACTCTCATCAACCATAATCTGCCCATCTTCAGACAGCGCAACCTTAAACCGTTCCAATGGTCTTGGAGCAGGACCTTCAATATTGACCCCATCAGGAGTAAAGCCGCTTCCATGGCATGGACACTTGAACTTCCCTTCGGATGCCAGCCAGTTAGGAGTGCAACCCAGATGAGTACATTTAGCCTGAACCACGTATATCCTGTCAGCCTCTCTAACTATCCATACCCTGAATTGTTTTTTAAACCTTTCACTAACTCCTAAAGTATATTCAAGAGGATAGCCTACCTTGTATTTTGTAGGAGGCTCATAAATAATACGTGGAAAAAAGAACCTGATGGCAGAACCAACTACTGAAGTCAGAAATACTCCTATAAAGCCCCAACCAAGTAGATATAGCACTCTCCTTCGATTTACAACTTTATCATCAGTTATTGTCTTTTCGTCCGATGTAGTTTGGCAACCCATTGTTTACTTTTTCTTCTTTAAATTAAAATCAGCATTTGCTGTTTTTCCTGCCTCAACAGTTACATCGCTGGTAACAGTTCTCAACTTTTCATGCCATGCACTTACCTTATAGGTACCTGGTGGTACATTGTCTATCTTGAAAACACCATCTTTGCCGGTAACGGAAAAGTACGGATTCTCCAGTACCAAAACAAATGCAGACATCTCTGCATGTACATTGCACAAAAGAGGTATGGAACAAACCTTATCAAAATTAACAGTCTTAACAACACCGACATCATAAGTACCTAGATTAAACTGATTGCAACAATCCGGCGGAGAGTAAAGATTATGCCTGACACTATCACTGTTTGGAAAATCAATCTTTGTACCCTTCTGTACCGCCATAACATGAGGAACAAATGTTAGGTTCAACTGATCCAGAATACCCTTCTCTTCAGGTGCAGGATAATCGTTACCATTGACCTCTTCGATATAAACAACTACATCCTTAGGATGCTTGACTCTTTTGCACTTTACAGTTCCTGTAATACTACCACCGTTTTCCACGGTAACTTCGGTCCTGATCTCCTTCTTCAATGCTTTCAGTGCCTCTATTAATTTTGCCTGTGCGGCTTTGGCAGCTTCTGCTGACATTGCCTCCTCAGCAGAAACATTATGTGTGTGAAAAAATGCAACAAGCAGTGCTACAACAACAAAGTTCATAAAAATCCTCATACTGAATATCCCCTTTCCTAACGAAATAATATAAATAAGCCAACTTTGACAACGGAACACATTTTAGCAAGTATAATGCTATGTTGTCAAGTGAAGTCATGCTCATTGTGCCGTTTTACATAAATACCTGATATTATAGGAGGATATGCAAAAAGCAGAGGCATCTCAACGCCCTGTTTTCGTCCTGAAACTACAAGGTTTTTTCTGTTGCCATGACCCGGAAAGTTAAGTAGATAAAGCGAAAAGTTTGAATTCCTAAATATGAATTGATTTTAGCTACTAGTACTTATTGATAATGCATGACGGACTTTCAGTATGGTTAAAGTAATAAGTCCGCTGAAAATAGAGAGACTAATCACTCCTATGAAGTACTCACCGATGTAAAATGTTACTGACAGAATAAACACCATATTCAGAAAATATAATATCGGACCCATTAGAGCGTTTCCGGCAAATTCTTTAGACCAGCCCATCTTATAGTCAAGCTTTTGAAAACTATATATGATTGCAAGCCCTACCAGAAACCACCCCAGAAAATTAGAGAGAGTCACCCCGAAATACAAACCTCTTACAGGGTAGTAATATATCTGCCCAAGGAACCATCTGGATCCCCTGAGAGACACAGGATCTATTAACACGTCCTGAAGCACAAACAATATTGAGGCCAGGAAGAGTACTTTTTTTGAATACCAGGGAGGATGCGACAATTCAAATTTCCACCCTTTCCTGGTTACCGGTGAAACTATCAGCAAGGCAAGAGAATAGCTGAAGTAGCCCAGGAATGAATACGAAAGCGAGTCCATAAAAGGAACATTGGAAATAAACAACTCTTTCCCATGGGTTGTGCCCGTATAATGGTAAAAACCATAAGGGATACCGATACGGGTAGATGTGTACTCAGAAATGAAAGCGATAAGATAAGCCAGTATGGTAAAGACAACTATCCTCTTCAGCCCAAGCTGGAAACTGCCGGCTACTAAATAAAGCCCCAATAACAGAAAAACGTATGGTCTTAGTAAGATCGTTGAGAGGAGTATATCAAAGATTTCCATCTATAATTTTTTTACAACTTCCTCGATCTTATCTTTCTCGTTTTGTTTAGCGCTAATATCTTTCCATTGGGATTGTGGCTGTATGACATTTATATAAAAACATATCGCGAAGAGAAGACCTTCTGTTATACATATCCCCAACGGCACTCCAATATACCAACCAAACGGCAAAGCGACAATCTGCCCACATAGAAAATGAATCAAGAATGGCATAGTACCACCTTTCTTCTTTTTCCCACTCACCCCGGCACTTAAATCCTGTATTTGACGATCAACGTCTATATATATTTCATTGCCTTTCCTTCTTAAAATCTCCTTTTGCTGTGCAAATTTTTTAGACAAAAGCGGAAGCAGTATCCCCGCATAATGCACATCAAAAATCGAATTATTGTTTACCAATTCATTTATTTCACTGTTTCCCTCCTCCAACAATTCAACTGAACATTCCTCAGGCACACCATAGCCTAACTTTTTAATTCCTTTTGCTACAGCAGTTAACTTAATTACATCTTTTTTAGCTTCTCCCAACGCCTCTTTAACTTTTTCACTTTTCTCGTTCCTGATTCCCTCATATAGTTCCGCAATCTCATCGCTTATCGACCGAAAGTCCCGTTCCCACAAAATCTTTAAGCAATAAACAATATCTCCTTTAATAGCCTTCTTTAATAATGGAATAGCTTTTTCCGGCCTGTTCAGAAGGGCATTATATTGAGCATTCTGATACATCGCTTCAGCAAATCCATGCGAAAGGCCAACGGCCTCACTTGCACATTTTTCAGCTTCTTCTATAAAACCAAGATCTCGATTTATTAACGCCTTGTATAATAACGCATAACTTGTGTAATAGGTAGAATGCGGCCTGACAAATTTTATGGCTCTATCAAAGTATTCCAAGGCCTTTTTCTTATCTATTTTGTGAAAAAGATAAATCATTCCAAGGCTGATACAAAGAGAAAAATCATCATTGATTAATGATTTCATATCATTATCATACGATTCCAATTCTATAAAACTTTCCAGCGCATCATCCATCTTACCTCTTGCATAAGCCCCTTCCGCTTTGTACTTGATCGTCTCTCTGCTTTTATCAGGAACCGTATAAAGGTTCTCCATAATATCCCGCAATTCTTCAGTATCTTTTTCAATAAACCAGACAACATCTGATATTCCCCACTCAAATGCGGCCTTCAACCCACCCATCCCCTGCCCAACACTTTTTATATCATAACCAAGTTCTTGAATCGCATCTTCCGTTATGCCCTGACCTATAACAATTTCATCTGCCGAATCAATCTGAGCCGCAATCATCTCTTCCGTCTGGCTCCTCAATACTGCTTTTAAATCTTTGACTCTCTTACCAAGACTTACATCTTTATAATATGTATTTTTCTTTTCCCATGGAGCAAGTTTGTCTTTGTATGTTTCCATCGCTTTTTTCAGTTAAAAACCTATTCACTCAAATATATCATTATTATTGATTACTGAACTACGGAAATATAGCATCAATAAGGTTCGGTGGTCAAGCCTCAATTAGTGCTTAAAATTATTTGGTAGAATAGCGATAAATGTGTTAATCTGACAGATAATTTTAATATTACGCAAGGCTTTACCGCGAGCAATAGAAAGCTACATAGATTTCGTTTATTACTTTTCAAAACACCATACTATAAACTAAAGGAGTTATAAGATTGATCAAGACAAACGTAAATAAATTAGTCATGCAATCAGTAATAGGGCAGATATCAAGCCCTACCTTTGCGAACACACCATACGTCATCAGTGCCGACGGCAAACCACTTGTCCTGCCCAGTGTTGGAGGAATTACTTACAACGTCAGGATTGGGGATCCGGCAATTGGCTGGGCAGCCGATCATGTAGAGCCGGGAGTCAGCATAACAAATACAGAAAAACCTACAGGAAGCTGGTCACCAAACGCCGGGCTTAACACACTGGCATGCGCCGGAAATGTGGTAACAGTTGTGTCCGGGGATGCCAAGGGTACCAAAGGTTTTGTAACTGGAAAACACGGCGGCATAGAACATGTGATAGTTGATTTCCCTCCAAAGGCCCTTGAGAAAATGGTAGTTGGTGACAGGATGCAGATTAAGGCACACGGAACAGGATTAGTATTGACAAACTACTATCCGGACATACACGTAATGAATATATCTCCCCTTCTCTTATCAAAGATACCAGTAAAAGAAGTGAAAAAAACTCTCACATTTCCTGTAACCCACATTGTGCCAGCAGCAATTATGGGTTCTGGACTTGGTTCAAACCATAGCTATTCGGGCGACTATGACATTCAGATGTTCGACAAAAAAATCGTAAAAAAATTCGGACTCGAAACACTTCGATTTGGTGACTTCGTAGCTATTGCTGATGCTGACCACACCTATGGAAGAATTTACAAGACTGACGCCGTTTCGATAGGCATCATAGTTCATTCAGATTGTGTTATTGCCGGCCATGGCCCGGGTGTAATGACGGTACTTACCTCAAGCAAAGGAAAGATCAAGACAGTAATAAATAAGAAATCAAATTTATTTCATTATTTGAAACTGAAAAAAACTTAAAGGTTAACCGAGTCCACCATAATAACGGTTCCTGCCCTGATGCATACTTTCGGGCTGGAGCAGGAAGTTAGCAGAACGATTAACTGAAAAGAAGACAAAGGATAGTCTGATGATAACAAAATCCGATTGGGCCCAACCTGAAGAAAGTGCATACTTTCACCAAATCTCTCCGGATTGCATATCAAAATTAGCAGAGGTAGTTACTGCTCTCAGCAATGGAAAAGTTGATGTAGAGACCGCATTTAGAATGTATGATGAAATACTCAGAGATGAAATAAATGATCCAGAGTTCCTTTCCTTTGCAATAGGAAATATCAACGAGTTGTCTTCGTATATTGCTAAAGGAAAAGTAAATATCAGAATTCACAGAAATGATGTGGATGAGTTATGGTTTGATGTAGACGGAAACAACGATCTTTGATCGTTATTGCTCAACGATTCTATCCGCACTAAATTGTCGTAATATTACCGAGACCGAATCTATCAGCCTCAGCCAACAGATCCGACTTACGATCGAAACATTCAAACATTACAGTTGGTTCAAAAAGCAGCCAGGTTGCCTGATTGGTTTGAAGTTGCGTTACCGCATTTTGCATAAAGTATAGCTTCTTCTCTCTTTATCCTAGTGGTATGAACTTCAACAAACTTTTCCAGTGCCAATTCAAGGTCTATCCCTTTCTCTGTAAAAATAGATTCAAAAAAATCAAGCGTATATTTTGATATCACAGACATGTCTTTATCAAATGCATTAAGCGTTTCTCTCAATTCGCTATTTGACTCCGCCGTCTTTTTAAGAACAGGATAGAAATTTTCATCCTCGTTTTTGATGTGCGTAAGTATGTCATTTTTTGTTGACAACAGTCCCAACTGACCCTCTTTTGTATGAATATTCAATTTTTTCATATTCATAAGATTGTCAATAATAACAGTGTGCTCTTTTTTAATTTCTTCGAACATGTACAGCCTCCTTTTTCAAATAAAACCACAGATATCAGCCTGATATAATTTCTGTTAGTGTATTAAAGCATTCCACATGCCAAAGACTTCAATTATTCATACAGTCCTTCTCTATCAAACACAAACATCTACTTGTCAACATGATACAAAAAAAAACATTTCCCCATAGAAATGACAAGAAAGAAACAGAATAGTTTATTGGTGAAATTACCCGGTTTTCACCCAGTATTACCCAATTAGATTGAAAACAGAATAGAATTGTACAGATGAATCTATTACGGTTACATAGACGTAATATTTAATTATTTGAATACTAAACTTTCCGTTTTTATAATCGTACATATACGCTTTGGCATTGATCTGCAGAAGTTAAATATTCATGCACATGAAAACCTTGTTTTCGTGAGGAGATACTCAGTTTGAAGAGAAAAAGAATATTTTTTTTATTTATCTTAATATTCACCATGACTGGATGTTCACATAATCAGGAAACACTAACCTGGGTAGAAGTGATAAGTGATATCAGAAACAGATATCCGGATGTTAAACAATTACAAACTGCGGAGCTACAATCGTGGTTAACAAGCCCTGACAACGAACCGGTAATTCTAATTGACGCCAGGAGTAAGGAAGAATTTAGTGTAAGCCATATTCCCGGAGCAAAGAATATTCCTTATAATAGTAAAGACCCCTTGAATCATCTCACAGATATCAAACCGGACAGCCCTATAGTCGTCTATTGCTCCGTAGGCTATCGTTCATCTATTCTGGCTGGAAAATTACAGGATATGGGTTTTGCGAAAGTATACAACCTGGAAGGCTCAATCTTTAAGTGGGCTAATGAAGGAAGACCTCTTGCACAGGGGCAGGCAACAGTTCACAAGGTTCACCCTTATAATGCCCGTTGGGGAAGCTTACTTGAAAAAGCATACCGTCAAAAAGAGTAGCGACTACAGCGCCTTTGATTTTCTTATGTCGTTAGTAATGAATTCGTCAGCTGCATATGGGCCCCAGGTCCCGGCGCGATAAAGGTGAATGTGCGGCACCTCTTCGCTTGCCCATCCATCAATCACTCCATTCACCAATCTCCATGCCGCCTCTACCTCATCCTGACGAATAAAGAGAGTGGTATCTCCCAGTATGGCATCTACAATCAACCGTTCATACGCCCCCGCCGGTTCCACATCAAACACATCTTCATAACTGAAATCCATATCTTGTGGCTCTAACACCATTTTTTGTCCCGGAACCTTCATGCCTATCGATAGCCGTATACCTTCATTTGGTTGAACCCGTAAAGAGAGCATATTCGGTTTCATGCGGCCCCTCTCTTCTCCCTTGTCATCCTGCATATGGCTGAACAGGGCCAGAGGTGGCTGTCTGAATTCAATATTTACTTCAGTAAGTCGCTCTGTAAGGGCCTTTCCGGTACGAAGGTAAAACGGTACTCCCGCCCAACGCCAGTTATCTACATGTAACTTTAGTGCAACAAAAGTCTCGGTTACAGAATCAGGCTGTACACCATTCTCTCTTAGATAATCAGGAATTAATTTTCCATCTATAGTACCTGCAGCATACTGCCCACGTATGGAACACTCATTTACTTCACTGACATCAATAGGCGGTATAGCACTCAGCAACTTAACTTTTTCATCGCGAACAGCATCCGGTGCGAAAGAGGCCGGTGGTTCCATGGCAATAAGCGCCAACAGTTGCAACATGTGATTTTGCACCATATCGCGGAGTGCTCCCGAACTGTCATAATAACCGCCACGACCCTCCACACACACGGCTTCGGCAACGGTGATATGGACATGACTCACGTAACGACGATCCCAAAGCGGTTCGAATATACTATTGCCAAAACGGAATGCCATAATATTTTGAACGGTCTCTTTGCCGAGATAATGATCAATTCGATAAATCTGACTCTCATCTAATATTAATGATAAGCTTTTATTCAAAGCACAGGCAGTTTCAAGATCACGGCCGAATGGCTTTTCAATAATTACCCTGGTCCAACGGTCTTCATCATTTGGATCAGCTATATGTCCGGTCTGACCAAGCATTCCTACAATTCCGGAGAAAACAGTTGGTGGTGTCGCCAGGTAAAACAGACGATTGCCTTTATCAGAAGGTATCCTCCCTTCCTCATCAAGCCTTTCGAGCAACTCCTTCAAATCATGAAAGCTTTTACTATTATCATAGCTTCCGGTCTGGTAATAACAAGAGGAGCTGAAGACCTTCAATTCAGCAGAACCTGCATGCGGCCTGGACCGGGCAGATTCCACCAGCGCCTCTTCTATTTCAACACGAAATTGTTCATGAGATTTTTCCCGCCTGGCAAACCCGACTATCCTGGTCCCTTTTGCAAGCATACCTTCCAGGCTCACCTGAAACAGGGCCGGTATTAATTTACGTCTCGTTAAATCGCCGGACGCTCCGAAAATTACAATAGTAGCAGGCTTGTCTTTATTCATTTTGCTTCCCAATCAGCATGAAAAACACCTGGTTTATCAATACGCTCAAATGTATGTGCCCCAAAGAAATCCCTTTGAGCCTGGATCAAGTTAGCGGGCAAACGTTCACTGCGATAAGAGTCATAATACGCCAACGAAGCGCTCATGGCCGGCATTGGAACTCCCAAATCTATCGCAGTTTTAATTACAGTACGCCAGGCAACCTGTCGCGTATTTATGGCTTTTTGAAATTCCCCGTCCACCAACAGATTCGGTAATTCCTTGTTGCGATTATAAGCATTTGTTATATCATTAAGGAATCTGGCCCTGATAATACAACCTGCCCTCCAGATCCTTGCGATGGTACCAAGATCCAGATTGAAATCGTATTCTCCAGAAGCCTTTTTAAGCAGGCTCATCCCCTGCGCGTAAGAGCAAATCTTTGACACGTAAAGAGCATCCCGCACCGCGTCAATCAGCTTTTGCCCAGAGGCCTCTGTATTTTTTCCAGATGGACCGGTTAAAATGCCTGCAGCCTTTACTCTTTCATCTTTTTGTGAAGACAGAATCCTTCCATCAACCGCTGCAGTTATTGTAGGGATCGCAGACCCCAGGTCCAGGGCATTTATGCTCATCCATTTGCCAGTACCCTTTTGGCCCGCTTTGTCCAGTATTACGTCTACTAATGGCTTGCCACTCTCCTCATCTACTTTTTTGAAAACATTTGCAGTTACTTCTATCAAGAATGATGAAAGCTCTCCATTATTCCATTCATCAAAAATTTCATGGAATTGTTGAGCTGAAAGTCCAAGTGCCTGTTTAAGCAGATCATAAGCTTCCGCTATAAGCTGCATATCACCATACTCTATACCGTTATGAACCATTTTAACATAATGACCTGATCCACCCGGACCAATATATGTTACACAAGATTCCCCATCTTCCTCAGCCTTTGCGGCGACTGCCTTCATAATCGGTTCAACTTCCTTGTAAGCATCCCTGGAACCACCCGGCATCAGACTTGGCCCCCATAACGCACCCTCCTCTCCACCGGATACACCCATTCCAAAGAAATTGAATCCCTGAGACTCCAGCTCTTTGGCCCGTCTTTCTGTATCAGTAAAAAAAGAGTTTCCTCCATCTATAATCAAATCGCCCTTGTCTAATAGAGGAACGAGCTGCTGGATAGTCGCGTCAACAGGCGCACCCGCTTTAACCAGTAACATGATTTTGCGGGGACTTTCCAGTGAGCCAACAAACTCATCTAATGTGTATGAGGGTTTGATATTTTTGCCGGCTGCAGGACCTGCAATAAACTTTTCTGTTATTTCTGCAGATCGGTTGTAAACAGCAGCACTAAATCCATTGCGCTCAACATTCTGTATAAAATTCTGACCCATAACACCCAGGCCAATCAGACCAAATACTTGTTTACTCATAATTACTATTTATCCTCACTGAATTTCTCTAAAAAGGGAACATTACCTCTCTTGCACTTTTATTAATTAAAACCATTGCATCAGAATCAAGCATCCAATGAAGCTCGCCGTTTTGTGGATTAACCATAGTTGCGGGGATTTCTTTAGCAGGTTGTTTATTACTTATTATACGCTGCACCATCTCAGATTTGGACTTTCCTGACACTAGAAACAGAATCTTTCTGGCGGCATTAAGAACAGGCAACGTTAACGTTACACGCCATACATCTAACTTAGGAACAAAAACTGCAACCGCGTGCTTTTCACACTCTTCAACCGCGTCAGTCTCAGGAAAGAGTGAAGCGGTATGTCCATCCTCTCCCAATCCGAGCAACATCAGATCAAAGCATGGCAGGTCACCTTTAAAATGGTCATGCAACAATTCGACATACTCTGCAGCTGCCTCTTCCGGTGCAATTTCACCTCGCATCCGATGGACATTTTCATCTGGCATTTTGATATGATCAAGAAGTGTTTCCTGCACCAGTCTAAAATTACTATCCTGATGCTCCGGGGGAACCATCCGTTCATCACCCCAAAAAAGATGAAGCCTGCTCCAATCCAAACGGTCGCGGTAAGGATTTGAGGCCAACAGAGAAAAGATTCCACCAGGAGTATTGCCGCCAGAGAGTGCCATGTTACACAAACCGTTCTTCTGTATAGCCTGCTCTATGCAATCTGCTATATGCTCTGTAGTCGCAGCTACAAGCTTCTCCTTGTTTGGATAAGCGTGAATATTCCTATTCATATTGATAATAGCGCCTCCCTACCCGACTCGCTTTTTGGCGGGCGCGTTAAAGTATTACTGTTTTTGCTTTTTTATAACGTTCTTTGCCACCTGAACTACTCTTTCCGTAGTAAAACCAAATTCTTTATACAACTCACCGGCCGGTGCAGAAGCCCCAAAATCCTTAAGACCGAATATACCGCAATCGTCCTCTCTTCCTGTATAACCATGCCAACCGAAAGTAGATCCAGCTTCAACTACAATTCGTGCCTTTACAGAACGAGGCAATACTTTCTCCCGGTACTCTTTATCCTGACTCTGAAAAAGGCTGCAGCACGGCATACTAACTACCCTTGCATTGATTCCTTCATTTGTCAATTGCTCGTATGCATCAAGACATATTTTTATCTCAGAACCGGTACCTATCAGGATAACATCAGGTGTACCGTCACTTTCAATCAGAACGTATGCCCCTTTTAACGCGCCATCAGCCGGAGCGTGTTTTGATCTGTCAAGAGTCGGCATACCCTGCCTGCTTAAGACAAGAGCAACCGGACGATCCTTGAGCCCCATGATATACTTCCACATCACTGATAGTTCATTGGCATCTGATGGACGAATGACATCCAGGCCCGGCATAGCACGTAATGATGCAAGGTGTTCTACAGGCTGATGTGTCGGTCCATCTTCACCAACACCGATACTGTCATGAGTAAAGATATAGACCACAGGCTGTTTCATTAAAGAAGATAAGCGAATTGCAGGACGTACATAATCTGAAAAGACAAAGAACGTAGCACCATATGCTCTGAGCTTACTCAAAGACATACCATTTATAATAGCCCCCATAGCATGCTCTCTAACTCCAAAATGAAAATTCCTGCCACCATAGTTCTCTTTATTGAAACTTGATGCTTCCTTTATATAGGTCTTTGTTGAAGGCCCTAGATCTGCAGAACCTCCCATGAACCACGGAATTTTATCAGCAATTGGATTCAGTACCTTACTGCTTGATTCACGGGTAGCAAGTCCCTTGGCATCAGCCGGAAATTCCGGAATAATAGTTTCCCAACCTTCCGGTAGTTCACCGTTCTGCATCATATCAAATTGCTTTGCCAGATCAGGATGTGCTTCCGCATACGCTTTCAGCTTTCCATTCCACTCCTCTTCCCGCTTTGCACCCTTTGCTATCATCTCTTTTTTAAACGTTTCCACTTCATCAGGAACATAAAAGACTTTGTCCGGATCCCATCCATAATTTTCCTTTGTCGCCCTTATTTCATCCTCACCCAGAGGTGAGCCATGAGCGCCAGCCGAATCCTGTTTATTGGGACTGCCGTATGCGATATGGCTATCAACAATAATTAGTGACGGACGATTTGCTTCATCTATAGCCGCTTGAATTTCCTTCTCCAGCAACCCCAGATCATTAGCGTCCTGAACATGTAGCACATTCCAACCGTAAGACTTGAACCGAACGGCAACATCTTCGCTGAATGCCAGTGAGGTTTCTCCTTCAATAGTAATATTATTATTATCATAAAGCCATACCAGGTTGCTCAGGCCAAGGTGCCCTGCAAGAGATGCCGCTTCACCGGAAATACCCTCCATCATGCATCCATCACCCGCGATGGCAAAAATATTGTAATTTATTATTTCGTGACCGGGACGATTAAAATATGTCTGGAGCCACCTTTCTGCCATCGCCATACCAACACTGTTTGCAGCGCCCTGTCCAAGAGGCCCGGTAGTCACTTCAATTCCCGGCGCCAGACCATACTCAGGATGGCCAGCACATTTACTATGCAACTGTCTGAAATCCTTAATATCGTCAAGGCTGATATCGTATCCAAATATATGCAATATACCGTATAAAAGCATGGACGCATGTCCTGCAGAAAGGACAAAACGATCTCGATTAGGCCAATCGGGATTCTGTGGAGTGTGACGCATAAACCTGTCCCAAAGCTTAAATGCTACAGGCGCAAGGCCCATGGGTGCACCGGGATGTCCTGAATTAGCCTTTTGAATTGCATCAATTGATAATGTTCGTACGGTATCTATGCATAACTGATCCAGGTTTTCTTTTTCTTTCATTTTCTCCTATCCACTTTCAAATTATATAAGTTTTATGTAATTAGATTAAGACTCGGAAGCAATATACGCAGCTCCCAGTAACGCAGTATGATCATCAAGAATAACATATAAAGGTGTTTTTTCTACCAGATACGATAGCCGTCCTTTTTTTAAATAGGAATCAACCGTAGTGCCATCTGCCAGTTTTTTGTAAATACCTGCCGGGATCCCACCACCGAGATAAATACCCCCTGTTGCCATTAAATTGAGCACCATGTTGCCTGCCTGAGCACCCAGGACAGAAGCAAAAATATCAAGGGCTTTGACACATAGTTCATACTCACCTGTTTTTCCGGTAGTAGTAATTACCGTACCTGGATCTTCTTCACTTAATCGTTTTTTTAATGCTGGTGGCTCCAGTGCAAAACCGGTCTCCTTCAAAAATGTGTATACACTATACAGCCCCGGACCAGAAAGAACACGATCGTAGCTGACATGATCATGCTTTGACATTAAATATTGGAAAAGCTTTGCTTCCAGTTCGTTTGTAGGTGCAAAATCTGCATGCCCCCCCTCCGATGCCAATATGTAATGTTGACCGGCATTTGTATGTACATATGCCTGGCCAAGCCCGGTTCCTGGCGCCAACACCCCAATAACATCTTCTTTATTCCCAGAACCACTGTTTTGTGATTGGCCCTCTGCAGAAGAACTATGCGATTCACCCTCATACAATACATGTAAATCTTCAGGCATTAAATGAGGCACTGCAGCCGCAGTAGCAACAAGGTCATTTACAAGTTTAACCGTTGGTATATCTAATTCATTACTGATTCGGTCCTCTTTGAAATGCCATGGTAATTTGGTTGCCTTTGCCTCACCATTAACAACAGGCCCGGGAACGCCAAAGCAGGACTTAGTTACAGAAACACCATATTTATTGATAAAATCCTGCACGACTTCCTCAAGACACGAGTAATCGCGGCTGACAAACGTATCTGTCTGTTGCCTTATTATCCTTCCGTTCTCTAACTGACAGATTGCCAAACGCGTCTTAGTACCACCCACATCTCCCGCAAGAATCATTTTAACATCCCTAACCTGATAGTATCCTAGACGCAGACAAACGCAGATCAAAAGGATTAAAACCAGCAAAAAAACTTTTATCTGTAAGTATCTGTGAAAATCCGTGTCCCATTAGTTTATTTACTCTGTAGCCCTGTCTATAGTCATTGCGCATCTGAAGCCGATAGTCTCATTCTTGTAATCAGGTTCATCATAATCACGATTCGCACAACGGATATGGACAACACCTCCACCACTCCAGGAACCGCCACGCAACACCCTGCAACCACTCAACGTGTCTCCACCTTCTTCAGGAGGCTCAAATTCATAAATAGAAGTACCAACTTCCTCAGGCCTTCCGAAAAACGGATCGTCTTCTGCCTTGTCTGGTCCCTGCGGATCTCTGTCAGGGGCAGATCGGTAATATTGACTGTCAAACCAGTCTGCTGTCCACTCCCAAACATTTCCCGCCATATCAAAGCATCCATATTCGCTTCTACCATTTGTGTATTTAACAACAGGAGTTGTCTTTTCAATCCTGGCTTCAGAGCAATTTAATTTTGTCTTATCAAACTCATCTCCCCAAGGATACACCTTACCATCGGTACCACGAGCAGCCTTTTCCCACTCTGCTTCAGTTGGAAGCCTTTTTCCCATATATTTTGCAAATGCCTCAGCTTCGTACCACGAAATATTCACTACCGGACAATCATCATCGCCACCCATGGCACTGTTCAGATCATCACCTTCCAGAGGTTTGGTTTGCGAAATATAATCCCATCCCGCCTTAGACCAATAATCTCTCTGTTTATAACCACCTGATTCTATGAATTTTTTATATTCAGCATTTGTAACAGGACACTTATCAATCAGATATGCACTCAGATAGATCTCTCTCTGCGGAACTTCTACGTCGAACCTGCTCGCCTCAACATTACTATCAAGTTCTAACAACTTTTTAACATCATCCTCTGTGCTTCCCATCAAAAACTGACCTTCAGGGACTAGCACCATTTCTTCCGGAATATTCTGCTTTTCATCGCGTTTTGTAATCATATTACATAAAGCTTATCACAGAATGTTTTTATGTCAAATAGTCTTTATAATGAACTCAGATAGTGTTTATAAGTGCTTTAAATCATTAATCAGAAGTGACAAGAATAGACAATTTGGATTAGGAAATTGGAAAAAATATTGACAGGAGAAACAGTTACTGCTGGAAACTACGATTTGAGAAACGATGTTACTTCGTAGTTAAAGCCACATCATTTAATTACTTGCGGAGTCTACAAATTTTTTAATCTGTTCAAAGGCGGAACCGGGAATGTCGATAAACTCAAAACCATATAGTTGAATCTCAGTATCATTCGCCTCCGGTTGTTGCAACCAGACAAGACGAGCAAAGGTGTTAATTGGACCATTATCTTCATTAAGCAGAAAGTTCAACCTGATCTTGCTTTTCCCCGATGAGAGTTTCTTCAAATGGCTACTACTTAAATCAGGCACATCCTTTAAACCTGCACCTTTAGCACTGATATCAGTAATAGAGGCCTCATAAGAGCTTTCACAATGATCAAGTGTCGTTTCGCTCCACTTAACAAATTCGAATCCAACCCTGATATCTACTTCAATCCTTGGAAAAAGCCGTTTATTATTACGCATTCTTCTCCTCTACCTGATTTACAGTAAATTAATTTTGCCGGAGTCTATCACCAAACCTTTTGAGAGACAAGATAATTTCTATTCACAATTATCGGCAAAATCCCTCAGTTCTTTAGCCATTTTACTAAAAAATTTACTGAATCTATTGAGCAACAGAATTCGGTTTATATATTAACTTTTGCTTGATTTACACTGCCACCAAAGATATCCTGAAATGTACGGTATTAGGATAAACAAAGGCTGGAATCATGGAACCATTTAAGACAAATGACTATCCGACATTAGGCATAGAAGAAGAGCTGCATCTGGTAGATACAGAGACGGCAGAACTCACGCCTTCTGTTAACGAAGTTATGGCATCCCTTAGCCCCGATTTCCGAAAAAGAGTGTGCTATGAACTATTACAATGTGTCTTAGAAACGCGTACAGGTGTTTACAGAACGGTAGATGATCTCATTGAAGAAACAGCAAACGGCAGAACTATCCTTGCGGAGAGTTGTAAAAAACTCAATATGGATCTTGTTGCTGCCGGAAGCCATCCCTTTTCAGATTGGAAAAAACAGCCTATCATAGACAATGAACACTATAAATGGGTGCATGATAACCACGGATATATCTCTAACCGCATGCTGGCCTTTGGACTTCACATACACGTCGGAGTAAAAAACGAAGAAGCTGCCATATATATAATGAACGAAATGCGGCGTTGGACATATCCCCTCTTAGCCCTGTCCGCAAATTCTCCTTACTACGATGGAAGAGATACCGGATTAGCTTCTACACGCGCTCACCTGTTTCATTCTATGCCTCGAACCAAGTTCGCCCCACCATTTAGATCGTTTTCAGAACTTGTCGCTTACTACGAAAAATTCCTTGCTGCCGGCGATATAACACGTCCAGGTGATTTATGGTGGATTATTCGTCCCCAGCCACCACTGGGCACAGTTGAATTTAGAATCTTTGATATTCCTACATCTGTCCGTCGTATCGGGGCATTTGCCGCCTTGATACAGGCTGCCGTAGACACATATCAGGACAGGTTTTTTGAGGGGTTACCGGAGAGCGAGTTGCACTCCGGGTACCTCGAAGAGAACTGGTGGAAGGCAATGAGATATGGACTGAATGCTAAAATAATAGAACCGGAAACAGGAGAGATTACAACTATCAGCGAACAACTCAGACGTCTAATCGAATTGACTGCACCCAAGGCAAAAGATCTTCATGCTGAACACTACCTGGATTTTGCCGGAGCAATGATAAAAAATGGAAGTGAATCGGACCTGCAAAGAGTCCTGTATAAAGACTTGAACGGTGATTTGCGTGCACTTGAAAAGGAGCTTGCGAGAAGAACGCTGGAATTCTCTGAGTAGAAGACTCTGGCTAATTCAATCCTCCTTACCCCCCCCACCCTTTGGCAAAGGTGAATTAGTGAGATTACATATATCTAACCCTGCTACTCCACCTCTTTCATTTCCGTTATACCGCAATGACACAGGCCCGGTTCATCGGCCACTGTTCCACATTCACACATGGTACCGCAATCACATTCGTATTCGTACTCATCACTCATCTCTTCCCTGTCTGATGGTATCGTGGCGAGGCCACACACGCATCTACCGCCGGGTTCATATGTCTCAAAAGCACAGAGGCACCCACCGGCACAGTAACAGATATAGATTGTCTGTTTTTTCCCCTCTGCCGCGTTAATATTATTGGCAGTGTAAAGAAATCCCCCTGAAACGATCATACAAATAGTTAGTATAGCGATTAAGTTACTCTTCAAGTTTTCCAACACAATCCTTGCCCCTTTCTACATGGATAAATCCCTGAATATTATTATGCATCAATTAACCACAACATAAGTAAATCAAAAAAATAAAGTGATTAAATGAAAACAGGGGTTATTTATATCTAATATTACATAGTAAGTCAATTACGCTTTCATTTTAATAAATGAAATTTGTGATCAAAGAACTTTTTTAAAACACTGGCGTAACAGGTGGATTGTTTTAAGGCTTTTATTATTGCTGGTCTGTTTTTTGTGTCTTGCGGAGGATACGGGTATGAATGTTGGATTTCAAAGATTATCAATAGCGGTTAAAAGCTCTGTAAAAGAACCAAGTTCAAACACCAGGAAAACATTTCCACTTATCTGAGGTTCCTGGACCTTGAAGTCGGCACGTATCAGCAAAAATGCTAAGTCCTCTTTTGAGTCTTTTAATTTTATCAGGTCAGCAAAACTTCCTTTTTTATAATTCGGCGGTGAAAAATCTATTTCTGCAGTCAGCAAATTAGCAATTGATCCCATAACGGCATTTATTAATATATTACCGACTTCATTCAGCGCCCCTGATGTTGCCTCCTCAAAACCCTCTGAGTCCGGTTCTTCACCTGTAAGTGCTGTTACCAGTTCTGCTACACTTTCCGGAGGAAAAACAAGTGCTGAGCTTCCTGAAAATGGCCCATAGAAATCAAGTTGGACACTGGAAAGACCGTCGTGATTTACATCTGCCAGTTCTTCACCGGGATTTTCCGGATCAAACATGATAATAGATGGCACCTCTAAGTCAATATGGGCCTCCAGCATTCCATTAAGTATGCTGGCCGCCTTTCCCATCCCGATATTTACTATTTCTTTCAAAGCATCTAATTGTTCATCAGTTGGCTTTGTCACTAACCCTGCCCCCCCTTGTTCAGGATGTTTTCTATAGCCAGCTTCAGCTTTTCTTTATCAGGAGGCTTGCCGAAAAACTCAGAAACACCGAGGTTCATACACCTGTCTTTGACCGAGTCCTGAATATTTGCGGAAATTACGATTACATTTACGTCCATGTTTGTTTCACGCAAAAGTTCCAGCAATTCGGTTCCCTCCATTTCAGGCATTAAAATATCAGTGAGCACAATATCAGGCTCTTCACTGGTTATTTTTTCCAGACCTTCTCTCCCGTTCCCGGCTTCAATAGTCTCATGCCCGAGTTCGACAACAATTTTTTTCAACATTGTACGTGTAAATTTTGCATCATCTACAATCAGAATCTTTGCCATATACCCCCCTCCTTAAAAATTAAAATTATGTTCCACTCTTGTCTAATGAGCCCGGATCTGTTATTTCAAAAAAATAACCGAATCCGAGTTTTGACCTTAAGGTAAGCTGCCCGATACAATAGTAGTACTTACCGGGTTCAAGCGTGATATAGCGTAAACCCACTCTGCTTGACACCTCAGAGTACTCATCTGCAATTTTCTCGACAGCCCAGTCCCCTGATTTAAATACTATTTTACCAATAAGGTTGTTGTCCACAACCCTGTATAGATTTTTACCTACTACTATCGGTTCCTCCCTGGAGTAGTCAAGTAACATCAACCCGAGGCGACCATTTTCAAATGCATCTTCAGGACACTCTATCTTTGTCGGCTCTCCTTTAACATAAAAGCTCATACTGCTATCATCACGTTCTGAATTAAAGCTGGCATACTCAAACTTCTTATAATCTTCCATCCTTATCAGAAAAACGCCTCCACTCTCAGGATATTTCCAGAAAGTCAATCCTGGCACAGAAACCGCCGTTGTTTCACGTATATTTAATGTGGATGTTTGCTTTGCATAACCTTTTTTTCTATACGACACCACTACTTTGCCGGGATTATATTTAATACTGTATTGACCATTTTCATCCGTCTTCGCGGCAAACTTAGTCCCTTTAATCTTAACCTCAACATCTTTAACAACTTTGTCAAAACCATCCACCACCTGCCCCGTCATTGTCCCCTGTTTAGAAAATGACGTTGAACAAAAAAGTGTTATAGCAAGCAACAGTAATAAGAAAATCGTAGAAATTCTTTTCAGTCTCATAGTTTCCCAAATTAACCAGAAGTAACTCTCAAACTTACCATTTAAGCCAATACAGTCACACTGTAACGCTTAGTCAAAAGAGGTCAATACACTACACAAGATATAAAAATTAATCCACTAAAAACAGGCAATGTTGGACATTTCACCGCTTTACCTGTTTCTATTATCAATAAACGGGGAGTTCATTTCAACAGCCCCCTGCCTGTTACATAAATTTAACAACATAATCTTATTGACATTATATATAAAATTATTTTAAATGTTCTTCTAACTTAACAAAAACTTCAGGTTAAAAAAACAGGCGATTCAATCAAGAACAATGTCTTCTTGTAACCAGATATATTCAGGAGAATAATATGGATAAAGTTTATATGTCAAAAGATGGCTACCAAAGATTAACAAAAGAGCTGGATGATATGAAAAATGTAAAGAGGGCCGAGATCCAGGAAGCAATCGCAACCGCAAGAGCTTTTGGAGACCTTAAAGAAAATGCCGAATATCATGCAGCAAGAGAAGCGCAGGGTTTGCTCGAAGCAAAGATTCGCCAACTTGAAGACAAGCTTGCTAGAACTGAAATCGTAGACTCCTCCAATATCCCAACTGACGCTATACATTTCGGTGCAAAAGTAGAAGTCGAAGATCTGGACACAGGTGATATTGAAAACTACGAGCTGGTAGGCGCAGGTGACGACGATCCAATGAACGACAAAATACTGGTCTCTTCTCCTTTCGCACAAGCATTATTAGAACATAAGGTAGGCGATGAAGTAGAGGTAAATGCCCCGGCCGGTGTATTGAGATTTAAAATATTGAAGATTGAATACTAACTTCTCACTTTTCAGCCACAAAACCATATAACCGGCTTCTCTTTTGAGAAGCCGGTTATGGTTATGCAACAGATGATAGTTAATTTGTATGCAAGTCCCCCCTCCCGCAGACAAACCTTCTTAGTCAACTATATTTTAAACTGCTATTCGCTAAACGGCAGATGATATTCTTCTTTGAGGTCGTATTTCGTACTAAGATCCCCTGTATTCCACTTTTTTTCCATCTTTGAGACCACTTGCATGAGCTTTGAGTGTTCCTCCTGCAGGATATCATCAAATGCCCTGGTATCACGCTTTTCTTTGATCTTCTCACCAAAGACCTTAGTATTAAATGCTTCCAGAAAAAGCCTGTTAATTCCCACCCGGTTATCTCCTTTCTGTAAATAGATACGATCTATACATTGTTTGAAGTAGTAAATACTCTTATGTCTTTAGTATCGGATATTTCTACAAAAACTTAAGTGATAAATTTCCCATTCCCTATATTAACTGTCATCGCCTTTTTCACCTTGATTTTGAAGGCATGCAGCATTACTATTCTGGCAGTCCCATCTATATAAACCCAAATGTCAAAGCTCAAATGCCAAATCAATGCTTAAAGGTCAAATGAATTAAATAGTAGATGCCTTTTCTTCGATTTGAATTTTGGGCTTTGGATTTCATTGGGATTTTGAACTTTGAATTTCTAATCATCCTGTTATCCTGTCAATATCTAACAATATGACCCATATAGACTGGATAGTATTAATAACTTACCTGATTGGTATTATCGGACTTGGTGTCTGGCTGGCAAGGCGCCAGCAATCAACCGATGACTATTTTCTTGGTGGCAGGAAAATGGGATCAACTGTTATTGCCATATCCCTTGCGGCTAACCAGGTAAGCGCAATAAGCTTGATCAGCGCCCCTGCTTTTGTAGCGCTTAAAGCCGGAGGTGGTATTAAATGGTTACAGTTTGAGTTTGCCGTACCGGTTGCCATGATTGCCATAATGTTCCTGCTGGTACCTGTTTTCCGTCAGCTTTCCGGCGCCTCGGTCTACGAATATGCCGAACGGAGATTCGGTGCGGGTACACGGCTTATGCTGTCAGCTCTTTTTATGTTTTCACGCGGACTCTCAACAAGCGTGATTTTATATACCTCCGCACTAGTCCTCTCTGTGGTACTGAACCTGCCTATTCTCACCACTATGATTATAATGGCAATAGTCTCCATTGCGTATACAACAATCGGAGGAATAATGGCTGATGTGTACAGCGACATCATTCAGCTTATCATTTTATATGGAGGCGTACTCGTTGCTCTGATTGTATCCATAAATATGTTAGGCGGAGATCTTTCTTCCATTTCAATTGATCCCGCACGCCTGAATTCGATAGATTTTTCACATCACGGTTTTGGAGACGGCCAGACATTTGCCTTCTGGCCCATGATTATCGGGTGTTTTTTCCTCTATATGGGCTATTACGGATGTGACCAGAGCCAGGCTCAGCGTCTGCTTGCCACACCCGGCAATCGGCAGACACAAAATGCACTGATGATTAATGGACTGATCAGGTTCCCGATAGTCCTCACCTATATCATCTTCGGAGTGGTTCTGGCAGCCTTTGTTCAAAATCAACCTGACTTTGCCGCTCAGCTCCAGGGCAAGAATCCGGATTACATGGTACCAACTTTTATGATTACCTATCTGCCGGTTGGCGTGGTAGGTCTTGTAATGGCAGGTCTCTTTGCCGCTTCCATGTCCAGTATTGATTCCGCCTTTAATTCACTATCTGCCGTGACCGTCTCAGATTTTGTGCTGAAATTCAAACCGGACATGGCACAAAATCCCCTTAAGATGCTTCGCTTATCAAAAATTGTAACCTTATTATGGGGGATCTTCAGTGCGGGAGGTGCCTATTTTGTAGCTAAATCTTCATCCACTGTAATAGAGATAGTAAACATGATAGGTTCGGCATTTTCCGGCCCTATCCTGGCTACTTTCTTAGCCGGCATTCTATTCCGATCGATAACCGGTTCCGGTATAATCACCGGCATTATAGCCGGTACAGCACTTAACTTTTTCCTGGGACAATACATACCGTCTATATCATGGCTCTGGTGGGGACCGATCGGGTTCTGCATGACATTAACCGTTTCACTTATTTTCTCCAAGGTAGCACCGACTGCCTCTTGCATCTCTGAAGAGTGGACACTGAAAGGTATATTAAATAAACACCCCGAAAAACAGAGCTGGCTTAGAGACAAGCGAGTCTATACTCTGATAGCATATACCTTCGTTATAATCATAATCTCAATAATAGTCTCAAGAGTATTGCATTCGATACTGTAGAAAAAGTTTGAAGTTTAAAGTGAACTAAAGTGCCTAAAGTTGGAAATGGGATTCCAGTGCTGGATTCCTCTCGAAAGAGAGAACTATTGACGAATCGGGAATTCTTAAATCCTTTAGCAGAGTCCAAGGAAAGTAAAAAAATAAAAACTTGTTTTTCTCCACAACTTTAGTCACTTTAAACTTTAGCTCACTTTAAGCACTTTTAACTTTTTCTTAGAAAAGATAACCCCAATACCAAAAGTCCATATCGACCCAATAATAATCGACCACTTCCAGGAGATCT
>CAYTGO010000034.1:30370-32589 GCA_964437425.1 uncultured Candidatus Scalindua sp.
CCAATACCAAAAGTCCATATCGACCCAATAATAATCGACCACTTCCAGGAGATCTTATCAATTCCCAATGGAGAGAGAAGGGTTGAGCGGATTTCCTGTAGCGGTCCGATTGAATCTGCCGTCAAGAACAGGACTATAAGCACACTCGTAACCATTATAACAACATTGGCAATATCGTTACCGCGTCTATCTGTGAGGACGGCAATTAGGAAAACCCCAATCATAGCGCCGTATGTATAACCAAAGATCTTGAACCCAAGCCATAAAACAGATTCGGTCTTACCGCACTGCATTGCCACAATCGCCAGAACGGCAGCAAATATAATTACAGAATACCTGGAGATAGTGACAGCTTGTTTCTCTGTCGTGTCAGGCCTGATATATCGTTTGTAAATATCAATATAGAATGTGGAAGAGAGTGCGTTGAGAGCCGAATCAAGGGATGACATGGCCGCGGCAAGCAGTGCGGCAATCAGCAGTCCCCGCAAACCGGGAGTGAGCACGGTTTTTATGAAATGGGGAAAGATATAATCAGTATGATGTGCTGCAATAAAACCATCAACCGCCGCGTCAGGGGCAACTTTGTAATAAGCAAAAAGAGCAGCACCTACTCCCAGAAAAAGTAGAGTAATAGGAAAATTAAGTGCCGCCGTCCATAGCAACGCCCTTTGCCCTTTTTTCACATGATCGCACGTCAACATTCGCTGCACAAGGTCCTGGTCGGTCCCGAGCACCGCAAAGGTTGTGAAGCATCCAAACAGTAACCCTGCTGCAAGAGCATTGGGGTTATTAAAGTTAAGAAAGAATTCAGGATGAGACGGTGAAGCGGAAACATGAAAAACCTTGAACTTTCCGAATTCAGACCCGATCTGGAAGAACTCGCCAAAGCCTCCAGGCATGGCTGACCAGATAAAAAACAGTGTCACGATTGCTCCGCCCAGGAGTAGGAAAAACTGAAGCGCGTCTGTCCATATGACCGCCTTAATCCCTCCCAGGGTAGTGTATATAAACGCGACTACTGCGATCAGTATGACTGCGCTATTAAGCGGAACATCAAATACAACAGAGAGTGCTATTGCACACCCTGCCAGTCGCACTCCACTTGCAAGCAGACGCGTGAGCATAAAAAACCCGGTCCCGGCATCACGGCTCCTCGGGCCAAATCGTTTACCAAGAAACTCATAAATGGTAGTTACCTGGCTCTTGTAGTACGCACTTAATAATAGAGTTGAGACCAGCACGCGCCCGGCCAGATCTCCGATCGCCAGTTGTAGATAAACAAAATCACCTTCAAATGCAGCACCGGGAACACCTATGAATGTAAGTGCGGAAAGAGAAGTGGCGTAGATGGAGATCATAACAGAAATCCATGGCATCTTACGGCCACCAAGGAAATAGTCCTCTGTCGTACTCTCCTTTTTACCGGCTAAAATGCCAAAGGCGATAACGACGCCTGCATAGATTAAGATTACAACCCAGTCAAGTACAGATATCATCTGTTATTCCCCAGGAAAGATTCACCGCTCCCCGGACAAAAAGCGCCGAGGACAAGGAGGCGCGAAGAACGCAAAGAAAAATTTAGCCACGGATTTTCACAAAGTTACACAGATGTTAATAACAAAGAAGAAGATGAAAAGCAAAAGAAAAGGGTTTGATTGAAGTTATTTTGAACACAGATGAACGCAGATCTTGGAGATTAAGAAGGAAAGGTTTGGATATGATTGCACATATAATATGGACAGGCGCTATTTACTAATTAGCGTCTGTCCATGTTTAGTAAGATTACGCAGTGGTATCTAATTTTGAAGGTTCTTTGTTCGGCAGAATATCACCTAGCAGGTTATTAATAGCAGCACGAGCGTGAGCAGCGGCAGTGAGTTCCAGCCTTCCAACTTGACCGTTATGATCTTTATCGATCTTGTCGAAAACATCTTTAGACATACCTAATTCTCCGGCATCCAGCGAACCATTACCGTTAGCGTCTTTTGTACTTAGTAAATGACTTATTCTTTCATTGATAGCATGTGCACGATTGTGAGCAGCAATTTTATTGCGAGCATCGATATTGAGTTCTCCTATACCGACCTGACCATCACCATTTTTATCAATCCGTTTGAAGGCGGCTTCAGATACACCTAATTCGCCAATATTCAACACGCCATCACCGTTGGTGTCTTTTCTTCTTAGTAAACGATTTATCCTTTCATCGACAGCATCAG
>CAYTGO010000035.1:0-12864 GCA_964437425.1 uncultured Candidatus Scalindua sp.
TAGTGGCAACTTGTCTGTTGGTTTTTTCTCAAGGCCTTGTGCTGGAAGTGGCATTAATAATTAGAAACTATGGCACTGCTCAGGGTGATGCGGCAAATTTTATGGGTATGATCGATTTCATTTGTATTATAGGTATCTGTTTCTCTTTATTACAAATATTGATCCTGACTGCGATCTCTCTTGTTTTGTCGCTCTATCTTAATACTATAGCAAATTTAACGATATGCCTGTTTTTCTTTCTCCTCTGTAATACTTTCAGTTACATACTGCCCATTCACAGTCATAGTTATATAGCTGTAAAGGCTGTTGCTGTAATATGTTACATGGTATTTCCAAATATTCAAGCTCTGAATATGGCAGTAATCAATGAAGTCGCTACCGCTTCTTCATCATATTGGCAGGGGAGTAATGTAGTGCAATATGTAGTATATAATATGCTATATAGTACAATATATTGTGTTGTTGTTGTGTGGCTGGCTGTTTTCCTCTTCAAGAGAAAAGAGATTGCCTGAAAAAAGCCTTTTTTCCGTTAAAGAGATTAAACGGACACGATCTAATTGACATTTATTCAGATTTTGTTTTAATAGAGGTTTACCGGAAAATTATCAATAGCTGGGGGATTAACTACCCCATTTCCCCTCTTTGCCCTTTCTGAGCGAGTCGTTCAGGAGGGAAGGTGAGGAAATTGGGTAGCTGGAAACTGATTAAGCATTCCTCAAAATATGGAGAATTTTGTTTATTTTTAGAGACAATTAAGTAGAGCGCAGGAAGGTAAATTATAATGACAGTCGAAAAAATGGAATTTAAGACGGAAGTAAAGCAGATCCTGGATTTGATGGTACACTCTCTTTATTCTCACAAAGAGATTTTCCTTAGAGAACTTATCTCAAATGCGTCTGATGCTATTGACAAGGCACATTTTGAGTCTTTAACGAACAAAGAAATGCTTGAAGGCGAAGATGATTGGAAGATCAAGGTTATTGCAGACAAAGATGCCAGTACCTTGACAATCAGTGACAATGGAATCGGCTTGACTAAAGATGATGCGGTTAGGGAACTTGGGACGATTGCTCATTCAGGCACAAAGGAGTTTCTTGCTGCTTTGAAAAGTAAGGAGGTAGAGGATAATCCGGAGCTGATTGGCCAATTTGGTGTAGGATTTTATTCAACCTTTATGGTTGCAGATAAAGTAACCGTCATTTCAAGAAAGGCAGGGGCGGGAGACAAACAAGGTATTAAGTGGGAATCCGGAGCAGACGGTTCTTTTACTGTGGAAGATGTGGAAAAAGAGAATAAAGGTACTGACGTAATCCTGCATCTTAAAGATGATGAGAAAAATTACCTCGATGAGTGGGAGATCAAGAGTACCGTCAAGAAGTATTCTGACTTTATCGAACACCCGGTAGTAATGGATGTTGAACGGGAAGAGGAGAGTAAATTAGACAAAACCAAAAAAGTTAAAGTCACAGAAGAAGAGACTCTGAATTCGATGAAGGCGATCTGGCTTAAGAATAAATCGGATATAACTGAAGTCGAGTACAATGATTTTTACAAGCACGTCTCTCATGACTACACAGATCCAGCAGAGGTCGTTCACTACAAAGCAGAGGGAGCTTCTGAGTTTACGTCACTTCTTTACATCCCATCAATGAGGCCTGTTGATATTTACTATAAAGAGTACAAGGTTGGCCCAACCCTTTATGTCAAGAGAGTGAAAATAATTGATCATTGCGAAGAATTGATACCGCCGTACTTGAGATTTGTAAAGGGGGTAGTGGACTCTTCAGATTTGCCATTAAATGTTTCAAGGGAAATACTACAGAACAACAGGCAGATTGACGTTATAAAAAACAGTATCACAAAAAAAGTGCTTAGTACTTTGAGTGATATGAAAGAGAAAGAGTTTGATAAGTACTTGAAATTCTATAAGGAATTCAGCAGGATACTGAAAGAGGGTGTCCATATGGATTTTGATAGACGGGAGACTATTGGAGAGCTTCTTCTTTTTCCTTCCACAAAAGCGGAGAAGGATAAATACCGATCTATTCCGGAATATGTTAATGATATGAAGGAGGGTCAGGAAGAAATATATTACGTTACCGGTTCGTCGCTGGAGGAAACATTGGAGTCACCATACCTTGAAGCATTTAAGGAAAAGGATTACGAAGTCCTGATTATGCTGGAGGATATTGACGATGTTATTATGAGCAGTTTTGAGTACAAAGGAAAGAAGTTTAAATCTGCTATCAAGGGTGATATTACTCTTGATAAATCTGAAAAAGAGGAGAAGGAGAAGGCTGGAAAAAAATACAAAAAACTCCTGGATCTTATACAGGACCGTCTTGATGACGTAAAAGAAGTCAGGCTGTCAGGGAGGCTGAAAGATTCTGCATGCTGCCTTGTTGGTGATGAGGGAGAGATGGATCTGCAGATGGAAAATCTCATGAAGTCTATGGGCCAGGCAGTGCCGGAAAGAAAAAGGATTCTAGAAATCAATCCTTCGCATCCGATCTTTGAGGCCATGAATAATATATTTAAAGAAGACAGGAAGAGTAGTGTTCTTGCAGATTATACGGACCTTCTTTACAATCAGGCGTTGTTGCTGGAAGGGTCAAAACCAAAAGACTCTGCTGCCTTTGCAAAGACTATTTCCAGGCTTATGGTAGAAAACGTCCAGCATGTAAAGGCCTGAGAGCGTTAACATACTTTGCAATTTCATGTGTGTTGTGGAGAGGGGCTGTGTGTGGCTATGGTGTCATTTGGAGATGGAGTGGGAGCCCTGTGGAGTAGAAGCGGCTTAGTTGCTCCACAGGGAGAGGTTCTCAATTAATGTTTCCGGAATGCCAGAATGAATGAAATGTCTGGCAGGTGTTACCCCCTGCCCCCCTTGCAACTTTTTATATTGTTGTAGGCTTTGTTAATTTCAAGTGCAAGCTCCTTGGCCTTTTTCTGAAGTTCCTCGCTCAGGTGAGCGACTTTGTCCGGATGAGACTTGGCCATTTTTTCTTTGTATGCTTTCTGCACCTCACTCAATGGAGCATCAGAGTTGACATTGAGTAACTTGTAAGACTCGTCCAGGCTCATAGACCCATCAGGTCTGGTATCTATATTAGTTTTTGACTTGCTTCTTGAATAATTGTTTTTCTGGTTCTTTTGGTTTTTGAACTTTCTCCAGAAATAGAATAAAAAGCCGGATGCAATAAGGTCGTCGAAAACAAATGGAAATAGGTCCAGCGGACTTATAATATAAATGATTAGTACGATTATTAAGAAATAAAATTTATAATTGTTCATTATGTTTTTTGATTAAATGCGGAGCAAGAACTTTTGCTCACATTGGAGTCGCCTTGACTGTTTCACGGGTTAAGCTGTTATATCAAAGAAAAGCCCGTTGCCCTGTTCAATATGGTTTAACCAGGTTGTAAATTCCTCGTGAGTAATATTTGTCTTTTTTGTCTCCATAATTGTCAGGCTTTCATCAACGATTACTATATCAATAAAAACCTCTTCTCCCTCTTGATAAACACGGAATCTGTAAGGTGACTTATCTCTTTCCAGAGTATCATTAGCAAGCTTAGCTGCTTTAGATAATTGTTGAAAGTGGTCTCCTGCTTCGTCCTTATGCTTGTGCCCCTCCTGCTCCTTTTTCTTACCATGTTTAATAGGTGGTTTATGTGGAATTATACGAACAGGTTTATTTACTCTGAATTCGTCTCCCATGATTTTCTCCTTTCACCTTTAATGTTATCCGTATTTATAAATTCTGTTTTCTTATATTTTTCAGTATTTATTGCAGAAAAAATAAGTATCGACATTATAAATAAAATAAACCCTGAGATGATATTTCACCTGCTAAGGTTATTGGTTTCTAGAGATTGTGAAAATACTTCTTAAAGGTTGAGTTGTTGGCATTGCACCAGAAAGACAGTACTCTTTTTTGCCGGCATCAAGCAGGGCAAAATTTCAAAACTATATGTTAGTTGTACTGAAATATTTTTGAATAAGGGAGGCTAAAAACTTTTTATTTCCAGAACGCAGGTTAGATTTGTTACAAAGCAATAGAGTGTTATTGTCGGTGTCCAGGATAACAGGTATTTCGTGAAAACCGAGTTGGCTCATAGGTTTTTGCTGAATCCATTGTTTCGCATCATCGTCAATACACGGAGATAGCAGGACAGGAAAACTTGCTGTAATATTGTTCATATGTCTTGGAATATTCTTATGGTTTTTCATTGCGTAACTCAGTGTCATTTTGGAGTAAGCAACAGCGAACTCCATGCTTACTTTCTCAACAACACCTATAAACGCAAAGATGTTTACTTGTGTTGTCTTAAGCCAGGACATATTGAACTGTGTACCAGTTGCTAAAAGAACATTAAGGTAATCAAATTTTTCTTCTTTAAATTTGAAGTCATCCAGCTTAAGTTGTTCGCAAATAACCGAAACATGTGGGTCCTTCATCAATTCTATATCCATAGTTTATTTCCTTTTTAGGACTCTGGGAAAGAGGTACCATTACTATTTTCCGAACACCTAAGAGCATATCCTTATTTTTCTGTAAATCAAGGATTGTTTTTTCTGCTTTGATTATACAGAAATAACGGGAAGGCAGTTTTATTTTAGCAATAGTATTTTAAATTTGCCTTACAAACCGCAATTCTAAATTCCGGTTTAACCGGTTAAAATGTCCGATTGGTCTTTGGCTATTGTTGCGTCAAAAAGTTCCTCAAAGGTATTGAGCAGATTCTTTTTATTCATTTTCTTATGCTCATTTGTCAGAAGGGACGCTACATGCTGTTTGATATTTATTAAGGAAGATCTGTATTGGTGAATTATTCGTGCCACCTCCTGAATTTCTAAATACATTTCCATTATGTCATCTCCAGGGCTACTTATAGTGCAGCGATTGTCCAGCCATTTCCAGTTGCATACAAGATCCAACTTTCTCTTAATAAACTTATTCAATAAGGTGTGAAACCAGATACGATAATATTTTCTATCAAAAATAACATAGGCAGGTGTACCCCAATGACCTTCGCATGATGACCATGTTGATATACCAATGGAAGATATTGCTTTAGCAAAACGAGCTATAAATGGTTCCAAATCATACACACGTATTTCAGGTAGATATACAACTTCCTTAAATTGACTGAATTTACCATACCAATCCCGTTTCCAGTTTAAACGAAATTCGTCAATAGGAATTACATGCGTAAACAGCTCATGCAAATATTTTATATTGTCTATATCAAATAGCTGTGTGTCGATGTTGTCATAGTATGCGTGTTTATATCGAACCGTATCATCTTTGTCGCCCTCCTCGATAGCATCAAAATGAGGTTTATTATAAATCTTTTTGTAGTTAATGTTTTGTAAAGCCTCCAGAAACTCACTGTCGTCTACATGTGATTCCTTACTTAGTCGCACTATGCCAGAGCTACTGTCTCTCTCTAATAAAAATCCACGAGCTGTAAAGATTTCGTAAAAGCGGTCTGCGTGTTTGCTTTTTCCGGCTGTCACTTTTTCAACAAACTTTTCTATTATTGGCTCATTCATTATTTTTATTTAAAATGGAAGGATTGAAGTTTTTCAAGGAACAGGTCGTTCTCTTCCTTTTTTCCGATTGTAACCCGAACATAATCAGACAGGCCTGGAATTGTGTGGAGACTGCGAATACGAACACCGGATTCTGATAACTGTCGAAAAATGTCGGACGGGTTATTTACCTTAAAGAGAATAAAGTTCCCTTGAGATGGAATAAAAGAGATTTCCATCTCTCTGAATTGATTTGCTATACGCTCTCTTTCCGCAATAATAGTATCTGCAAACTCTTTAAGGTATGGCTGGATAAGGTCAAAGTGTTTTGCTATTACAAGTTGGAGGCAGCTTAAATGGTATGGTGCAGTAAAAGTGGCTTCCATGGCATTGATAATGTCAGGGTGGCCTATTCCATATCCCAGGCGAATTCCCGCCATACAGGACTTTGATGTTGAACGGGCGATAAATAAATTGGGGTGTTCCTTTAAAAGATGAGACCATGTTCTTTTAGAAAAATCTACATATGCTTCATCAACACATACTAATGAATTTCTAGAGAGTGCTGTCTCTATCACTCCTTCTTCCGGGAAAGTCCCGGTTGGATTATTGGGGGCAACGATAAAGATAATGTGATGCTCTGTCTCGTTGATGTGATCTTTTGTCGGAGTTTCTTCAGCGGCAAGTTGTATTCTGGATATATTTGTCTGGTTAAATCTGGCAGCATGGGAAAACATCGGATACGTTGGTTCAAAGATCAAGGCGTTCCGTTCATGTCCTCCCGCAATAAGATAGATGCCCTGTATTAGCTGATCACAACCTATAGTAAGTATCAGGTTTTCAGGTAGAAAACCAATTGATTTAGCAAAAGCCACCTTTGCGTCAGCATACATCGATGGCTGTGGGTATCGATTCCACTGATTCTCCTTAAGCTTTTCCAGTAGTATCGCCTTGATCTCATCCGGCAGGTCGAAAGGAGCTTCATTTTGATCCAGCTTTGCTTTGTGTGGGAGCTCAGATACGGTAAACGGAGGCGAAAAAGATACATCCTCTCTTAAAAAGCATTTTACCGAGTTTTCCTGTTTCATTAGTTGGAATATATAGATAGTTGGAATATATAGAGATTTGAATATTATGTATTTACATGCAAATAAGATGTAGTACTCTAAGCTACTGTATCGTCATTGGCCAACATTTTTTGCCAGAATCTTGCATAAAAACAGCGATTCGAGATTATATGAAATATGCCCTTAAGGAGTAAATAATAAACTATATTTTCTCTTGCTTTAATAATTAATGTTTGATAGTATTTTCACGTCTTTAGTACTAGTATTCTTTTATATGTATTGCAACAACATTAATACCATTAATACATTTAATACCATTTACGCAGTTATATCATATATTTCTTAGTTGAGAGGCGACAAGGTACGTACCTTGCCGCCTTTTTTTATTGTTTTTTCTATGTAGAGGGGGGTGATTTCAGTATGCCAAATGGAACAGTGAAGTGGTTTAATGACTCAAAGGGTTTTGGCTTTATTTCTCAGGAAGACGGTGATGATGTCTTCGTACATCATACTTCAATTCAGTGTGAGGGTTTTAAGAGTCTTTCAGAAGGGGATAAAGTAGAATTTGAGATCGTTCAAGATGAAAAGGGCCTTAAGGCCTCAAATGTAGTCAAATTATAAATATATTATAAAGTACGCTCATATATTTTACTGTAAAAGCTGTCAAGAGAGAGTTGCATATAAAAATATAGAGTAATTGTAACATATTGTAATAATGAAGACCTAAAAGCCTCCGGTATCTGTAAAATGATATTGGAGGTTTTTTTGTAAATCTGCATAATTCAATATTGTGAGGTACTTACATGCCTGAAAATAACCAGAAAGAGACAGCATACGCTTTCAATAATAGTGACATTATTGCGACGTACGATCTTGACATGGATGTGTGGCATCCAAATCGTAAGCACATGGCATTAATTGCCTGTGAAATACTGCCCTTTGATAGTTCTGAAAATATACGAATTCTAGACCTTGGCGTGGGTACTGGTTATCTCACTCATAAAATTGTTGAGACATTTTCCAATGCTTCTGTTGTCGCGATAGATGCTGCAGAAATGATGATCGACAAGGCAAAGATAAGACTTAAGGAACAATTGGATCAGATCACCTTCAAAACAACAACATTTCAGGAATTATCTGATAAAGTAAAAGATATCTCCGGGCTGGATGCCGTAGTTTCTGCTTTTGCACTCCACCACTTACAGAGGGAGGAGAAGCTGGAACTGTTTCAATATGTTCACTCCATACTCAAGCCGGATGGCTGTTTTATTAATTGTGACATCTTTAATGCAGTCGATTCCGCAAATGAAGCATTGTACCGACGTTTGCTTTACAAAGGGACACAGGAGAGATCTAGAAGCCTGAAGCATGAGGAGAAATCGTTGGATTACATTGCTTCGGAGTATACATCGAAAGAGAAAAGAGATGGTGATAATCCTCTTTCCATTACAGAAGAGACTCAACTTCTCACAGAAGCCGGGTTTCGCAGGGTTGATTGTTTTTGGAAAGAGTATCGGGAAGCGGTATACGGTGGTACGAAATAGATTCTAATTACGGTGTTCTGTTCCGTCTCTTGTTTTTTTACTGAAACCTGAATTGGAGAGATGGAAGCTTATTGGTTCCATAATGAGATACGTACAAGAAGAGATATTCACGGATATAGATTCGTAAATCCCACCCTCTATGGTGGTTTTGTTCAAATTCTTCAAGGACCTGTCCTGCGTCCTCGACCCCTAGGCCTTCCTTCACGGTAAAATAATAATCTAGCGCTAAATCCCAGTCAGGGTTTTTATTGTAAGTTACTCCAAACTTTTCTGCATTTTTCATAACCGGAGAATACTTGGTCAGGTCAAAAGTGCCGAAACCGATAGAGTGCACGTGTTCTCTGTTATCTTCTAAAAATTGTATGGAAGATTTTGCGTCTTCGTATGTTTCACCGGGAAATCCGAAGAAACCCATTACGTGGTTCCATACACCATGCCGGGATGAGAATTCCAGGCTCTGTTGGATTTGCTCAGTTGTGGTTGACTTGCCCATCAATCTGAGTACTCTTTCGCTTCCGGTTTCAAAGCCCATATGCAGGAACTTGCACCCAGAACTTCTGGCGTTCTCCCACACCTTGTTGTCCAGTAAGCTCTCTTCAAATCGTAAATGTGTTGACCATGAAATCTGCAGATCAGATTCAATTAGTTTTTTTGTTAGCTTTTTGAATAATGAAGGAGGGTAAGACTCATCCGGAAAGTGAAAATGGTTTACATGGTAACGGTTTTTTAGATAATTAATTTCCTCAATAATCTGGTCTACATTTTTGGCCCTATATCCTGCGGTGTAACCCTCTCCATGATCACAAAATGCACACTTTCCCCAATAGCACCCTCTGGTGGAGAGATAAGAGAGGATTTTGTCAGGCACAAAATATTTATCAAGAGGGAGGCCATTAAAATCTGGCGGTGGCAGTGTTGACATATCCTCTGCAGTAGTAACTGTAGATGTGTGAATTCCGGCAGAACCTTTATATATGAGGTTGGGTATTGTAGAAAGATCCCTGTCTGTCCCTATTGCATTGATTAACTGTAAAAATGCAGTCTCTCCTTCATACATGATAACAGAATCAAAAAGAGAGAAGAGATTGGAGGATTCTGGTAATACGTCGCGTAATCGTGTAACCGTGTTTCCACCAATTGTGATATGAATGCCGGGAAACTGCTCCTTTATTAGCGAGCAAAATGTCATGGAAGAGAAGAGCTGCTGGCTCAGGGCAATGGAGATTCCTATTACATCAGGCTTTTCCTTTTCGATAACGGATTTGAGTATATGGTTGTACACATCTCTGTACACATTAACTTGAGAGTCCTCAACTGCCGCAAGAATTTCGGATGATATAAACAATTTGTAGGTTAAGTCAGTTTCCAAAGGGGGCATACATATTCTTGCCGGAGCATATACAAGGGATATAGTACGCATCACTTCATGAAAAACGTTCATGGCCAATTCCAACTTATCCACATTGTAAAATTCCTGTGAACGTACTACGCCTTTAGCGGACTCTGCCTTTTTAGCAAGCTTGGAAATGTATGGCTGAGTGCATTCACGAAGAGCTTGCCGTAGTTTTTTTACTTCATCAGTAAGGCGTTGCTCTCCCGATAACTTATTCAGTCTATCCAGTTGTTTGGGGACTTTCTCTAAAATAAGTTGGAGGCAATTTTCGCTGAAGAACCAATCATACATTTCGAGGTTTACGTCCTTTTGGACAACACTATGTCCGGCTCTCCTTAAAAAAGCGGTTAGAGTCGGCAGACTCAAATAGGGTTTGGAGGGGTACCAGTCAGGGGGAAAGATCAGCATCACCTTCTTGCCGGATGCCTGGGAAGAACAATGTGCATGTGGTTGAATATTTTGTCCTTTTGAGTAGTCAGTTCTCATATAAATCCCACGTTTCAATTTTTTTACTTCCCCCTGGTAAATCATAAAGTACGTTGATGATTAAGAGGGTAGTGTTACGGCGTGGATTGGATATCATTCCGTGAAAATGGATTTGCTAAGATGAATGGAAATGATTTTGTAAGTTTTCCTGGTTCTGTCTATTTTTAAGACTTTTAGGATCTGCCTAAGGTTTCATATTCCTCATAGAGTGACTCTTCTTCATTGCATATCCTTTTGGTAAGGGCTGAGAAAAGATTTTCAAAATCTTCAGAGAGTTTGTCAAGTTCCATACCAGAAAATCCTTCAGAGTATTTTTCAAAGAATTCTCGTACAGTTTTTGATACGTTCTCCATGTCTATTGCAAATAATTCTAATGTGTCTTTTATGCTATTGCTATGCTCAGCTTCTTTTTTTAGAGCCGGATATAGTTGTTCATCCTCCATTTCAAGATGAGCAAGCAGGCTCACTTCTAAAGACATGAGCCTGTCTTGTCCTTCTTCAGAGAGAATACCAAGCTGTTTTACTTCGTTGAGTGTGGTAAGGATTTCAGAATGCTCCTTCTTGAGTTCTTCAATCAGTATTGACATTGGTTCTCTCCTGATCTCTTAGAATTTTGCCAGACTTTAATTCAATCTTTACAACAGAAATAGTAGTTTGAGTTCATTATTAAAACTACACTTCAGATTACTGTGTTGTCTCGCATGTGAGGATTACTGGTCCTGAATAACAAAGTTTGCTCCATCATCTGTCGACGGTATGTAGGCGCCGATAGGGCATAGTACCTTACTATCTTTGTCACAGCGTATGACAAGCTTCCATAGCGCATCAAGACTTTCCTTTTCATGATCGGATTCTGGAATAATTTTTATCCTTGTATCACTTTCAATTGAAATTTTCATTTACAGTTCCTTTCTGTTTTTACCTTGTGCAGATTAGTTAGTTTTGTGTTACGTCTGTTTCACTCATTGTACTGAAGATAGTATCAATTTCAATTAAAATTGTTACCTTACAGACTAACTCTGAGGAATCAGGGAAAACATAACAGAGTCATATATCATGTCATGTACAACATGGCGGTTTCTGTGGATTCCTTCCCTGACGGCACCAACCTTTTCTGCAACGCGTTGGCTGGCCTTATTCTGCACAGCCGCGACTATCTCAAGGCGCGTGAAACCAAGTATTTCGAATCCAAACCGGCTGATAAGCTTCACTGTGGCAGTCGCAATGCCTTTCCCTTCCTGACTTGTCCTTACCCAATAGCCGAGGTTGGCAAAGTTATGCTTCCGGTTGATTTGGTCGATGGCGCAGCCGCCAAGAAATGTATTATCTTTTGCATTAACAATAACGAAGTCATATTCAATACCCTCTGACCACATCTGGTGCCTGGAGTCAAGCCACAGCTTACAGCCTGATATAGAGTAGTCAGGATGACACCATGGCGCCCACTTTAACATCTCTTGCATTGATTCCTGTACACCTTCGCAGATCACGGCGGCGTCTTCCGGTTGGCAGGGACGTATGATAATATTTCCGTCTGTAAGTTCTACTTTATCACTCATTATTAGTGATAATAAATTGGTACAGTATTTAAGTCAACAAATTTAAGGGGAAAGTTTGTGGGGTATTTCTGAATTGATCGAGTATAAGAAATGCAGATAAATAATGAAAAGAATCAGAAAGAATATAGATATGGTGGAGAGCATTCCGGCAAGGACCGGAAGCCCATCCTACATATCCATTAAGTTACGTATACTACGTGGAATTTTAGAATGATTTATATGTGCTACTGAAGCAACCTTGTCTTGTGATTCTACTTTTGCTTTTGCTATCAATCTTTCAACAATTGGTTTTGTAAGATCTTGTTTGACATTAAGATCTCCTGGGTTTTCCTGTACTAGATTCAGGTAGGTTAATACAAATGCTGCCATGGGATCTATCGGCTGTACGAGAGTTGGTTCAGCCTGTTCTGTAGCTTTGAAGAACTTAAACCTCCCTTTTCGCTCTCCGTTTTCATCTGTATATAGCTCAACAATTGTATAGCTGCCTTTTACGGTCTTAGACAATACTCCATCAAATAGTTCCAGAATTGCTTCTCTTTGTGTGCTCAGATGCTCGTAGCCTTTGCGATAATTACCTTTAGAATCCAGAGCACCTGCTATTCTGAACCATCCATGGAATGATATTTTTTTAAAGAATTTCTTTATCACTCCGCCGTAAACTATTGGTTCTGCTATCTCATTCTTCACAAGGAAATATAGCTTTGGCATATTTGCAGTGTAGCTGAATGATTTGATATCTGAGTTGTAGATCAGATATTTTATAAATGCCTTGTCTTTGATAGTGTATTCATTAATTTTATGGCCAAGTTGTCCCCACTGTTCTATTACATCTGTTAATTGACATTCGGGGATTTCCAACATCTTTACAGTGGTGTATCCGTTCTTTTTGATATTTGTATGTTCTGAGATCATGCTGCCAGTCTCTGTTTGCCTGTTCTTGATTTCTGTTATTGCTGTTTGGTACTTTGTTGGTATTGAAGGTGTTGCAGCATAGATTTGTGTAGGAGCTATGTTGATTACAGAGGAAAGCGGGTTTACCGGACTTATCATAAAGATTAGTACAATTACGCTTATGTAAAAAATACGTTTTATTCTATGCATAAGTACCGATCTCCACATAAGAGTCCGTTTTGTTTATTAAGCAGTGGGTGTTACACTAATAACACTTATCGGCATCATGAAGAATAACTTTAGTTTTTTTTGGGATTTTTATTGTACTGCTGAAAATTATTCAGGGGAAGCCCTCAAAAGCTTGGTGATATGGTCGTCTTCAAGGG
>CAYTGO010000035.1:12964-31993 GCA_964437425.1 uncultured Candidatus Scalindua sp.
ATATGGGTGGTTATACCAAGAGAGATAACGCCCATGTAGATGGCTGCTGCTTTTTCAACAACGTGCTCGGCTGCACTTGCCACGAGCGGGAGTTTGTCTATTGAGGTGTCCAGATAGTCAGCGATTGCAGAGGCCAGTACCGCACATCTGGAATTATCAACACACGAACCGAAATGGAGGATTGGCGGCATTGCTTCGTTCAGGCCTGCAGTCTTACCAAGGGTTTCAAGAACCCCTCTCAGCGAGTCACCGACCAGATCCATTGCTTCTCCGTTCAGTAAGCCGTGCCTCGCGCAACCCGTTGCCGCACATCCTGTTGCCAGCACAAGGACGTTGTTTTTAAGAAGTTCTTTTGCCATGGTTACAAAGCTCATGTCAGTCTGTATTTTTGATGACAGGCATCCTGCAATTACTGCTACGCCTTGAATAGAACCATCAATAATCAAATCGACTAATGGTTTCAGCGGCTCTTCAGGGTTTAATTTCTTAAGAACTTGAATCAATGCTTCAGTCGAAAACCCTCCCATTAATTTGTTCCCTTTTGCTTTTGGCAGGAATACCCTGTCAGCAGAGCGGTCTTTGTAAGCTGCAATGGCCTCTTCAACAATCTGAGTAGCAGCTTTGTCAGCATTGTCTGGTGTAAATTCAATGTAGGTGTCATTGTCCATTCTCAGTTCCGGCATGGTAGTAATTAATCTGGTATGAAGCGATTTTGTCATGGTTGAAAGGGAAGGATACACACACTGCACGTCTACACATACGGCATCGACCACTCCGGTACCGACAACAAGCTCCTGCATGATAGTGCTGCCAGCCATGGGAATTCCGAGTCTCATCAGTACCTCTGTGCCGGTACAGCAGGTTCCTACAACATTTATTCCTTTTGCTCCTGCTGCTATGGCTTTTTCCTCGAGTTTGTTTGCGTAATTGATAACCATTTCTGAAAGTACGGGTACATGTCCGTGGACTAGAATGTTGACCTTCTCTTTTTCCAGAACGTCCAATCCAATTTTGCCTTCTTTTGGTGTGGGAACACCGAGTAGAATGTCTTGAAGCTGGGTCGCGATGTAAAGTGCCAGTACGTCCATTGTCCCAAATTTCAAGCACGACATAATTAAGTGATCAGTACTGCTCATCATTCCCTGGGCAGTACTGTGGATTCCCTGTACGATTGTTTCTGCAGCTCCTTTTTGAGGGATGAGATTTGCTCTTACGAGTTTATCAATATTCTTTGGCGCAAGGGCAAGCGCAAAACTCATTGGCCCTTCACCGGGTCCGATGAGATCTTCCATAGCTTTTTGGCCAACTTCCTTTGCGATATCAAGGGTGTTTTTTTCACTTGTATCGATGCCCAGTTCGATTGCAACAGCGTGGAGTTTCGCTTCGTCCTTTATCGGAAAATTGTCAGAGCCTTCAGCTGCTTTTACAAATAGCTTTGCAACGTGAATTGCGTGTCCGATGTGGGAGCTCGTACCACGTAAGACTGTCTGAAGAAACATTCCGGCAACCATGTTGTCAGCTGTTTTACCACAGGAGGATCGTTCCAAATTAGGGGCAGCAATTTTTGTATGAAATGATATTTCTTCTCCTCCCAGTCTGCATGGTCCTAGATTGCAGTTACGGCAGCAGAGCCCATGACTTCCAAAAGAGCATCGGTCCTTAAGTCCAAATAGACTTGAGTCATATGCTGCCTGAACATCCCAAACCGTATCTATGCCTTTTTGGCGTAAAAAGGCCACGGTCTCTTCGATTTGCTTGTCAGCGATTCCTTTACCGCGTAACTCCTTCTCCTTTTTCAACCATTTTTGCATTTTCTTTTCCTTTTAATCGAGACCTTAAAAACCTCAATTATAAATTTTTGGATTACCCTGTTGTTATATGTGATGTGCTTTATAGAACGTATTCAAATTATTTGAAATTTTAGCAAAACAATTATTGAAAGTCAATTTTTCGTGTTGCCTGTGGGGAACAGATAAAACTCTAAAATTATTGCTTTTAATTTGCAATCTATTTTTGCGGTTGATATAAATAACCATACTGCTGGTCTGCATCTTTTATGTGGTTGTTAGAGATGGGAAAAATACCATTAACTACTCGAAATGATTAGGTTTATATATTTTTTTTAAGTAGAGAAAAGAGTGAGCGAAATGATTGAAAGTGGAAGAGTTGAAGACGACTTAACATTCATAGAGGACAAAAGCTTCAACTTCGAAGATGTAGATGATCCCTACCTCCTGGAGTCCTATATTCCTGAAAAATTTAGTTTGAAAACTTCCTCTGATAATGGTCTTCAGTTGACGAAGAGAAATGAATTAAGACATGCTGTCGGAATTGTTGCTGCTCGGACATTGAGATATTTCAGTACGAACGGCGAGGGGTTTAATGTATTTCGTGCCAGGCGTATGGCAGTCTGGTGGCTCAGGCATATTTATAACAGCTTTAACTGGTGGAAGGCTTATGTGGTAAATGCTGAGGGAGAGCGGAAAGAGATGCCAATGTTGTATATAGGCGAAAGATTCGGTTCTGAGGCAGTACTTAAGGACCGCGAGGCAAATATTGTGCTTAGTGCCTTTGAGAATGATCGTAGGATTGTGGATCCGGAATCTGAGGGTGGAACTGTCTTTGCCGTCGGCTATAGCGAAAGGCGGGGATTATTTAATTCACCTGATATGTATTGTGTGAAGACTATAGTTGGAAACAAATACAAAGGCGCTGGCGTTAACATAACCCTGGGTATTACAAAAAACCTGACGCTTATGGCCGAAAAGCTGCTGAAAGACAAAAACGAAGAGATAACCGCACAAAATATTAATGATGAAATAAAAAAGATGAAGATTGTGGTTCTGGACAGGCAGAGACACGAGAAACTAATAGAAACCATAAATAACTTCGGAGCAGAAGCAGTCCTTGTTAAAGAAGATGACCTGACGCCCACTTTTGCGATAACGAGGGGTGAAATTGACATGATCATAGGAGTGGGAGGTGTTCCCGAAGCGATTTTGAGTGGAATGATAGTAGATCAATTGGGCGGGGAAATGACGTTGAGGGTATTGCCACTAAATGTGGCACAGGATGGACAGCTTATGGGAAAATTGAAGAATTGGGATCTCTTTAAAAAGAGTGAAATTGATATATTGAGTAATTTCAAGATTGTAAGACCCGGTACAGAAACGAGGGGGAAAATACCGTGGGATAAAATATTAACAATAGAAAATTTGGTAGGAGGAAAAGATGTAGTTTTTACCGCGAGCGTTATTAAGAAGACACCGTGGATAAAACTTCCTGATGGAGAAGAAGTGCCAGGGGTGCAAATTAATCCTGAAACGGGAGATGTAAAAGTATACGTGGTTCGTGTCGCAGACAATAAAGTTGAGATTGTTCCAGTTATCTACAAGACAGTAATTGGGAAATATTTAAGACAATATAGAGATAAACAAGGTGTAGATGGTGAAGCGGATTTAAGTTCACTCGTTCAATTAGGAAAGGCATATTCAGAGTTCGGTTTATTTGAAGAGGCGAGAGATTGTATCCAAAAAGCCAAAATATGCACTGGAATCAGCGATGGTATGTTACAGAGATGTAATTCAGTGTATGAATACATTGCAGGATTAGACTTCCTTACAAAAAAGTCCTTGCAGACTCCAAAAGAGATAATCGAACATTTTGAAAAATCGGGCCAATCAGACGAGGAAGATAATGAGCGGCTCAGACCAAGGAGGATGGTAAAAAGGTTTTATGAATATCATGGAGACAAGGACTACCAGAACAAACAATATGAAGATGCTATTGAACACTATAAGAAAGCTTTAGAGTATAACCCACACGAACTGAAACTCCATCGCAAAGTGAATTCTATCCAGATGAAAGACATGATAGACGAATATTTTGAACGAATTGATAAGATATATCAGAGTCTCGATTATAAAGCGACAATGGAGCTGGAGAAATCTAAACTTGGAGTAGCACTGGAGGTTTTTTACGATAATAGTAGAAAGCTGGATTTTTCATGCAGAAATCCATGGCTTATTTTCCTGAGAAGAACTGTTTTACATGGAGAAACTCCCTCATATAAATTGGCTGTTCTAATTAAGTTATTGAAATTATATAAAATATTGAACCAGGTGAGTGATGAAGAATTGTCTCTGTTTTTGAATACAGAATTTGGCATTAGCAAAGACGAAATAGGTATTATTATAAATTATAGAAAGGGGCATGAGAAGTTTCATTCTGTCAGCGAACTCTATTTTGTTGAAGGGTTGAGCCTGGAAGGCCTGTCAAAATTGCTGTTCCCGAAAGTAAGGATAGAGACTCAGAATGAACTGGAAGATTCTGAGATTCCTCTGAGTATCAGTCTTGTTGAGGCGGTTGAACGAAGGTACAGAAATATCCTGGAAGAACTTAAAGATGGCGTCAAGAAGGAGGCGCAGGAACATTCATATGCTGTGGCAGAAGCGTATCATTATGTGGGCCTTGCACTTTATGATGTAGGTGATGACGAAGGGGCGAAAATCAACTATGAAAGAGCAACAACAAAATTTAATGAAATAATAACTAAGTTTACGGGAATAACACCTTTTAACGCACAATGTCGAATTGGTAATCTATACGAAGAGTTAGCACTATTATATGAAGATGAAAAGGCGGTTTATTACAATAAAGCGATGGATGCCTATACCTATATTATAGAGGAGCGGAGATCAAATATAATGTTTGGTTACATACGTGACTTGATGGCAATCAAAATATGGCAGACTAAAGAGAGAGTCAATTGTATAAAGAAAGAGTTAAACTTGTTTGATTCTTAAAATACTTAATCAATATTCATTTCAGATTTTTTCTATAAAAATAGATAGGCAGAGACAATGCTATCCCTCCAAGTGTTGCAATGATTATAATCAGTTTTACCTGTAATAAAATCCAGAAACAGGTTAAAAGAGCAAGAGAAGGTATTATATATCCTCCCGGTACCATGTAGCCTTTCGGGTTGCCCGGCCGCTTTCTCCTTAAAACAATAACAGCCAGACACGTCGGTATATACTGTAAAATGCTTACCAGTACACTGGAGAAAATTAAGTATTCGAATGAGCCTGTGAGAGATAGCACTAAGGTCAAAAAGGTGTTTGCGCATATTGCAATATAAGGGGTGTGATATTGGGGATGAATCTTTGAGAATATTTTCGGTAAAACACCATCGGAAGATAAGGCAAAAAGATTTCTCGGACCTGTCAGGGCAATACCTGAATTTACACCGGCTATCGCAAGAAGCGCACCAATAGCAATTAATATCCCACCTGTTGGGCCTAAAAAACTTGCAGCAGCATCCGCCAGTGGTTTTTCCGATTGTGCCAAACCGGGGAGTGTGCCGGTTGCTACGGTTTGAACAAGGATGTAGATTAAAGTGGTAACAAGGATTGCAATAAAAAAGGCGACAGGTATATCTCTTCCGGGCTTTTTCATTTCACCTGCCGGTACCGCCAGATACTCAAATCCTGTATAGGCAAATAAGCCAATAACGATTGCTGATCCTATATTATCAACTTTAAAAGAGAAAATTTGGCCCAAATTAGCTGCTTTGATGTGAAAAATACCAAATGCAATAAAGACAAAGATCGGTATTAATTTGCTTATTGTAAAAAAGTTTATAATTTTCGAACCGATCTTTACTCCAAGAAAATTGAGAGTCCCTAAACCTAATATAAGACTGATTATAATAATTTCTCCAATCCATCCTTCAGAGAGAGATGGAGAAACAAATCGTAAATAGAGGAGAAGGCCTCTTGCCATTGCAGCCCAACCAATTATGGCAGAAAGCCACATCATCCAGCCAACCATGAAACCAATCATAGGACCAAAGGTATTCTTTGCATAAATATACGCGCCTCCTGTTTCCTGGTAGATTCCTCCCATTTCTGCAAAACAAAGCGCTATCGCAAGGCATAAGAGACCACAAATGACAAATATTAAGATTGAGGACTGGCCTGCAACTGCGGCTAGTTTGCCTGGCAAAAGAAATATTCCTGCCCCAATAACGCCGTTAATCCCCAGGCAGACAATATCAAACAAATTCATAGAATGTGAAAGTTTTTGCTCTTGATTTTCTTTCATGGTTGTAAGAACCTTTAATCAATTTATTTTGACACGTATGTTGTTGACTATATAATAATTACGATTATTGTCTGTGTATACTTCTTTTTGTTGAATACAAAATGTCGATAGAAAATTTAATTCATTTAAAAGAAAAAGAGAGCCGTAATGTTATCGGTTTGATGTCCGGTACTTCGTGTGATGGCATCGATGCATGTCTGGTCAAGATAACCGGGAATGGTTTATCAACTAAAGCTGATATTATAGGATTTGAGACCTACCCTTATGAAAATGAGATAAGGGAGTTGATATTTGAAGTTTCTCACAGAGAATCCGGAACCGTTGACAAAATTTGCCAACTGAACTTTACATTAGGTAAGTTGTTTGCCGATGCAGCCAGGCAGATTGCCGGAAAGCTGTCGATTTCACTTTCAGAGATAGACATTGTTGGCTCTCATGGACAGACAATTTATCATGTTTCCTCATTGAACGAGGGAAATGATAAGGAAGTAAGATCAACACTACAGATAGGCGAACCTTCCGTAATAGCCCAGAAGACGGGAGTAACCACTGTCGCAGATTTCAGGACAAGAGATATTGCGGCAGGGGGGGGAGGGGCGCCCCTGGTGCCCTATGCTGATTTTATATTACTCGGAAGAGATGGGATTGGACGGGCAGTTCAGAATATTGGAGGGATTTCTAATGTTACGTTTTTGCCTGCTGACGGTAACATTAAAGACATAGTTGCTTTTGATAATGGGCCTGGCAATATGATAATTGACCGGTTTGCCGAGATCATAACCGATGGAAGTTTGAAGTATGATAGAAACGGTGAGTTGGCTTCGACAGGTAAATTGAATAAAAATTTGTTAGAACGGTTGTGTGCTCATCCCTATTTATCTAAACTTCCACCAAAATCAACAGGAAGAGAGGATTTCGGTATTCAGTTTTCTGATGGTTTATATAAGGAGTTAAAACAGGAAGGCATAGACATTCATGATGCTATTGCAACAATTACAGCCTTTACGGCTAAATCTATATCGGATAGCTATAGAAAATATATTCAACCATGCTGCAAAATAGACGAGGTCATTGTCAGCGGTGGAGGTGTAAGCAATCCTGTCTTGTTCCAGTTCTTAAAAGATTATCTCGTCGATATAAACATAAGAAAGATTGATGACTTCGGCATCCCTTCCGGTGCAAAGGAGGCGTTGGCGTTTGCTATTCTTGCCAATGAGACCGTTAGTGGAAACCCGGGCAACATTCCATCCGCTACAGGCGCAAAGGAGAGTGTTGTCCTGGGAAAGATAATTCCCGGAAAGTAAAATTGAATATAATTTGAAATAGTTCTTAGTATAATAGCAGCGCAGCGAAAATATAAAATTATCATGATAGTTTATTAACAAAAGAATTGAGGAAAAGTTAATGAGTAATGCATCTGAAAAAATTATCTATTCAATGATGAAGGTCAGCAAATCATATGATAAAAAAACTGTGATCAAAGATATATCCCTCTCCTATTACTATGGTGCCAAGATAGGAGTACTGGGCTTGAATGGATCAGGAAAGAGTTCGCTTCTGCGAATTATGGCCGGTGTTGACAAAGAGTACAATGGAGAGGCCGGACTATCTGACGGATATACAGTAGGACATCTTGAACAGGAGCCGTTAGTTGATTCAGAGAAAACCGTCAAGGCGGTTGTGGAAGAAGGTATGCAGGAGCTTGTTAATATTGTCAAAGAGTACAATGAAATCAGCGAGAAGTTTGCCGAACCAATGTCAGATGATGAAATGAATAAACTTCTGGAACGTCAGGGTGAGCTTCAGGAAGAGATTGAGAAGCAGAACGCCTGGGATATCGAATCACGATTGGAAATGGCAATGGATGCACTGCGTTGCCCTCCCGGAGATACACCTGTTGCAGTCATCTCAGGGGGAGAAAAAAGGCGTGTTGCATTGTGTAGGCTTTTGTTGCAGAAGCCGGATATCCTGCTTTTGGACGAACCTACCAATCATCTCGATGCGGAAACAGTTGCCTGGCTTGAGCAGCATCTTCAACAGTACGAAGGTACTGTGATTGCCATAACTCACGACCGTTACTTTCTTGATAATGTCGCAGGCTGGATTCTTGAATTAGATCGGGGAATGGGTGTTCCATGGAAAGGGAATTACTCTTCCTGGCTTGAACAGAAACAGAATCGGCTTAAACAGGAAGAAAAAAGTGAGACAGAACGGCAGAAAACCCTGCAGAGGGAACTGGAGTGGATCCGTATGTCCCCAAAGGGACGTCATGCAAAAGCAAAGTCGCGAATTAGTGCCTACGAATCACTTCTCAACCAGGATACCGTAAAACAGGAGAAGGATCTTGAGCTGTTTATGCCGGCGGGTCCACGGCTTGGAACAGTAGTTATTGACGCGGAAGATGTGAGTAAAGCTTTTGGAGATCGCATCCTTTTTGAGGGGATGTCGTTCTCTCTTCCTGCTGGAGGTATTGTTGGAATTATAGGTCCGAACGGTGCGGGCAAAACAACACTCTTTAAAATGATAACGGATCTGGAAAAACCTGATTCCGGTACCCTTAAGGTCGGCGAAACCGTTAAACTCGCTTACGTCGATCAGGGACGTGACACTCTTGATCCGGGAAAAACAATTTGGGAGATTATTTCAGGGGGCAGGGAAACTATTGAACTTGGAAAATCAGAAGTAAACTCCCGTGCCTATGTTGCTCGTTTTAATTTCTCGGGATCAGACCAGCAGAAAACTGTAGACGTACTTTCCGGCGGTGAGCGCAACCGCGTCCATCTTGCGTGCATGCTCAAGGGTGGCGCTAATGTAATACTCCTGGACGAGCCCACAAATGACCTAGACGTCAATACCATGCGGGCACTTGAAGAGGCCCTGGAAAATTTTGGAGGTTGTGCGGTTATTATTTCTCATGACCGTTGGTTTCTTGATCGTACAGCCACACATATGCTTGCGTTTGAAGGTGACGGTACAGTCAGATGGTTTGAAGGAAATTATTCAGAATATGAAGAAGACAGAAAAAAGAGGCTTGGTAAGGCCGCCGACCAACCGCATAGGATGAAATACCGGCACCTGACTAGAGAGTAAAAAGTTGAAAATACCTAAAGTTGTGTCAGAAAACAAATTTTTAACTTTAGGCACTTTAGTTCACTTAAGACACTTCAAGCTTGGATGCGGTTTTGCCGTATTAGGGATTCCTTGCCAGACGGAAGCCTGTAGTACTGAACTTTTTGCTGGCCGGAAAAAAACTATTACGATCAGTCGTACGTATACCCTTATCCTTGCTACGCCAACTACCGCCGCGTATAACACGATTTTTTCCTTCCGATGGTCCTTGCGGATCTTTATTGGAACTGATTTTATAATATTCCTTGTCATACCAGTCTGAGCACCATTCCCAGACATTTCCCGACATATCGTAAAGGCCAATTGCATTTGGCGTCTTTCCTGCCACTCCATGCGTACGCCCCTTGGCAGTATAACCATACCATGTGTATTCTCCAATTTTATCTTCGTCGTTAGTCCCTGCCCACTGCTCCTTCAAGCCGCCACTCCTTGCTGCGTATTCCCATTCAGCTTCGGTTGGAAGACGGTAATTCATGCCTGTCTTCTCATTCAGTTTTTTTATAAAATCCTGAGCATTATTCCAGCTCACTCTTTCAACCGGGCAGTCTGCACATTTAAATTTAGATGGATTACTGCCTGTTACATCTTCCCATTGTTTCTGGGTTACTTCGGTTTTCCCCAGATAAAAATCACCCAGGCATACCGTATGAACAGGTTTCTCATCGATGGCTCCTGTGTCAAAGATGTCGCCCATGTCGAAACATCCTCCTTTGATATACACCATTCCGTCCTCCGTCTCACTTGCGGCTTCTACCTTCTGCTGTTTTGATTCTGATGTCCGACGCGTTTCCTCTTTCTGTTTGTTCTCAGCATCCACGACCATGGTAATTGCATCTTCATAATATTTTCCTTCTCGTCCTACTAATGTAAGATAAACAGTAAGACTTGATAATGCGTACTCATAGCTTCCCGTTTTATAAAGAGCTTTGCCGTAAAGAAAATGAAATTCTCCGGGCAGACTGACTCCAAGCTTCATCGCTTTCTCAAAACTCTGTACCGCATCTTCCCATCTTCCGGCTTTCACACTCTTTGTTGCAGAATTAACCAATAAATCCAGTTGTACTTCCGGTGCCAGTTCCTTGTCATTTGCAAACACGTCTGGCATACTGGCAACCACTGCCGTCACCATTAATACCAATGAGAAAATAGAGCTGATTACAATTTGCCTGATATGTCCAATCTGCATTATCCGTGAATCCTCCTTATAGGTTTCGCAATATGTTTTAGTCATGCGACAATCTTAGATTTTGCAACCCAATTTGTCAATTAAATAGGCATATATTTAAGTGTTCTAACGTTTCCTTTGCAAGTCTGACTGCTTATGAATACACTTTCGTATTTCTAATTGTTGCTGTATGAAGTGTAGTATGGTAGTATTTTAACGAGTACTTTTCATTAATTTCCTTCATTACATCCTTATTTATCCTGATAAATCCTGTCTGAAAATTATATGCAAGAAAGATTTTTAGTCCTGGGAAAAGCCGGCAGCGGCAAAACGCATTTCGTACTTCAGAAATTTTTCCACTATGTTGAAGAACACAAAGAAGATAACGTAATATTTATCCTGCCAACTTACAGTCAGGTTGAGCATCTCAGAGACCATATCTTAAGAACCTCAGCACATAAAGGCTATCTTGACACTGGGCTTGCCACCTTCTCCGGACTGGCAAACAGAATACTTGATCATTCTGATAATACTCCACAGCAGAAACCTCTCAATGAGAGTGAGAAGGACCTGGTCCTGTCAAGCATCCTGAAAAACGCTAATACCGGTTATTTCACAGAAGTTTCAGATTATGCGGGGTTTAAAAGCGCCTTTCTGAGTTTTATAAGAGAGATCAAGGAGAATTCACTTGATTCATCAGCATTTAAGGAGGTACTCAAAACAGTTCAAACCGGCAAGAGACATTCACCACTTAACCTGAAGTGTGACGAACTGGTGACACTCTATGAACGCTATCAACAGGTTCTGAATAAAAACTGCTTTCTTGACAAGGAAGATCTGTTGGAACAAGCTCAGTCGCACTTGAGCAATAATACCTTCTCTGAAGCTGAACTACTAATAGTGGACGGTTTCCATGACTACACGCAACTTGAACTGAAATTTTTAGCAAAATTGACATCTCTTGTTCCGAACGTTTACATCACACTTCCACACCAAGCTTCTGATCCTGTACCACACGCTTTCCGGGTTTCCCACAAAACATATTCAAGGCTTACGGGATTAGGCTTCCAGGAGTTGAGACTTGATGAGAACAAGAGAGCGACCAGCCAGATGTTAAGGCATATTGAAGCAAACGTATTTTCTCAACCTGAAGAGCCGTTTGTACCGGAATCTGATAGCCCTGATACGTCATTACAGATTACAGCTGCTGCAAACATGCAGGATGAGGTGGAACAGATCGCTCGCAGGATAAGAAAACTGACTTATGGAGAGGGATACGCTTTCAGTCAAATTGCCGTAATATTCAGAAACATTGAAAAGTATCAGGATCTTGTCGAAGACACATTTACAAGATTCAGCATTCCGGTAAGAATCTATGGTAAGAACTCCTTAAGAGAGAATCCTCTGATTAGGGCCATAATGAATACAATAAGTATCTTTACAGATAAGTGGCAGGACGAAGCGGTTTGGAAGGTTTTAAAATCTAATACAGGGATTGACATAAACCTTATTAATAAATTGGAACTGGAATACTTAAAAAAAGGTCAAACTGACGATTACAATAAGTGGCTGAAACTTACTTCGGATTCTGAATTAAAACGTGTCAGCGATTTCCTGAAACAGTTAAAGAAGGTTTTTGGCAAACTGGAAGGCAGACACACATTCCGTCACTATTCTGATTGCATTTCTGACATTGTAAATTTGTACTACAAACCAGCGTTCTCAACATACGGTAAGTTAACTGGAGGATATAGGACTAACATTATAGATTTGCTGAAATCAGATGCAGGGGCATTAAGGGAATTTATTTCAATTCTTAATAACACTACTATGGAAGAACTTGCCGGGAGTGCGGAAACTGTTACGTTTGAAGAGTTCCTGCACACCCTTGAATCACAAGTGGGCTTAACGTCATATAAAAAAGCAGACAGGAGAAAAGAGGTAGTTAATGTTATCGACGTTCTGGAAGCCAGGCAGTGGGAAATGTCTGTAGTCTTTGTTGGGGGTTTGTTGGAGAAAGAGTTCCCGCGGCAGATACGCGAAAATCTTTTCCTGAAGGATTATTACAGGAGCAGGCTTAACGCTACGGGAAAGATAGCCCTTAGAGAAGCCAGTGAGAAGATGGATGAAGAGAGGTACTTGTTCTACATCGCCATCACGCGTGCCAGGGAGAGGCTTTATCTTTCTTATCCGTCAGCGAACAGTAACGGCAATCTGACACTGGCCTCCTTTTTCCTTTCTGACATACATAAGTTATTTTCAGAAGAAGTATGTAAAGAAATTACAATCCAGAGAAATCTTTCAAGCATAATTCCGGAACCGGAAGAGATCATTACATCAACGGATTCAAAAAGTTTTATCTATTATCACCTTAACTCCCCCTATGTATCAGGAAAAGAGCAAAACAAAAAAGATATTGCGTTGTGGCTCTACAATAATAGTGAGGAGGGGTCTTCGTCCAGGGAAAATCTCTGTATGCTAACGGCGTTGATAGGTTCCTATAACAACCTGCAGCTCAAATTTTCTGACAAAAGGATAATAAAAAAGATCAGTGAAACAAGTAGAAGGTTCTCGCCTACAAAGTTGAAAGACTACGCACAGTGTCCTTATAAATATTTTGGAAGTACAACACTGAATCTCAGGCAGGCCGTTCCGAAATCTCTGGATTCAAGAATGCAGGGAAGCATCATTCACAAGGTCCTTGAGGAATACTTTAAAGATACGAAAGATATAACAAAAATATTTAATGACGTATTTAAGCAAAAAACAAGGGGGATGATTATTGGTTTTGAAGAATTGAAGATCAGGAATGAGATGATTAATACACTTCTGGCATTTGAATCTATGGAACGCGATTCTGATACATCAACATTCAAGCCTTCCATGTTTGAAGTTAAATTCGGGGATGAAGAGATTGAAACTCTGAAGATCGGTGATAGCAATAACGGCGGTATTGAAATTTCCGGCAAGATTGACAGGGTCGATATTTCAGCGACTAATGGAGAAAAAATAGGTGTAATTATTGACTATAAATATGGACAGACAGAATTCAAGTCAACAGATCTGGAAGAGGGCCTGGATTTGCAACTGCCCATTTACCTGCTTGCCTTGAAAGTGGTGTTTAATATTGTCCCAGTCTCCGCTGAATTTTACGCACTGAAATCATCTAAAAAGACGGGAATATATAACCGGGAATTGATCGATAATCTGAGTCTCAACATAAAACCAATGAAAAAATCTCTTTCTGTTGACAGTAAAGAATTTAACAGAATGCTCAACGAAGCTGAAAATCATATTCTTAAATTTTCGAAGGAGATCCGTAATGGAAGGATTGAACTTGCTCCGGCAAATCTTGACTTCTGTGGTGAAGGAAACTGCGATTTCGCAAACGTTTGCCGTATTGATAAATGGATGGTGAGGTAGTGGATTGATTATTGTGGAATTACGATTTACGAATAACAACTGCCAATGACTAATATACTTACGAATTCTCAAGTAAATGGTGTTACGATTACAGATAGGGATCTCTGCGTTGTTGCAGGGCCTGGTTCAGGGAAGACGCGTGTTCTCGTAGAACGATTTGCAAATCTAGTGACCACCAGTAAGGCATCGATTGACGAAATCCTTACCCTCACTTTCACTGAGAAGGCGGCAAACGAGATGAAGATAAGAGCGGCCGCTTTGTTCGAACAGAAGGGAATGGAACAGGAACGTCAGGAGATAGAATTTGCTTATCTTTCTACCATCCACAGTTTTTGTGCCTGGATCCTAAGGGAAAATGCGATAGAGGCTGGCATCGATCCTCAATTTCGCGTTACGGACGAACTCGAAGCAGGAAGGCTAAAAGAGCAGTCCCTTGAACACACACTCAAGGAGCGTACAGATGAAAATACCCTTGATATATTTCTGAACGGCATCTTCTGGAAACAATTAGATTCAAAAAAAAGCCGGTTAAAGTCATTCAAAGAAAACCTGATACAGCTCTATGAAAAAATCAGGAGTGCATGTGTGCCGATTACGGAGACAGTAAACATTGATGATTTGTCACCGGACATCTCAAGTTCTTCTAACAGGATTGAGGAGTTGATAAAAGAGATAAAAGTTATTTACTCAGAAAGCAAACTTACGCCTAAAACCAGAGAAAAAGTGGAACACGTTTTGGAACGATGGAACGCTTCAAACATGCAAAAGGAGATAGAGAAACTATACGGAAAGAGAGACAAATCTCCTCAAAGAGACGAGCTGGTTCTTGCACTGCTGAATTCCGTTAAAAACATTCAGAGTTCCATAAATCTACAGGTATCAAAGGATGTAAAACCTTCCTTAGGAACTCTGCGTGATAAGCTAAAAGTTCTTATCGGGTTACTTGCAGAGGACTATTCAACAAACACCAAAATTATGATAAGAGATTTTCTTGTGAATTTTGATATCGCATACTCAGAACAGAAAAAGGTCGAGGGCCTCATCGACTTTACTGACCTTGAAGTCAGGACGATAGAGTTGCTGGAAAATAGAGAGTACATAGCCAACGAAATAAAACGAAAGTTTAAGTACATATTAGTTGATGAATTTCAGGACATAAGTGGATTGCAAAAGAAGATAATTGACCTCGTAAGAAATAAAAATAATCTGTTCATTGTGGGTGATGCGAAACAGTCTATTTATGGTTTCAGGAATGCAGATGTTGAAATTTTTCAGGATATTCAAAATGATATAGATCCCGGGTCTTTGATAAGCCTGAATGAAAACTTCAGGAGCAGACCACAGATACTGGACTTAGTAAACCATGTATTTGACGAATTGTGGCCGGAAAACTCAGCTAACCAGGATGGTACACAGCAGCTAAAGCCGGGAGCAGAATTTTCAGATAAGTCATTCCCCTCAATTGAAATAATTGTTGCTGAGGGAAAAGATAAGACCGAGGCACGTAAATGGGAATCTGTGGAGATAGCAAAAAGGATAAAGGAGATTGTTGATAAAGGTGAGATCAAGATAACTAACAGGAGAGAGCGGGAAAGGAATATCTCCTACAGAGACTTTGCTATTCTATTCCGCAGTACAACTGACATAAAACTTTACGAACACAGCCTTTCACATCTTGATATACCTTATTATGTTGTCAGCGGAAGGGGTTTTTATAATACGACAGAGATTACGGATCTGATTATCCTCTTGAAGGTCATTGAATCACCCTTGGACGAAATAAACCTGGCGGCTGTTCTGAAATCTCCCTTTGTCGGCATAGATGATGATGCGCTTTTCAGGCTGGCAGACCACGCACACAGCAGTGATGAAAAGAGACTACTCTATCAATCCCTGGATGAAGTTGGCTCTATAAAAGAGATAGAGAAGGATTCACGGAACAGGATTATCCGATTTACTCAATTCCTGAGTGAGGTACAAAACATTAGACCCAGGACCTCATTATGGAAATTGATCTCTTTCATCCTCAAGAAAACGGAATTTCAATCAAAGATGCTTCTTTTATCAAATGGAAAGAAGAGATATGCGAATCTCCGTAAGCTGGTCGAATTGTGTAAAACCCAGGAAGAGTTCGAATCCCTGGCATTAAAAGATTTTATTGAGATTGTAGAAGGTTACAAGTTCAGGGAGATCAGAGAGTCTGAAGCGCCAGTAGAATCTGAGGAAGATGATGTTGTTAAGATGATTACTACACATTCTGCGAAAGGATTGGAATTCCCGGTTGTTATTGTTGCCGATACCGACAGAGATAACTCAAGGCCCCCGGACTATTTTGTATACTCTAAGAACCGTGGAATCAGCTTCAAGATACTGAACCCGTTAACCAATGATGCAGAAGTGCCCCTGAGTTATGAACAAGTTAATGATGAAATAACAGAAAAAGAGTTACAGGAGTCAAAACGGCTTCTCTTTGTTGCTATGACCAGGGCACAGGAACACTTGATACTTTCCGGGGGTATTAATAAGGGTAGATCCAGAGGGGACAGTGACAAAGGAAATTGGCATAACTATATCTCCACCTCTCTTAGTCTGAACCCTGAACCGGAAGATAACAGGGAGGTCATAAAGATCGGACAGGATTCATCACAATCAACCGAGATAAGGCATTCGCGCGTTAAGGAAGAGAATATGCCCTCTGCTCAAAGTAGTGTTGGTAAGCCGAAAGGTGGCAAAAGGATAAAACTCCTGACTAGGCACAGAAAGGAAATAGCGGCATGCAATAAAATCAAAACTACATCACCTTTAAAAGAGATTGGAGAGACAGGAAAAAATATACTATCAAGAATTACGCACAGTGTAGAAATTGATAACAGTCATTACGTATATTCCGTTACCGAGTTGCTCAAGTATCATTTTTGTCCGCAGCTATACTATCTTAATTCTATTCTGGGTTTACAGGGTATAGGTGAAAAAGGTAAGGCTGATCCACATTCCGTCGAAGAGGAAGGTGAAAACAGATTGAATGACGATGAAATACCAGGGCATGAGTTAGGAAATATGGTACACCGTGTCTTTAGCAGATATGATTTCCCTGAAGACAATCTCAATGATTATATTAAAAAAGAACTGAGTGCCTATAGTCTGGATATAAACAAGAAAAGCGTAGATCTTGTTGCGAATTGGGTAACCTCTTTTTACGATAGTGCTGTTGGGAAAGAAGTTCTGTCAAGTGAACGGTACAAACGGGAAAGATCCTTTATTTTCAACTACCGGCATAATCTGATAAGGGGACAGATAGATCTTTTCTATTTTAATGAAGGCGGTTTACTAAAAATCATTGATTATAAGGCAAATAATATTACCATTGATGAAATACCGGAGAAAGAAAAGCTCTATCAACTGCAGATGCAGCTTTATGCCAGGGCGCTGGAAACAATTTATGGGCAGAAGGTAGACGAAGCAATACTCTACTTCCTTGTGCCGGACAAACCGGTAGTAATAAACACTACGAAAGAGGCGTGTGGAGAACTGGATTCAACCCTGGATAACTTCTTTGCGGCACATAAAAACGGTGACTTTAAAAAGGTGAGTGGTCAGAAATGTGAGTGGTGTGAATACAAAACGATATGTTAGAAAACGGTTAATCCTGTCTAAAATAAAATAAATGAACAAGTGCAATTTGCTTCGTAAAAGATTATCTGAACCGGGCATAATATTGAGTCCGGGAGTGTATGACTGCCTATCGGCAAAGATTGCTGAAAGGACAGGGTTTGAGGTTATATTTACTTCCGGTTTCGGCATCTCTGGGTCAGTACTCGGCTGTCCTGATTATGGTCTATTAACAGCTACAGAAATGCTGAATGCCGCCAGGAACATTTCTAAATCTGTTGACATACCTCTGATTGCTGATATTGACACAGGTTATGGCAATCCAATCAACGTTGTCCGTACTGTTAAGGATGTTATCGACCTGGGAATAGCAGGTGTCATTCTGGAAGATCAGGAGTGGCCGAAGAGATGCGGGCATCTTGAGGGTAAACGCATCATCTCGATGGAGGAACACGTAGAGAAAATACGTGCTGCAAGATTTGCCAGCGGAGAGAGCGGGTTGGTAATAGTTGCGAGAACTGATGCACGTGCTGAGCTGGGATTGGAAGAAGCGATCCGGCGTGGAAAAGCATATTATGAAGCAGGCGCTGACGTTATCTTTATTGAAGCGCCGAAAACTGAAGAAGAACTCAGGGAGATACCATCAGCACTTTCCGATGTGCCGCTATTAGCAAACATGATAGAGGGTGGAAAGACTCCATGTTTAAGCGTGCAGGATTTGGAAAAACTGGGTTTTAAGCTGGGGGTTTTTGCATTATCAGGTCTGTTCGCTGCAACCAAGGCAATTGAAGATTGCTTTCGCTTCCTCAAAGAAAACGGTACGACATCAGGTTTTGAAAACACGTCATCATTTAAAGATTACAAAGAGCTCATTAACATTAAGAAATATCAGGAACTGGAAGAAAAGTTTAAAGGTTCGTGAAAAAATGTTAACTTCGCTGATTTACCCTCAGGGCTCGGAATCGATTCAGCGTGGCAGCCAGTTCATAACTTCTGAATTCGGCAAAGTCGCCCCTTGCTTCCCGATCACTTAGGCAGTCCAATCCTTTCTCCCTTATATCAGCCAAAACTAAACTGCAAATCTCTTTTATGCTTCTCTGGCCGTCCATATATCGCTCGGCATAATGAATGGCATATCCGATTGTCCTCAACTGACTGGGGTGTACAAGCTGTTCAACCGCTCCAACCTGAACCTTGTGTGTGCCAAAGCGCATATACAGAAGATCTTCGATTTTGATATCCACCGCTCTTTTACCCTTTGATGGATTGAGCACATTTGGAACGGGGATACGCTGAATCTCCGAAGGAGGTGTGGCATCAAAATATTCTGGCAAAGGGTCTTCTTTGGCTATTTGATGTGCCTGGGAAGTTAAATCATGAGGTCGGTATTCAATCATTCCTATAACTGCGTCAGCTAAACTGAAATAGTCACCACTCCCTCCCATTACGATTACAGTCGAAATCCCCTTTTCTTCATAGAGACTACGTACGTGTTCAACAAAAGGCGTAATCGGTTCCTTCTCTTTTGCGATCAGTGCTTTCATCCGCATGTCACGAATCATGAAGTTTGTTGCCAGTGTGTCCTCATCCAGCAAAAG
>CAYTGO010000036.1:0-3064 GCA_964437425.1 uncultured Candidatus Scalindua sp.
TGACGATTAAACCAGAAACCCTTACTGTCTGTCAGTGCTATTACGTTTGTAGGATTTAGATGTTTTTTGGAGAAACCGGTGTCTTGTTGAATTACCTGGGACATAAATTCCCTGCCGACATTACCACTGCCTCCTAAAACAACCACATTTTGATAAGCCATATTTTGTTTACTCCGAGATTAATTAAAGTTTTTTTGTATGTTGAATAAATGTAATGGAGATCATCTCTCCATATAAATCATTTTTGCTTACTAACACCATATAGGTGACGTCCTGAGAATCTCTGCAACAGATATAAATTAATAACTGTCGTTTGGTGTTTCCGAACCGGAGATTGAACTGTCCATAAAACCACTCAAAGCTAAAGTACCTCCGGAATGAATCAAGAGGATGTTTCCCTCAATTGACAGGTCTTGAATCGCTTGTTTTGCCGTAATAAAAAGCTTGGCAGAATAAACCGGGTCCGTGAGAATCCCATCATTTCTGGCAATATTTTTAATTTCCCTGAAAATAGTTCTGTCGGTACCACCAAATGACTTGGTAACTGCAGGGTAATAGAGCTTATAGTCAGGTTCTGTTTCAATCGAGTCCTGTAGAAATTCCTCGGTATATTGAACAATCTGTTCAAGTCCGCATTCAAAAGTTTCAAAGGAACCTGACAGGACTACTATGTGAAATTGTACTTTTTTATTAATAGCAGCAGCTCCCGCAATCAAAGACTGTGCGACCATACCGGAACTGGAGTCTATAAAAATATGATCAAAAGTGATTCCGGATTCAGATTCATTGCGAAGAATATCCACCAGGATGCTTAATGAACCAGGAAGGGCCAGTTGATGATGTCCTCCTTCCGGAAGCACAAAAACCTTAATTCCCTGTTCATTCTCTTTCTCTACATACTTGTTAACATGGGTTTCAATATCATCCCACTCTTCACGTGGAATCCAATGTATTTCATCATCGTCTACAAACAGAGAGAGTAGCTTTAAATTGCCCTGTCTGTGTACCGGTGGTCCGAGTAAGAAAGGCGTAATCTTAATATTATTTTCTGTCAGCGTCTGTGCTGCAGAAAGGACATTATTAGAATTCGATTCACCAATTATGACTACCTCTTCAATTCCTTTAAGTTTTAATGCAGGTATTGTTGACGCGTGTTTGCGTAACCTGGTTCCCGATACCCCAAAACTGAGTTCGTCGTCACGTTTAACCCATATGTCAGAGCGGTTAAACCATCGTAATTTATGGGTGCGGCTCCGGAGATTAAAAGATTCAACTGACTTCAATCGGCAAGCACTTTCAACTTTCCGGTAAAGTTCGTCTTCATTAATCATTTTAATTCTCCTTTCCACATACTTATTGGTTAAACATTTTAACCGGCAGCTGCACGTAATCAGTTTCTATACATTAAACCTGATCTCTATAATATCATTCGGTTGTACAATATGGTCACGATCAACCAGTTTAGCAACTCCCTTTGATTTACAGTCATTAAAATTATGGCAATTCATGTAATCCTCAAAACTGACAACATCTCCCTTAATAAAACCACGAGCAAGATCGGAATGGATTCTTTCGGCACACGCAATAATCTCTGAGTTCTTTTGTATGAGCCAGGAATGCGCTTCCTTGGGGCCCGAAGTATAAAAGAACATCTGATTTGCTTTTTCGAGCGTTGCAAAAATAATGGTATTAATATCCTCACTTCCTTCAATCTGAACTATAGGCATAAAACTGACAGGAGCTAAGGCTATTAACAACTCTCTCTCTTCATCATTGAAGTCGACATCACAAAGTGGAGTTTCCTGTTCCAATAGTTCCAGGCATCTTGTCATTAGAGCTTTTTCATCACCGTCCTCCAGTTTTGACAACCTGGTCTCAATTTTTTCCATGTCAAGAATCAACAGATCAAGGATATTGCTTTTGGGAACAACAATAGCTTCTGTCTGTACAAATTCATCTTTTATGAATTCAGCAAAGAAAGGGACAACCTTTTTGGCTTTGTCTTTGGCTTCTAAAGCAATGAGTTTTTCATCTTTGTATTTCGTTTTTCCTTCCGGTAGATCAATTCCAGTAAAACCTATTTTCACCTATTTCCTCCTTCAATGATGAACGCAGTGAATATGTTAATTGTAGCTATTCAATCCCACGTATTATCAAATATTTAGCGAAATTGTCAAATTCTTATTAATTTATTGTTGATATATTTAGAAGACTGTACGTGTATACGTTGTGTGTGATAGATGTGTATTGTTCAGGACAATCCATAATAATAAATTATCCACTGAATAAATGCGGCTGTTTCTGAAGTTGATGTATCTGTTGCAGTAGAGAGCGTGGTCTGTAAAGAATCAAGAAGCGTGCTTATTCTCTGTTTTTTTTCATCTGTTGTAATCTGGTTCTTACCCTGAGATATCAGTTCTGAAAGACTATGTGGTACTTTTTCATGGGTGGCTAAATTCTGTAGAAATGAACTATAGCAATTCCTGACGCACTCGTTCCAGTTGTCCATAAGGCTTTCTGCCTCTTTTTCGGTTTCTGTATAAATATCTGCGTCAGTGGCACCAGGGGGCTTTATGAATATTCCATCACAGTTATAGCGTGACAATGTTACTGCATCTGTGAATAACCCTTTTCTGGTATACATGACTGCAGTAACTGATGGATAGTCCAGCCTGACACTTTGCAAGTTATTGATCCCAAATCGGCTTCCCTGATCCAGACTTGCACATTGATCTGCAAATAGGCTTCTCCATTCATTCAATATTGAAAACAGGCGTTTGAGAAACTCATTAGCCTGCAGGTTCTTGTCACTATTAAGTTTTTCCAGGCCGTCATAGGCTACATTCAGACCTGGTATTTTATCTATACGTGCTTCCAGTAATTCCTTCTGAGGAATATGGACATCTTTCTGTATACCTTCTCGGCCATATAGATCCAGGATAAACAGAGACGGATACAGCTTCTGTTCATCCAGCAGTCTCTGGCATTCAACGTAAGTGCCGGCATAGATGAAGTGTATTCCGGGAAAACGTCTTTCAATAACATCACTGAACAGTTTAAGTTC
>CAYTGO010000036.1:3164-30835 GCA_964437425.1 uncultured Candidatus Scalindua sp.
TGAAGTGTATTCCGGGAAAACGTCTTTCAATAACATCACTGAACAGTTTAAGTTCAAATGGTGAATCATCTATAAAACAGTAAACAGGCTTTTTCATTTTATTAATTTAACTTTTCATCCTTGCACTAAGGGTTGCTGGAATTGATTTAAAAAAAGCATAACACATTATCCGATATCTCTTATATGAGTTGGTATGGTATCAGATTGATATGAAAGTTGTAAAATGAAATATCATGAGGATAGTTTAAATTTTGCTTTTGTGATCTGAGGTTTGTTAGAATAATGCGCATGAATAAGACAAAGATACTAACTGAAATTTATGACAGATTATTTAAATCATTTGGAAAGCAATATTGGTGGCCTGGAGACACCGGTTTTGAGATAGTAATTGGTGCCATACTTACTCAAAATACAAATTGGTCTAATGTTGAAAAGGCGATTAAAAACCTGAAGGTCGCAAAAATATTTACTACAAAGAAATTGTATGAGATTGATCAGGATAAACTAGCGGAACTTATCAGGCCTTCAGGTTATTTTAATGTCAAAGCTAAAAGGCTGAAACACTTCATAGAGTGGCTTTTCTTGAATTATAACGGAAGTCTGTCAAAACTTTTCAAACTGGATTTTGACACATTACGCGAACAATTACTTTCAGTTAATGGTATAGGGAAGGAGACTGCAGACTCCATCATTTTATACGCGGCAGAGAAACCTACTTTTGTTGTGGACGCGTATACGAAACGGGTGCTTGTCAGGCACGGCGTAATAGCAGAGGATTATGACTATGATGCAATAAAGGAGGTTTTTGAAAATAACCTTCCTAAAGAGGTGCCTCTCTATAATGAGTATCATGCTCTCATTGTCATGGTAGGTAAGCATTATTGTAAACCAAAAATGCAGTGTGAAGAGTGTCCGTTAAAAGATGTTCACCGCTCCCCGGACAAAAGGCGCCGAGGACAAGAAGACGCAAAGGGCGCCAAGAAGAACAAAAATATAGGTTAAAGGCAAAAAAAGAAGAGAAACAAAAAACATTTAACCACGAAGGACACGAAGAGCGCGAAGAAAAGATACATCTTAGGAAAGCAGGAATTACAGGAAATAGACCTTTAACTTTAGGCACTTTAAACTTTAGTTCACTTCAAACTTCTCTTTATTAACCACAGAGCACGCGGAGATGAAAAGAAAAGTTAACGAAATAACGGATATAATCATTGGTGCAGCAATAGCCGTTCACAAGGAGCTTGGCCCTGGTTTACTCGAATCTACTTATTAATTTTAATGTCAAGATGCTAAAGGATGGTATAAGACGTTTAGTTAATAAATATAAAGCATAGTTTCTCAATTTATAGCCTCTGTGTTCTCAGCGCTCTCAGCGGTGATCTGGTTTTAGAAGACAATTTAAGGAAGTTTATTGTCAGGAGTACTTGTAGATGTTACTATTATCGCTAAAAGCAATGCCTGTAAACAGATAAATTATTTGAAGTAATGTCGGGAAGGCAATAAACGTTAAATGGACATAATAGTAGACGGTTATAACGTGATCTTTAAAATCTCTGAACTGGGGTATACTACTGAAAAGTGTGATATTGAGATTCTACGAAATAGATTCCTTGCTATGCTGGAGCAATACAAAGAAAAGAGGAAGCACAAATTAATAGTAGTTTTTGATGGACAGGGCGCCGGTAATTCATCCGAAATAAGACCGGCCGGAATAGATGTGGTGTTCTCCCGGCAGGACCTTGATGCAGATGAGGAAATCAAGAGGTTGGTGAGTAGCAGTGATAATCCCAGGCATATTACTGTGATTACTTCAGACAGGGACATAGAACAGTATGTAAAGAAATATGGTTGTAAGGTTGTGGGCGCATTGGCTTTTTATAGAGATATCAAAAAGAAGGTTGCACATACTCAGGCCTCAGAGCAGGATGATAGCCGTTTAAAAAATGAAGAAGATGATGAACCAATCAGTAAATACCTGGGGCCGTCCAAGAGTGAGGCAAAATACTGGATGAATGTATTTTCTGGTAAACAGGAAAATGATAAAAGCTAATAAAGAAAGTAATCACACAAAGACACAGAGTCACAAAGAACAATGACTGAGAATCAGATTGGTAAAATTGTAGTTGACACTGCAATAGCAATTCATAAAGCACTTGGTACCAGTCTTTACGAAATTGTGTATGAAGTTGTATTAACTCATGAGCTAAAGAAGCATGGTTTGAATGTTGAAAGACAAGTTCCCGTATCAATAGAATATGATGGAATAAAATTTGACGAAGGATTCAGGGCAGACATCATTATTGAGAATAAGGTAATCTTGGAATTGAAATCGATTGAATCTGTCACAAAAGCACATAAAAAACAAGTATTAACCTATCTTAGACTGACAGGATGTAAGCTAGGTTTCTTGTTAAACTTTGGTGAAGCCTTGATGAAGGATGGAATAACAAGGATTATAGATGGAGAACTCCAATAAAGTCAATCTTTGTGTTCTTTGTGGCTTTGTGTGAGGATTAGTCGTTTATTTTATGGAAGAGATATCTGATGATTGAAAAATTATCTTTAGATTTTGTCGCTAAATTGGAACATGAAAAGGGATTCTCTGAGCACACGTTAAGGGCATATCATAAAGACTTGTTACAATTTGATAATTTCCTGAAAGCTGAAAAACGCAGTAGTTTAGAAAGCGTTAATCACCTTCTATTAAGGCGGTTTCTTGCCGTTTTGAGATCAAAGAATTATTCAAAGAGAACCATCGCCCGTAAACTTGCATCAATACGATCTTTTTTCAAATTTCTTATTCGTGAAGGTGAACTTGTTGCAAATCCGTTTGAGATGTTGCGAACGCCTAAACAGGACAAAAAACTCCCTCAATTTTTAAGCATAACCGAAGTTGATGTTTTGCTGAAAACACCAGACTCTTCCTCTGTGATGGGATTGAGGGATATGGCCATTATGGAAACTCTTTACAGTACTGGAATAAGGGTGAGTGAACTGGTGGGTTTAGATGAGGGTCACATAGATTTCACTTCCGGGATGATAAAGGTACAGGGAAAAGGCAAGAAAGAGAGGTTGGTTCCAATCGGGAGTCATGCGATTAATGCTATAAACGAATATATTAATTCTAAGCCTGGGAGTAAAAAGAAGGAAGAGAAGAGTGTGAGCAGGAGTGAGCCTCTCTTTTTGAATAAATATGGTGACCGCCTGACGGCGAGGAGTGTTGCGCGATCTCTTGACAAATATCTGAAGGCGTCCGGAATTAATCTGCTCACATCTCCACATACATTCAGGCATAGTTTTGCGACTCATTTGCTGGATAAGGGAGCTGATCTGCGATCCGTTCAGGAAATGCTGGGACACTCAAGTCTCTCTACCACTCAGGTATATACGCACATTACTACAGAGCGGTTGAAAAATGTTTATGACAAGGCGCATCCACGTAAGTAATTAAATTCCTTTTAACGTAAGCATGTCTGATTATAAATCAAATCGATCTTCAGATTTAAATCCGGGAAGAAGACAATTCCTAATCAAGGATATTCCAGGTGCAGTGTTAGCCGGATATGCTGTTAAAACTGGTATTGCTGCAGCAGCAATTGAACTTTTTCTGGCCGGGACAGGGCTGGCATCAGGTTCTGTCCCGGCACATTATCCGGGCTTTCATGAGCAGCAAAAACTATTAGAACAAAATGGTGAATGGCAAGTAAGAGTAGAGCAGGAAAAATTACGCCTGGCAGCCGGAGGGGTGGTTCCAGCGGAGACATATAGAGATTCAGATATAGAGTATAAACTGATTGGCAGTTTAAAGCGATACGACTGGGAACCGACTAATGAGGTTTTCTTCAAAACGTACAAAAATGTAATTCAAAAATTACGCGAGGCTCCAAGGTGTTACGAAATACTTTTTGATTTTAACAAAGAGTACAATCATATAACACGTGAGATCTGTTACCATCCTTATTATGTTGATTTAACATATTTTATGTGCGGTAAGACGGTACATCAAATGCATGTTGCCCGTTCATTTATAGAGACGAGTGAAAAATCACTAATCGGTACGATGTATCATGAACTGATTGCGCATGGAAGCCAGGTGGTTGAGTTGACAAATAGGGGTATAAGAGCAGGTGCTGGAAGAATCAAAATAATGAAACAGTGGGAAAGGGAATTGGAAGGCAATTTAATTAAATGGTATGCTGAAAAAGAGATGTATGGTATTAGTGAGATAAAGAATGTTCAGCAAGAGATGAAAAAATGGCTTAGAGTATTTCCAGAATGGAATTACTTCAGGATCAATGAAGTAGAAAAGCTGGAAGTGAATGATCTGATCAAACAGTTGCTTACTCATTACAAGAAAAAATACAGGAAAGAAAATTGGGTGAATACTACCTACCTGCATAAACTGGTCAGTTAATTTAATACTAAAGCAATAGGGAAAAATGAAACAGGAAAGAAGAATAAGGAATCAATTAAATAAAGATAACAAAATGATTATTGATACAAGACCCAGGTATTTCACTATTTTAATAATCACGCTAATTCTATCAGCTCTTTTACCTGCTGTTTCTTTCGCTGATACTGATTCGATTTCTCAGGATCCAGACATAAATAAAGAGAAAATTGAGTCCTACAAACTGGCAATAGAGACGTATCCTGATGATGCAGTAATTCATTATAATCTTGGCGTTGCCTATTACAACTCAGGTATGTACAAAGAGGCGATTGAATCCTATAAACAGGCAACAGGGTTTAACCCGGATTATGCCAAGGCATATTATAACCTTGGAGTTGCCTATGAAAATTCTGGCATGAATAAAGAGGCGATTGAGTCATATATGCAGGCAATAAAAATTTACCCGGATTATGTCATGGCGCATTACAATCTTGGAGTTGTTTATGGTATATCAGGCATGTATGAAGAAGCGATTGAATTATTCAAACAGGCGATAATAATTGATCCTAATGATGCAGGCACACATTATAACCTCGGTTTTGCCTACGTCAATTTAGGCATGCATGAAGAGGCGATTGAGTCGTATAAGCAGGCGACACAGATAGACCCCGATGCTGCCGCAGCACATCGTGGGCTCGGTGATCTCTTTTTCGGATCGAACATGTACAAAGAAGCGATTGGGTCATACAAACAGGTGATAAGAGTTGATCCTGATGATGTAGATACGCATAATAACCTCGGTGTTGCTTACAATAAATCAGGTATGTATAAAGAGGAGGCTGAGTCATATAAACAGGTGATAAGTATTAACCCTGATGATGTAAATGCTCATTATAATCTTGGTGTTGCCTATTACAACTCAGGTTTGTATATGGAAGCGATTGAGTCATACAAGCAGGCGATAGAGATTGGCCCTGATGATGTAGACACTCATTATAACCTCGGTGTAGCTTACAGTAAATCAAGTATGTATAAGGAGGCGATTGAGTCATATAAACAGGTGATAAGCATTAACCCTGATGACGCAGATGCACATTATAACCTTGGTATTGCCTATAACAAATCAGGCATGTATAAGGAAGCGATTGAGTCGTCCAAACAGGCGATAAGGATTAGTTCTGATGATGCAGTCACACATTATAACCTTGGAGTTGCCTATAGCAAATCAGGTATGTATAAGGAAGCGATTGAGTCATATAAACAGGTGATAAGTATTAACCCTGGCGATGCAAAGGCACATTATAATCTTGGCGTTGCCTATAACAACTCAGGTATGTATAAGGAAGCGATTGAGTCATACAAACAGGTGATAAGCATTAACTCTGATGATGCAGATGCACATTATAATCTCGGCGTTGCCTATGACAACTCCGGCTTGTATAAGGAAGCGATTGAGTCATTCAAACAGGCGATAAGGATTAGTCCTGATGATGCAGCCACGCATTATAGTCTTGGAGTTACCTATGGCAACTCAGGCATGTATAAGGAGGCGATTGAGTCATATAAACAGGCGACAGTGATCAACCATGATCATGCTGATGCGCACCGTGGACTTGGTGATGTTTTTTTCGGATCAAACATGCATAGAGAGGCGATGGAGTCATATAAGCAGGCGATAAGAATTAACCCGGATTATGCTGCTGCGCATCGTGGGCTCGGTGATGTCTTCTTCGGATCGAACATGCATAAAGAAGCGATTGAGTCATACAAGCAGGCGATAAGAATTGATCCTGATGATGTTGATACTCACTATAACCTTGGTGTTGCTTATGGTAAATCAGGTATGTATACAGAGGCGGCAGAGTCATACAAGAAAGTAATAGGCATTAACCCTGACAATGCAGGTGTTCATTATAATCTCGGCGCTGCCTATAACAGCGCAGGTATGTATAAGGAAGCGATAGAATCATACAAGAAGGCGATAGAGATTGGACCTGATGACGCAGAAATACATTATAACCTCGGTATCGCCTACGGCAATTTAGGCATGTATAAGGAGGCAATTGAGTCATGCAAACAGGCTAAGAAAATCGATCCCTATGCTGCTGAAACGTATCCTGAACTAGGTGATGACTTTATCGGAGCAGGCACGCATAAAGAGGCGATTGAGCCGGATGATAATGTGGAAACAGTTGATCATGGTGATACAGACACGCAAGTTAATCTTGGTGCTGCATATGGCAAATCAAGTATGAACACAGAGGAGATCGAGATATACAAGCAGGCGATAAGGATTGATCCTGATGCTGCAGATATGCATTACAATCTCGGTGTCGCCTATATTGAAGCGGGCATGTATAAAGAGGCTATTGAATCATACAAACAAGTAGTAAGGATTAACCCTGACGATGCAAATGCTCATTATAATCTCGGTGTCGCCTATAACAACTCAGGTATGTATTTAGCAGCGATTAAATCATACAAGAAAGTAATAAGCTTTAGCCCTGATGATGCAGATGCCCATTATAATCTTGGAGTAGCTTTGGGTAATTTAGGAATGTACGAAGAGGCAATTAAGTCGTACAAACAGGCAATAAGTATAGCTCCAACTGATGCAGATATGCACCGTGAACTTGGTATTGCTTATGGTAAATCAGGTATGCACAAAGAGGCGATTGAGTCATATAAGCAGGCGTTAAGGATTAACCCTCGTGATGCCGATGCTCATTATAACCTGGATATCGCTTATGACAATTTAGGTATGTATAAAGAGGCTACTGAGTCCGTCAATCAGACAATTGGGATTGATGCTGTTCCGCAAGAGGAGATCGAGGCAAACAAACAGGCAATGAGAATTGATCCGACTGATGCAGATACGCAACGTGAACTTGGTGACGCATTTGTCGGGGCAGGTAGATATAAAGAGGCGATTGAGGCATACAAGCGGGCATTAAGGATTAATCCTGATGACGCAGATGTTCATTATAATCTTGGTGTTGCGTATGTCGGCTTAAGCATGCATAAAGAGGCGATTGAGTCATTCCAGCAGGCAATAAAAATTAACCCTGATGATGCAGGTGCTCGTACTGCCTTGGAACAGTATGATATGCTAAAAAATCTTAAACCTGAAACGGGAAATGAACTGCCTAGTCCGATTAATAATTAATTCAGGTGTGATGCAATAGTCTCCTGAAAGTTTAACTCCACAAGAATATGTTTACCTGACCACTAGATTTACAAGCTTCTTCGGAACGACTATTGTTTTTACTATCTTCTTTCCATCCAGATTCTCATTTATTTTTTTATCTCCCATTACGAGTGATTTCAAATCATCTTCACTAATCTCAGATGGCACAACCAGTTTGCTCCTGACTTTGCCATTGATCTGTATTACCATTTCCACCTGATCGGCGGCAATAGCACTCTCATCATATGTTGGCCATGATTCAGAGAATATGCTGGGGTTATGTCCAAGTATTTCCCAGAGCTCTTCGCATATGTGCGGGACGAATGGAGCCAGGATCTTCACAGTAGATTCAAGAGAAAGTCTCAATACATTTAAGTCATTAATAACCGCCTCATCACTGAAATCCTTCTCTCTTAACTCAGTGCTGAAATCTACTACCATATTGAGCAGTTCCATTATTGAAGCTATGGCAGTGTTGAAACTCCATGATTTTTCTATATCATCAGTTACTTTTTTAATAGTTATGTTTATCTGCCTGTATAGCTCTTTTGTTTCATTTGAGAATAAGTTGTGTTTGATCTCTGCGTTTGGAATCTTTTTAAAATGCTCTTCAAATGATGTAATAGTATTCCATAATCTGTTCAGGAAGCGGGAAGAACCGATAACACCTCTATCGTTCCATTCAGCATCGCGCTGAGGTGGGGCGATAAACAGAGTGTAGAGCCTCTGTGTGTCAGTACCGTATTTATCAGTGATCAGATCCGGATTAACAACGTTGCCCTTTGACTTAGACATCTTGGCTCCGTCTTTAATGATCATGCCCTGAGTGAAAAGATTTTTAAATGGTTCATTGAAGTTTATTAGTTTGAGATCAAAAAACACCTTTGTTATGAACCGTGAATAGAGGAGGTGTAAAATTGCGTGTTCGATACCGCCAATATATTGATCAACCGGCAGCCAATTATTGGCATTTGCCGAGTCAAAAGCCTGCGTGCTATCTTTAGATGAGATATATCTGAGAAAGTACCAGCTGGAATCAACGAAGGTGTCCATCGTATCAGTCTCCCGTCTTGCACTATCTCCGCATTTCGGGCATGTTACGTTTACGAATTCATCAACATCGTCCAGTGGGCTCTTGCCGCGAGGCTTAAACTCAATCTGTTCCGGTAAGAGTACGGGGAGGTCTTTTTCCGGCACTGGAACAGCACCGCAGCTTTCGCAGTATATAATTGGTATGGGCGCACCCCAGTATCTCTGTCTTGAGATTAACCAGTCTCTCAGCCTGAAATTTATATTTCTCTCTCCTATGCTCTTCTCTTCAAAGAAGTTTATAATCTTCGGGATCGCTTCTCTGTTTGGTATTCCGTCAAACTGATCTGAATTAACCTGTACTCCATCTTCAACAAATGCTTCTTCCAGGTCTTCAGGTTTTAGCGTGGTATCATTACCTTCAGGTTGAATAACAACCTTAATAGGCAGATTGTATTTTTTTGCAAATTCAAAGTCTCTCTGGTCATGAGCCGGTACGGCCATAACGGCCCCGGTTCCATATCCCATCAGCGCATAGTTTGAAATCCATAAAGGCACTCTTTCACCGTTAACAGGATTGATGACATATTTGCCTGTAAATATACCTTCCTTTTCAGTTCCTTCAGATGTCCTTTCAATAGTGCTCTGTCCTCGTACTCTATCAATGAATTCCGATATGGGTTGCTCATGCTCAGTGCCCTTTACCAATTCGCTAATTATTGGATGTTCCGGAGCTAAAGACATAAACGTAACACCAAAAATAGTGTCCGGTCTTGTTGTGAAGCATGGGACAGCCTCGTCGGATTCTTCTAGCTTAAAATCAATCTTTGCGCCTTCACTTCTGCCAATCCAGTTAGCCTGCATTGTCTTTACTCTTTCAGGCCATCCGTCGAGCGTATCAAGATCATCCAGCAGCCTTTGTGCAAAATCACTGATCTTGAAAAACCACTGTTCAAGGTCACGTTGCTTGACCTTTGTATCACATCTTTCACAAAGATCATCAACCACCTGCTCATTCGCAAGTACTGTTGCACAGGAAGGGCACCAGTTTACAGCGGCTTTCTTCTTATATGCCAGATTGCGCTCAAACAGTTTGAGGAATATCCATTGTGTCCATTTATAATATTCAGGTTCACAGGATGCGACTTCTCTATCCCAATCGTAACCGACACCCCATCTTTCGAGTTGAGTCTTCATCTTTTTGATGTTGTTTACTGTATGAATAGATGGGTGGATACTGTTGGCAATTGCAGCGTTTTCAGCAGGCAGGCCAAAGGCATCCCATCCAATTGGTGAGAGCACCCTGAAACCTTTCATAATCTTATAGCGGGAGACAACGTCCCCTATAATATAATTTCTGCCATGTCCAACGTGAAGTGTGCCGGAGGGATATGGGAACATAACGAGACAGTAAAACTTGTCCTTGTGACACTCCTCATCTACCCGGAACAGTCCGCTTCCTTCCCAGAAATCCTGCCACTTTTTCTCTATTTCGCCAAAGCTATATTCTTTGTTACTCATTATATTAATATCTTTCAAAGTAAAGATTATTCATTACCTGCCGGATGGGAATGTTATCCTCCGCCTAACAGACCCACCTAACAAACTGGCGGACAGGCTGGCGGACAAGTGAGCGGAGTTGAAGGATATGATTCAGCCACTTCTATCTCTCTTTGGTGATAGAAGTTGTATTTACAATCTTAGCAGGGAAATCGGTATCCCTGATCCTTATACTGATCTTGCTCTTGTGTTCTGCAATATGTTTTAAAACATAGCCTGTGCCTATACCAATTTCCAGAGTAGGACTGAATGTTCCACTTGCCACTTTGCCAACAACATTGTCACGGTAGACTATATCATTGTCAGTTCTGGGAATTCCCTTATCAACCATCTTGAATGCGATAAGCTTTCTCTTTGATCCATTCTTAATTGATCTTAATAGCGCATCTTTTCCTATAAAGTCCGGCTTGTTAAATTTTACTGTCCAACCTATACCTGCCTCAATAGGAGTTGTAAAATCATCTATCTCGTTACCGAAGAGAATGTAGCCGGCCTCTAATCGTAATGTATCTCTTGCTCCCAGGCCTGCAGGTTTCAACCCCATCTCTTTCCCTTTTTTGAGTAATGTGCTCCACAATTCTACGCAATGTGAATTGTCGACAAATATCTCAAATCCATCTTCCCCGGTGTAACCGGTCCTTGATATGGTTGGTTTCATTTCGTTTTCAGTTAACTCTGTAAACTGGAAGCGTGAGAGTGAGGTACATTTCTCACCGAAAACGAGTTGCATTATTTCTGCAGATTTTGGCCCTTGAACTGCCAGAAGGGAGAGTTGATCACTTACATTATTTATATTTGTATCCTCTGTTTTGTGTTTATTTAGCCACTTCAAATCCCTTTTGGTAGTGGCGCAATTTACTACGAACATATATTTTTCAGAATTATACTTATAAACTATGATGTCATCGATAGTACCACCTTCTTCGTCGCAGACAGCGGAGTAAACAGCTTTGTAATCCGGCAGGTTGCTAACATCGTTAGTTATGACCTTCTGGACAAATTCTGTTGCCCCTTTGCCGTCTATTACAATTTCTCCCATATGTGAAATATCAAATAGGCCGGCATCATTTCTCACACTTTTGTGTTCACTTATAATGCTATCATACTGTAATGGCATTTTGTAACTGTAGTAATCTACGATCTTGGCACCGAGGTCTACATGCTCATCGTATAATGGTGTTTTTTTGAAACTGTCGTCCAATGGTTAATCCTCTTTTCTTAACTTTTATAGCCACCAAGGCACAAAGACACGAAACAAATACTAAAGAAAGGTTCGTTTAGTACTATTTTAAGCATAATCCATATTCTGTTATTTTGTGACTTAGTGGCAGAAAACCTCTTTTTTTACTTTATAGCCACCAAGGCGCAAAGACACAAAACAAAAACTAAAGAATAATCCTTTTAATACCATCCTTGATATATTTTTTATTAAAATTGATGAGAAATCCAAGCCGTTTTGCAGTAAGTTTTAAGTGACTTAGCACCTGTGCCTCCCAGACCGAATTCATATCATCAACTGCCTTAAGTTCACAAATGACAAGATCCTCTACTAATACATCTAATCTTAAGCCCTCATTGAATGTAATACCATCATAAACAATAGGAATATTTACTTGCCTTTGATAAGAGAGTTTTCTTTTATCAAGTTCATGGCAGAAACAAGTTTCATATATTTTTTCAAGTAAACCAGGTCCTAATTCTTTATGCACGTTGTAAGCCGAATCCACAATTATTTTTGCTATCTCTTCTTCTCTTTTGGAAAGTGGTTCATAATCCATATTCTGTTGTTTTGTGACTTAGTGGCTTTGTGGCTAAAGACCTTATTCTAAGGTATAAACAATAATTTTCTTGTAAAGTCTAAGACGTATTAATATATTAAACTTCGAGGTAAATATCAAGGAGAACAATTATTAAAACATGAAATTAGCGCAAGATGATAAAACTAAACGAATTCTTCTCGCCGGCGGTGTATTAGTCCTTGTCTGTCTGGTGTGCATATTCATTTCCATAAGATCTGTTGATAAATATAGAAAAAAGGTTACAGAGACGACTTTATTGGAACAGAGACTAGACAACCTTGAACAGGATATTAAAAAGCAGGATATCAAAACGAAGGAGCTGGAGGATATGAGATATGACCTGAGTCTGGAGAAAGGGCAGATTAATGAAGATTATGAGACCATTAAAGAAAAATATGTATCTCTTGGAAAGACGATAAAAACACTTGAAAGGGATGTTAGCGGGTTACAGGAAGCTATGAAAATTGCTGAGAATATGGCACCAGATCCCGTGATAGGAGAGGTGGATGTTAGTGAAGAGGAGACACTATTGATAGCGCTGAGAAGCCAGAATGAGGAATTAGTTAAAAAACTTGCTGCTAAGACTAAAGAGAAGATGATATTGGAGATTGCATTAGAGTCACAGGCACATAGATTGGGACTGTCAGAAAACTATGATCCGGAGCTTAAGAAAATATTGGAAGACCTTGTAACAAGTCTGCAGTAAAAACGTTATTTCCCCTTTTGATGCTATTTCGCAAATCCTGATGTTTTCACATGAGTATCATTTATCGTGTTATGTAGACGATAAGATGTTGATTTGTAATGAAAAGGAGTTTACCAATTAATGAATAGAGTTAAGGCTGTGTTTCTGGATCGGGATGGTACGATAAACTATGAAAGAAACTATGTCCACAAGATAGAAGATTTTGAATTAATACCCGGTACTCTTGAAGCACTCAAGCTACTTAGAGACAATAAAGTAAAAATATACATAATCACAAACCAGGCCGGCATCGCAAGAGGATATTTTACAGAAGAACAGTTCCATGATCTGACGCAGCACATGCTCAGCCGTTTTGATGAGATTGATTGTAAAATTCAGAAGGTCCTGTACTGCCCTCACCATCCGGATGGCACAGTGCCCGAATATACCAGGAAATGCCAATGCAGAAAACCGGGTACCAGATTAATAGAAGAGGTTATTGAGAAAGAGAAGTTTAAGTCTGATGAAATCGCCCTTGTTGGGGATAGAGATAGCGATATAGAAGCCGGACTCAGATTGGGTATAACTACCTATCTAGTGTTGACCGGATATGGCAGTGAGCACCGGAACGATACTAAAGCTGACTATATCAAGCCTGATATGCTGAGTGCGGTCAAACATCTTCTTGGAAATCCAGATGGTGTTAATCAGCCGTAACCCTGAACAGTAACGAAAAGGAAGAAGAGCTAAAACAATTTCACAATATGGTACAAAAAACCAATTGAGCCCTCACTCACTATTCTCAAGACGTAACCCGCAGATCGTAACAGCTAAATTTCCTCTTGATTTCTGACACTCCTTGAACATAATAAACATTAGAATTGATACAATCCTTAATCTAATGCAAGACAGAGATTAATTTTGAGAAATATGAAAAATTATTGCCCTCTCATATTTTTGCTGATCGTAAGCGTCGTGGTTATTTCCGGCTGTTCAGAAAAACCAGAGATATCAGAAACAGCAGTAACACTGGAAGTACCAGAAGTACCAGTACAATACAGAAACTTCAACGACGAGTTTAAGCAGTCTGTAATGCTACTGAACAAAGTTAGAGATCTATCAAATCCACCGGGAAGTGAAAATCAGATTGCCTTTCAATTGTCGAAAGAGACAGAAGAAAAGATTATTGCTAATTCCAGGGAAGGTATAAGATTAGGTAAACTTGTCAGCGATGAATACCTGGACAGCATATCTCCTGAACTTAGGTTTATGTTTAGAAATAAGCTGATTAAGGGCTCTGAGATATTTTATGATGGATTTGTGATTAGTATGAAGGATAGAGCTGCAGGTGTCCTCTCAGAGGGTGAACAAAAGCAGATCCAGGGTGCTCAGCTTCAAATTGAGTGGATAGAGTGGTTTGATAAAAAGGCTAAATCATCCAGTTATAAGATTTTTGAGGATTAATTATTCTGCTTTTCAAAGCAAAAAACTCACGCTAGTTTTTCAGAATCTCAAAGTAAAAAATGAAGTTACACTCCCAAGGGTATTTTTCCTTTATGAAACTATACTTTTTTTTAATACTAATATCTTCGCTTCTGTTGTCCCCTCTAACATTTGGTGATTCTCCCCCGAATTCCAGGAGAACTCATAGAAATAGTAAAATCGTTGGAGTAACGATCGATGACCGGGATGCTTCTGTCGAGATACGGGAAAAACTTGATGAAAAGGGAAACGTAATAAAGAAAAGTTTTAATCATCCATATCAATTTATTGAGGCAGGGCTTGCCGATCTCCTTTCGTCTGTTTACTACAAAGTAGGTAAGGATACTACAGACAAAGAAGGGGAAATGGTGTTTTGGAAGGATGAACTAAAGTATATTATATCTCCAATTATAAGTGCATTCTCAATGGCTAACGAATCTCAAGACATTTTAGTTTTTTCCAGTCCTCATCATGACGTGTTGGGGCATACTCGAAATTATTTCAGTATGTTTATGGCAGGCAACGAACTTAACATTGTATTTAGTACAATCAAATGTAAAAAGAGCTGGCTTACTGACGGAAGAGCAATCCAGATGAATACTTACTCCAGGGATAACAATAAGTATATATTTAAAGACCCGCTTGAAGTAGAGAGAGGTTTCCGCTGGAGCGTTGTTCCTATGGAAGGACAGAGGCTTGCTGAGGGGCGTCGAAACTGGCTAATTATTGACCTCACATATTTTGGTGATAGTAATCTGTTTGGCAGGGCCGGCAGTGATGATAGTGACAACATTAGTGAGGATTCAATTGAAGCAGGCAGTGGTGAAATAGCTGTTGAAATAGAAGAGTAAAGATAATAGGGAATATATTCTAAAGATGACCATAATAGGTAAAATAAAAACAGTTGCCATTTTAGCAATTCTGAGTCTGTTATTTCTCTATTCATTCAGTGCTGAAGGGAAAGAGAGTTATGAAGACAAAGATGCCGATACACATTTGGAAACATCTGCTATTTATAAAACGGAGTTTCGGTCAGCACCAATGGAGAAATTTATTGGAAAGTTAGCAATAGAAATGATCAAGGATAACGGTTTTTATGATGGAGATTGGAATGGCTCTGCATCCGGATTTCCCAATGACTTTCAATTACAGAACGATGTTAATGTTGTTTTCGATCGAGCAAGTGGCCTCCTGTGGCAGCAGTCCGGATCTGCTAAAGAAATCTCCTATAGTAAGGCAAAAGAATATGTAGCACGATTGAATAGTGACCAATTTGCCGGGTATAATGACTGGCGCTTACCTACCCTGGAGGAGGCAATGTCATTGATGGAACCTACTGAAAAAGATAGTGGTATGTTCAACGATCCGGTATTTGATAATACGCAAAGATGGATATGGACTTCAGACACGAACGAATTCTCTCTCGCCTGGCTTGCCAATTTCGTCAGTGGTAAATGCTACACCTACCCCAATGACTACTTCGACTTCACCAGCGGTGGCTACGTCCGGGCAGTGCGTTGAGAGAAAGGCTAATGGTACTGCCATGGGGAAGGCCTGCAACCCGCAAAATTTGGCCTTGATTTTATACTGTTTTAATCGTAGCCTATGGTCTAAGTCACTTTATATCATCAAGTTGTTCAACTCTTAAGACAATCAAGCCAAAAGTGGTGAAAACTGCATGATGATTAGTAATGAAGGACTCTTTAGTGCTATTCGTGTATGCTAGTCATTATTTCTTTTTCTTTCATTGCGTGCTTTGCGCATTCTTGTCCTCAGCGCCTTTTGTCCGGTGAGCGAGATGAGAATAATAAATAAAACATGAAGAATATGAATGCAAATATATTGGTGGTTGATGACGAGAAAGACATTAGCTTTGTCATTAAGAGTTTTCTTGTACTAGACGGTCATGAGGTGTTTACTGCTGTTGACTATAATGAGGCTCTTGATATGCTGTCTCAGACAGATTTTGACCTGATCTTCACGGATATTAATCTGGGTGACAGATCAGGGATTGATATCCTGAGAGAAGTGAAGAAGAGGGGAATGATATGTCCGGTGATTATTATTACCGGGGATCCTAATATCGAGACTGCGACAGAGGCTGTTCGTCTGGGTGCACATGACTACATCCTTAAGCCGATAAGACTAGAAACATTGACACGTGTTACCGGTATGGCACTGCAGTATAAATCTGTAGTGGCAGAAAAAAACAGATATCAGGCAAATCTCGAAGCAATCTTCAGAAGTGTACATGACGCAATAGTCACTGTTGATAATGAGCTGAGAGTACTTGAGATTAATGAGGCAGCAGAAGAGATTTGCGGTTTTCCGTGTAAGGAAGAGGTTAGAGGAAAGAAGTGTGATTCCTTTATGAACGAGTATAGCAATAATTATGTTGAACTGATTACCGAGACCATTAACACAAAACTTCCGACAGAAAAGATCCGTTTTGAATGCGGATGTAAGGACCAATCCAGGAAGGTTTTCAGCGCAGCTACTTATCCACTCATTGATTCCAGTGGAAAATCTGATGGCTGTGTCATGGTGGTGAAGGACGAAACTCGTCTGGCAGACCTGGAAAGTAATCTGAACAAACAGAGCCAGTTTCATAATATTATAGGGAAGAGTGAAAAGATGGAGAAAATATTTTCACTGATTGATACCCTGTCAGAGACGCAGACTACGGTGCTTATTACCGGTGAAAATGGAACCGGAAAGGGACTTGTGGCGGAAGCACTGCATTATTATAGAAAGGACATCAAGAGGCCTTTTGTGGTAGTGGGATGTGCATCCTTATCTGACAGTCTGCTTGAGAGTGAACTGTTCGGGCACGTGAAAGGTGCATTCACCGGTGCTTTCAGTGACAGGATCGGTAGGTTTCAGAAGGCTGATGGGGGGACTATCTTCCTGGACGAGATAGGGGAAATATCGAATTCAATGCAGTTACGATTGTTGAGAGTGCTTCAGGAGAGAGAGTTTGAACGTGTGGGCGATTCAAAGACAATCAAGGTAGATGTGAGAATTATAGCAGCAACAAACCAGGATCTTCGAAAGAAAGTCAGGAATAAAAGCTTTCGTGAGGATCTCTATCACAGGCTGAAGGTTGTTGAACTGCCTGTTCCTCCTGTCCGGGAGAGGAGAGGAGACATACCGCTCCTGGTTAACCATTTTGTGAAAGTATTGAATGATAAACTGGATAGAGATATCAAATCGGTATCTGGGGACGTGCTGAAGGTGTTTATGGACTATAAATGGCCGGGAAATGTGCGTGAATTACAGCATGCGCTGGAGTATGCATTCATAGTTTGTAAAAAGACCATTATAACCATAGAAGACCTCCCATCCGAGTTCGGTGGTGTCGGCAGTGTAGATCTGCAGCATAAAAAAGAAGATGACGAAAGAGACTTGATAATCCAGGCATTGATGAAGACCGACTGGAACAGAGCCAAAGCCGCCCGTCTGCTCGGAATTGGTCGTACAACACTCTATGCAAGGATGGATAAGTATCAAATTACGGAAGATCGTACCGGATAAAAGTGTTCGGGCAGACTGACCTGTTCGCCGAACATATCTGTTCGCCAGAACACTTTTATTGACTCTCAGGCCACAAATAGTAGTAACACACACACATTTCAAATTCTTTATTCCTGACTGTTTCTCTTGTATAGATGCAAGCAGATTTCCCAGGATAACTACTCCCGAAAACGGTTGAAACAGGCATCCTAACATACATGATTTTCCCTCTTTTGGTGATTGTAAGTCATATAGATTTAGAGCTTTATGCAGTAATGTTGTCCATCAATATCCATGTCGTCAAGCCAGCTTCACATTTCAGTTGATCTGTCCGTATCTGCCTGCTGATCCCCTGAGCATTTGAGGTGCTTTTACATTCAATATGCCAATAATGTATCTGTTTGGCAGGTTGGCATCTGTTTTGATATATATATACTGAAGAGTGCAGGAAGAACATTAAATTTTGAGTACCGCTCGTTGTTTGAATAATAATTTGTGATATGAAGAAAAAACAAAACATAAGACGATATAAAAAGAGAGGATGCTTGAAATGTGGAGAGTCTTTTATCAGTAAGGGACCGTATAACTGTATATGTGAGAGATGTACGTATGTAAACGAGAGAACATTAAAAAGGACATATAGTGTCAGGGGTATATCTCTGGGGGGCCCAGGACCTCTCGAAGAACAGCTCCTGCAGCATAAATAAGGAAAGTAAAGTAAAGGTGTTATTATGACAAAGTTTGATATGGCGTGCTTAGTTACATTTATTATCTGTTTCTGGATTTGTTTGGTCTAGTTAAGAGTTGCGGTTGGCCAGTTACAACAATCATGAAATGATTTTTTGGAAGAAAGAAATAACATAGAAGTAGTAGGGGTAGAGTAGATTTATGCACAACGGCAAAATTCTTGTGATGGATGATCACAAGGATATAAGATATATTTTCACAATAATGCTGAATCGTAGTCACTATGAGGTGGAAGTTGCCGAGGACGGAAATGAGGCAATAGAGTATTTCAGGGACGCAATAGAGGCAAACAAACCTTTTGATGCAGCAATTCTGGATCTGAATGTGCCTCGCGGCATGGGTGGATCGGAAGCAACAAAAAGGCTGATAGAAATTGATCCTGACGTCAAAGTGATCTGGTGCAGTGGAAAGATCAGTGATCAGATATTGAAGGGTTACTGGAAGTACGGTGTCGCCGCACTTATTCAAAAGCCATTTAACTACGATGATATACGTGAAGCATTGAGAAAAGCGTTAAGTGGATAGAGATGCTTGAATAGTTTGTATTAGAATAAATTACAGTTAGTTGGGTTTTGGGCGTTTGTTAGCTGGATCTCCCTTCTCTCCTCCCCTCCACCTTTTACAAGGTGGGGGGCGGGAGATTCAGTTTTTTATGAGTGAGATGACTTAAAGAATTCTTTTATGGTTATTGTTCTCAAGAAAGTCTCCCTCGAACATTTGATAAGAAAATAAAATAATGGTGATTACAGAAGTTGCCCCTACTACAGAGTTGAATACTGAAATGAATACTGAGATTATAAAGATACTACTTGTAGAGAATGATCCTGACAATATATTTATCCTACAGGATGTACTGAAGTGTAAACATGGCAATATTGAGTACAAGCTGGAGTGCGTAGAACGTCTTTCAACAGGAAAAGAGTCTCTTTATGGACATGATGATTTTGATGTGATACTGCTTGATCTACAACTGCCAGATAGCCAGGGTATTGATACATTAACAGAGCTACAGAAGGTAGCTAAAGAAACACCAATCATAGTATTTACCGATCAAGATGACGAAGCTTTTGCGGTTAAAACAGTACAGATGGGTGCACAGGATTACATAGTAAAGGGTCGTGCGAATAGAAGCATACTGGTACGCGCTATTCGATACGCCATCGAGCGTCACCAGATGATTAAGAAGCTTGAGCAGACTCAGGAGGAACTAGAGCAACTTGTTCGTTATGACAGCCTTACAGGGCTTTCTAATCGGAAGTATTTTTACGAGCAACTTGACAATCTAATTGAGAGGGTTCGCAGGGAAAACAGAATAATGGCCGTTATGTTTCTCGATCTTGATAACTTCAAGCCGGTCAATGACGTGCATGGCCACTCCACCGGAGATCTTCTACTGAAGTCTGTTGCTAAACGCATTACAAGTTGTCTACGTAAGAATGATATTGCTGCACGCCTGGGAGGAGACGAATTCATCATAGCGTATGAGACTGCCGGTGCTGAAGAGAACATAGCCATAACAGCGAGGAGAATAGTCGAAACAATATCTGATGTTTACACTATCAATGGTCTGAAGTTAACCATCTCTGCCAGTATCGGGATCAGCGTTTATCCGAAAGATGGTGTTGATATGGATATCCTGATCAGAAATGCTGATGCTGCTATGTACAGCAGTAAGGAGAATGGCGGGAATAATTTTAATTTATTTGTTTCCGAATTTCATGATAAGTAAATGCTAAGCAGGGCCACAATAAGCTGGAAGAAGGAGAGGAGATTAGACAGTGACTGAGCCAGAAAACAGAGAACTAATATCAAAAAATAGAGGGATAATCATGAAAGAAAATAAAACTTATGAAAATAGTGTTTCTGATGAAATACTGGATAACCTGAACGAAGCAAAAGACCTCATAGAGCAGGCTGAGACGGATAAACTGTTTGGGGATAATTATGCAAGAATGCTGTTTGAGGATTTCAACAACACTAGAAATAGTGATGAAATAAAATTAAAAGCTAAAATACTCATAGTTGATGATGATGAGGGTATCCGGGGGCTACTAAAAACAATGGTTCGTAAACTTGGCCATACTACCATGCTTGCTGAAAATGGAATATCTGCTTTAGAGCAAATGGAAGCAGATCCACCGGATCTTGTTCTGCTTGATATCAATATGCCAGAGATGGATGGAAATGTAATCTTGAATTGTATGAAAGCCAATGAGAAATTATGTCTTATTCCTGTAATTATGGCTACCGGAGTAGATACCGAAGAGAGTATGATTCAGAATATCGAAAAAGGCGCTGATGCGTATTTGACAAAACCTTTCAACTTTAAATTACTTACAGCCCGGATCAAAAGCTGCCTTGAAAAAAAACAACTGATGGATTGGAAGAGGGATATGCTGCTCTAGGTTGAGAAAAGTGTAGAACCGAAATTGCTGGATTATATAAATGATTAATTCAAAAGAGATGGACTATAAAACAGGAACCGGAAAAGCCAATATACTTATTGTGGATGATAACAGTGTTAACCGCAAAGTCGTTAAGGATCTGGTGCACGTTATAGGATATGCTCCTGTGACAGCAAAGAACGGGCTCTATGCGTTGTCCATATTGCAGGAACAGGAGTGTGATCTGGTACTGCTGGATATTTGTATGCCGGAAATGGACGGCCACCAGGTGTTGGAATATATGAAGAATGATTCGCGCTTATGCCACATTCCTGTCATAATGATCTCCGCACTTGATGATATGGATAGTATGGTGCGCTGTATCGAAAATGGCGCTGATGACTATATGGTCAAGCCATTTAACCACACAATCCTTCGTGCAAGAATTGAAACATGCCTTGGGAAGAAACTGATGCACGACAGAGAGAGTCAATACCAGGATCAAATCGAAGTCTTTAACCTTGACCTTCAAAATCGTGTCAGTAAACAGGTGTTTGAGATCACCGCTGCACAACGGTCTACAATATTTGCAATGGCAAAACTTGCTGAATCACGTGATCCTGAAACAGGTGAGCATCTGTTAAGGGTAAGAGAATATGTTAAAGTTATATGTCATAAACTTTGTCTGCATCCCAAATATACAACCTTGATAGACGATAATTATATAGAAAATATATGTGCTGCAAGCCCGCTGCATGATATCGGTAAGGTCGGTATTCCAGACGGTATACTTTTAAAACCAGGAAGACATACGCCTGAAGAATTTAACACCATGAAGGCCCATGCCGGCATAGGGGCTGAAACGCTTAGTGAAGTCAACCGATTGCATCCGGGGAACGACTTCATCAGAATAGGTATAGAAATTGCCGAAAGCCACCATGAAAAGTGGGATGGTACGGGGTATCCACATGGGCTTGCAGGAGAAAGCATTCCCCTGGTCGGGCGAATCCTTGCATTGGCAGATGTATACGATGCACTTACATCCAAACGTTGTTACAAAGAAGGGTTTTCTCATGCCATGAGCCTTGAGATCATTATTGATGGCAGTGGTAAACACTTCGATCCTGATATTGTAGATGCCTTCGTTAAAACACAAAATGAGTTTGTCAGTATCAAAGAGCACTATCTTGATGCATAATATGATAGTGCTTTTTTACCATACCTTTTAAACATCATTTATATACATACCAAAGATATAGATCTCTATTTACCGGAAATGCCAATGCTGGCATTTCCGGTAAATGGTTGCACAGAATCTTGCTTTTGGGGTTTTTGGCAACGTTGCCATTTTCCACAAATGGTCACAAGTAGTGTCTCTGACTTCTCTTATCGCTATTTATTCATTTTGCCAATCCTGGCATTTTGGACAAATACATACAACGCATCTCTAATTTCCTCCATCTCCGGAGGACTCCAGTTCTGTTTTTTCGCTTTTAACATCAGTGTCAATCTGTGGCAAAAGCTTTTCTCTCTGCGTCTTGTCCGGGGATCATCCGCGTCCAATTATCTTCTCTCGTAACTCGCAACCCGCAGCCCCTCCCTCACCACCATATTTTCCCACTCTTATCAGAATATTTTGACATCATCTCATTGTGGAATATAGAGATATTATTCTATTTACATATACAAACAGTTTTGATATAGTTCCACTTTTGTCTGGATTGGCATGGATGCCATAATAGTGATTAGAGGAGATGTACCATTTGGAAGAATTCTATTATGGGGAATACATCCATCGAAATAAATTTAGAGGGACAAGTTAAATAAGCTCTTGTATCGTCCGGAGTGCGGACTGCAAGGGCTTTTTTTATAGGTGCGGATAGTAAATGGCAGTAGTTGCCGGCATAAGAAAAGAGATGTAGAATGAAAATAGGTAGGAAAATTATGTCTGGATTTGCAGTTATATTAGTTTTTTTGACTGCTCTGGGTATTGTTGTTATGTTTAATGTGACCAATACGAATAGGCAATTTGAATATGTGGTTAAGCATGATGCCAGGGTAATAGCCATTGCCCAGGAACTACGCAAGCTTGTGGTAGACATGGAGACTGGACAGAGGGGCTTCGTTATAACTCAAAAAGATCAATTTCTGGAGCCATATTTTAAGGGCCATGCTAAATTCGAGAAGTTAATAGCCACGGAAAAAGAGTTAGTTAGTGATAATCCCAGCCAGGTAAAAGCACTGGAGATAATTGAAGCTCTAGTCGACAAGTGGGTTAAACTGGCAGCCGAGCCAGAGATTGCCGTGGCCAGAAAGATCGCTCTAGTTGATGTATCTGAAACTGCTGATCGTGAGGAGGTGAACAAACATCTGGAGACTTTAAGGGATAGTGTGGCTGCTATCCTCATTGCAGGAACAGGTAAGAATATTCTCGATCAGACAAGAGGAGAATTTAACCAATTCATCAAGGTAGAAGATAACCTCACTGCTGAGCGTCAGACCAATGCTGCTGCTTCGTCTTTAACAACAAGAAATGTTACGATCTCCATCATGGTTGCCTCATTAATCCTTGGCGGATTGATAGCTATATTTATTACACGAGCCATTACCAGACCTGTTTACAAACTGGTAAATGCAGCAACTTCCATTGGCAAAGGTGACCTGGATACTGAGGTAAAGATTAAATCCGGAGACGAGTTGGGAGAGCTTGCTGTTTCATTCAATCAGATGGTTGGAAATTTAAAGGAATCTCAAAAACAATTGTTATTAGCCAAGGAATATGCTGAAAATATAGTTGAAACAGTTCGAGAGCCACTTGTAGTATTAGATTCTAAATGGCATGTAGTATCTGCAAATAAATCATTTTATAGTACTTTTAAGGTTTTGCCTGAGGAGACAGAGGGATATATGCTTTTCGAATCTGGTGATCGTCAGTTGGATATACCAGAATTGAGGGGACTCCTGGAGGAAATAATACCAGAAAAAGGTGTAATAGTAGATTATGAGATTAAATATAATTTCAAGTCCATTGGAGAGAAGATAATGCTGCTCAATGCGCGGCAAATAATTTGCGAAGAAGAAGAAGAAGAAGAAGAAGAAGATGGGGATTTAATACTGCTAACTATCGAAGATATCACAGCGCGAAAGAATGCGGAGAGTAGATTAATAGAATCTCTTGATCAAAATCGTGCCTGGCTCGATAATTCACCGGTTTGCACTAAAGTTGTGGATCTAGACTTTAATCTGCAATATATGAGTGCAGCTGGTATAAAAGCTCTAAAAATTGACGATGTTACAAAGCTTTATGGGACACCATATCCTTTTGATTTTTTTCCTGAGGCGTTCAAAGATAGTATGACTAAAAATTTGGAAAAAGTTAAAGAAACAGGTGAAGTTATTACAGGGGAAGCTCCTGTGTGTGATATAGAAGGAAAAGAGTTGTGGTTTCAGGCTACTCTTTTGCCACTAAGAGACTTTGAAGGTCGAATTGACTCCATCATAGTCGTATCCGTTGACATAAACGAACGCAAGAAGATGGAAGCAACGCTCCTTCAATCGGAGAAACTAAAGGCAATGGGTGTGGTAACTGCTGGAATTGCTCATGATTTCAACAATATCCTCGCCGTAATTTCCGGTACTACCCAGGTGCTTGAGTTGAACAATGAAGATAATGTGAAGTTAATGAACGGGCTTCGTACCATTCATAAGGTTTCCAAAGATGGTGCAGAAATAGTACGCAGAATGATGGTGGCTACCAAACAGAAAGGTGATGCTTCAGAGTTGCAGCCTGTCAACATAAAGAGAGTGTTGGAACAGGCGATTGAGTTTGCAAGACCCAGATGGATGAACATTGCTAAGGTAAGTGGAATAGACTACGACATTGATGTTGACGGTATTATGGAATTGCCAACAGTAATGGGAATAGGGGTGGAGTTGAGAGAGGTCTTTACAAACATAATAAATAACGCTATGGATGCTATGGGTAGTGGCGGTTGCCTCTCATTTCGTACATGGCCGAACAAAGGGAATTTGTTTATAAGCATATCAGATACAGGAGAGGGTATGTCAGATGAAGTGAAGGAGAGAGTGTTCGAACCGTTTTACACAACAAAGCGGGCAAAAGGAAGTGGGCTCGGCATGAGTGTGTCTTACAGTATAATGAAGAAACATAATGGAGGTATAGAGGTGAAGAGCAAGGAGGGAAAAGGTACGACTTTTACTCTTAGATTTCCCTTTGCCGCGTTACCTGCACAACAAACTGAGCCACCTGTAGAGCACATGGAGATCAAGGCTAAAGATCTTAGCATCTTAGTAGTGGATGATAATGAGGAAATGCACTCTTTTCTGGAGACGTACTTTGTTGATAGTGGTCATAAGGCTAAGAGTGTTGACAGTGGAGAAAAGGCTATCAAAGTATTGAAAACAGAAGACTTTGACCTTGTGTTGTGTGACATCGTTATGCCTGGTATATCTGGTTATGAAGTGGCAGCAGTGCTGAACAGTCAGGAGAAAAAACCGAAGATTGGCATGATGACAGGTTGGAGTGAGAAGATTAAGGCTAAAGAAGGAAATGGGTTAAATGTAGATTTTATCATCATAAAACCTTTTGAATTATCAGATCTGGCGGGGCATATAAATGATGCATTTGGTCTGGGTAGTTGAGCAGAAAAGTTTAAAGTGAACTAAAGTTTGAAGTGCCTAAAGTTATGGTGGTCAAGAAATTGATATTGAACTTTGACAATAGTTTTTCTTAAATCCCCAAATTCCTCAATTCTTCAATCCCTTAATTCGTTAGTATTTATCTGTGGCAAAAGCTTTTCTCTCTGCATTTTATCCCGCATATCAAGCGAAATTATTTTGCATGCCTGAAACTATAAACCGTAATTATTTCGTTGATTTTTAATGTTTCTGGCACTATTATGTGCCTTAATGATTGATTGGGATGACAGTTTTAGTGTAGGTATATCAATAATTGATGAGCAGCACAAAAAGCTCATTAATATTATCAATAAAACTACTGATATGGTGCGATACAGTAGTGATCCAGAAGAGATATTGGAAATTCTGGATGAAATGACTGAATATGCAAAAGAGCATTTCTTAACCGAAGAAGCTTATATGTTAAAGTTCAGATGTCCTGGGTATACGCTCCACAAAGAAGAACACTTCAATTTTTCTAATAAAACTATTAATTATCGTAATAAAATAACGCATGATGATTCTCAAATTGCATGTGAGATACTTGAATTTTTGAAGAAGTGGCTAGTCGACCACATTCTAGTAACTGACAAGGAATATATAGATTGTTTCAAAAAAAATGGCCTTAAGTGAATTCTGAGAAAGACCCGCAAACCGTGGATGCGTGTAATACTATTTACCAAATACTATGTCTGTAAGAGTTGTTTATGTAAATTTATGATAATTTTAGAATTACTATTTTTTTTCTAAATGAAAGAATGCAGGATTATTTATCTTGATGCATTGTTTTATTCGAATATTTTCTCACGTATTATCCATTCCAAACAACATTTCAACAGAGTGAACTTGCAGTACTGAGGTATTTTCTGAACACAATATAACTATTCATTATCAGGTAAAAGTATTTTTTAGCTTTACATTTACTTCCCACCCAGACCCTCTTTTCAAACTATATATAGAACTTTCACATATCAAGTGTAATCAGGTGGTGAAGTTGAGATGCTATTTATTGCTTTATTTCTTGATTATTAATAAACCCGTGGGATAATAAAAGCTATTAATTATTTAATTTCTAAGAAGTTGGAGGAGATAATAGATTATGAATAAAAAGGTATTAACAGTAGCTTTAACATGTGGGTTTCTTTTGCTTATTACTAATTACGTAGTTGCTGATAAACCTGAGGCATTAAAGGGATCTTACTTTAAGGGAAGCAGAGAAGAAAGAAGCCAGCAATGCAGAAATGAGATCGCCTCCATATTAGAGGAAGAATGTTCTTCATGCCATAATGAAGACGTTATTGATTTTACAGAAAAAGGGAAGAAGGCAAAGCTGGATATAAAGGCCGCAACAGCAATTGGTGTAAAATGTGAATATTGTCATGCTGGAAAAGAACAGTTTACAGACAAATTTGAAGTAGCGGTAAAAATGTTTAAACTGTCAGAAATGATGGATGTAGGATGTAATCTTTGCCACAATGGAAAAGATGTTCTTACTTCTAAAGGAAGAATGGCAAGGGCTGCTATGTTACTAAGGGAATGGGTAAATACTGGCAACAAAATATGCCTGGAATGCCATATTAAAAAGAAACAATTTAAACTGAACTCTAAAGGAGACCGAATTCTAAGGAATCAATTGGAAGAAATGCTTCAAATGCAAAAGAGATAAAATCTAAAAAAATATAATCTACAAAACTGACGTGCATACAGTATTTATTTGTGTCATTCGTGTCAATTAGTGTCTGAAACTCGTTTCCCCTATCGCTATTTATCCATTTTGCCAATACTGGCATTTTGGACAAATACTTGCAAATCGTTTCTATTTCCTCCATCTCCGGAGGACTCCAGTTCTGTTTTTTCGCCTTTAACATCAGTGTCTATTCGTGTTAATCTGTGGCAAAGGCTTTTCTCTCTGCGTCTTGTCCCGCCTTTTACTCGTCCTCGGCGCTTTCCAGTCCGGGGAGCGCTTCTTGTCCGGGGATTATCCGCGTCCAATTATCTTTTCTTGCAACTAGTAACTCGTCACCCGCAACTCGCAAGTTTCCCCTTGTATTTACTATTTAACGTCACTATTATAATAAGTTATTATGATCAATTATGCTGAAGCTGTTTTCTTGCCATAAGTCATAACTGATATAAGCTATTAAGCTTAGGCCCGCGTGGCTCAATGGTAGAGCACGTCACTCGTAATCCCATC
>CAYTGO010000037.1:0-9427 GCA_964437425.1 uncultured Candidatus Scalindua sp.
AAAAAATCTTTTCCCTTGCTGGGGTAAGTGCACATTGTTTTCGAATCCAGGTAAAATCGCTCAACAAGATCAGGTTCCGGGAGAACCTGATCTTGTATGCAACTCTTCTTAATAGCTTTAAAGTCTTTTGACATACGTCTTTTCAGATCCATGTAGCTTTCACCATTAGTCTCTGTGGATGGTGTTGATTCAACTTCTCCTCCCTCAGTATCTGTTAAGGCGTTTGCCAGTTTAAATTTCAGCTTGGCAGAGAATGTGTCACCCTTGGCTTTCAGGCCGATCTTTACATCGGTATCCACTGCCATTGAACACTTTTGTTTGTTTATGGTTACAACACCTTTTTCCAGTTCGTCTGCTAATGCTCTCAGCTTCTCAGCAGCCTCATTGACAGAAAGATAAAACTCCTGTTTCTTTTTATTTGAGTCAGACATCTTTGCCTCCATTTACCGGGATATATATCAAGTGCTCTACTATGCTATTAAATATAACAGAAGAAGACGATGATTAGAATAGTTATTTATACAAATTATTAATTAGGAATCATAAAAAAACAGTTTGATATTGAGCTCCCAATGCTTTAATCTAGAATGCGTGAAAGAAGTCAAGATGAGATAGAGAGTTAGATTGGAATTTTGGTACTTGTGCCAGTTAGTTTAGGCGACAGAAGCTATTGAAAGGATATTCGAACGGGAGGGGATCGAATGATGAAGATCAGTAAAGTATTTATAGTTATGCTTTTTTTCTTTTTTCTAACTACCGGAATCTTAACCTATGGATGGAAGTGTAATGAAGCTTTGTGTGAAGATATAGAAACGCTTCATGTAGATAAATCGTCACCTACTCAGGGTCTGATGCGCATAATCAGTTCACATACCTCTAAAATGCTGGATGCTATAATGATTGGTGATTTCGATTTGGTTATCAAGGAATCAAAAGAGATTATTAAGGCCAGTGAGGTTGTTATGCGTATGTTCTTTACTGAGGAAGGAAAGGCCGGGGAGTGGTTCAGTAAAGCAGGTAATAACCCTGATGACCCGGAAGCCGTAGCAGCGATGAAGGAGGATTTTGAGAAATATCTTAAGCTGGTTACTGATGCTTCCAATAATGTCGCTGAATCATCCAGAAAGAAAAACATTGTAGAGACCTACAACAGTTTTGATGCAATGCTGAGAAGGGCATGCTTCGGATGTCATCAACAGTCCCGTCTGGAATGGCCGGGGTGGATGAAGCAGGCAGAGACAAAATAATTAAGGCCATGATCAACTACCCTCAATAATTCTTTCATGTATTTCCTGGATTTGTCGGGCATTATAACCCTCAATTTTTACAATATTGTGGATCTGCTCCGGAGATGCCTCATAAATGTGCTTGTCAATATACCAGTGCACACTTTCTGTATAAGGTGGTGTGGTGAGCGAGCCTTTGTAGAAATAAAGCCCCTCCTCGGATTTGTCTTTCCTGGCAACCATTAAAAGATCACTCAATCTTACACGGCCTGACTGGATATTATGGATCGAGTGTATTTCCTCCGGAATGAGATCATGAAAGTCACTGATAAACTTATTCTCTTCTCCCATCTTAAAGAGAATACTTACCACCAGATACTCGATCCTGCCATTTGCCTCATCTTCAGCAGCATTTACAATATGCATCTCCATTGGATATAACATGCCGTCCAACTGATGCTCTGACGGCGTATGAAAGTGCATCTGCTTAAAGTGGAATGTTTTACCGTGAGCCGAGATCGTGCTTCCCTCTGCGAAATGGAGCTGTATCGTGTGGCCCAGATTCGTGATGGAATCAACTTCGTCCTTGTATCTGACGTTGATGGTACGGCTGTCTACGTTTTCAACCGTTTTTGTCAGAATATTAATAGGCGACTGTATCAATCCGTGGTCAAGTCCCGGTAAGGCAAACCCCTGTTTGTTTTCTTTTGAAACATCAAAGAATTGTGTCTCTAACTCTTCAGTTTGTCTATTGTCCTGTAGAATCTTCCTGATGTTAACTCTTTTGCTTGAATTACAGGCGGTTGTCAGGAGTGTTGCCAGTAAGACTACATAGAATATTTGCTTCATAAGTCGTATATATTTATCATTAGTCTTTAATAGTTATATATGGGTAAATCGCAAAATTAATGCCGAATATTTTTCTTTCAAGTGAAATCATTGTGTGTATAGTAACTATTTGTATGTTGGGCAGTTATATGGTTTGTATGAAATTAGATAAGATCTTTTTATTTTGATAAATATTTTTTATAACGAAAATATTTCGGAACGGCTATGGTATTGGCGAAATATGTACAGTTGGTCACTGTTTTTCCAGATAAGAAGTGCTCTACGGTTTCGTTTAACTCCGTCCAATTTTGCCGGGTGCTAGTAAATGCGTTTATTCTGGATAGATACGTGCAACTTCACTATTTGTTTGAGTTCTTATGTGCACAACATGCAGGGGCGAGACTCAATCTTTTCTGCTTGCTTTTAAGTTGCCTTGATAATAAGCTTTGGGCAGAGTCTATCTGCAATCAGGGGTGGAAGTTAAGATTTTATAAGAATACTGATAGTGTGATGAGTGTATAGCCTGGAAATTTTTCTACGATACCATCTAGGGACATTGAGTTAATGACCATATATGTGTGGTCAGAGAGTGATGAAAATGAATACGGAAACTCAAAACATACAGTCAAAAACTCGAAACATCCTCATTGTGGATGATGTAGAAAATAATCTCATACTACTGGAAGAGTTGCTGACAGGGGAGGGTTATAACGTCGTAACGGCTGTTAACGGAAAAGATGCACTTGAGAAGCTGGATGCAGAGAAAGAGTGTGACCTTATAATCTCCGACATTCTAATGCCGGTAATGGATGGATTTATGTTTTGTGAAAATGTGAGAAGGGACGAGAAGCTGAGGAATATTCCCTTCGTTTTTACCACCGCATCATTTGTAGGCGAAAAAGATGAGGCGCTTGCTTTAAAGCTGGGAGCAAAAAAGTTTATTCGTAAGCCATTTGATCCGGAAGGGTTTTTAGAGACAGTGCAGGAATTATTGGAAGATGATGAGGGTGGTATGATGAAGACACAAGGGATATCTTTGGAGCATGATAATGATGTGCATGGTCTATACAAAGAGCGTTTGGTTGATAAATTGGAGAAAAAGGTCCAGGATCTTGAGAATGAAATTACCGAGCGTAAGAAGGTAGAGGGGATGCTTAGGGAGAGCGAGGAAAAATACCGTGCCATGTTTGAAACCTCCAGGGTTGGTATGGCCACGTGCAAAATGGATGGTACTCTGATTGAGTTTAATCAGGCATATCTCGATATCATTGGATATACAAAAGAGGAGGCGTTGCAGCTTACTTATTGGGATGTTACACCAGAAGAATTTGCAGATGATGAGGCCAGGCAACTTCACTCGTTGAAAGAGATCGGTAGATACGGTCCCTATGAGAAGGAATATATACGGAAAGATGGTAACAGGGTGCCTGTCCTGCTTAATGGAGTAGTAATTAAAGGAGCGGATGGTAGCGATTACATATGGTCAGTAGTTCAGGACATTTCTGAGCACAAAAAAATGGAGAAATCTCTCATACAATCAGAAAAATTAAAATCAATAGGGGTATTATCAGCTGGAATTTCTCATGAGTTTAATAACATTCTTGCTGTCATCTCTGGTAATGTACAGTTGCTGAAAGAGGTCTATGGGGATCAGGGGGGGTTAACGAAAGCACTTGATACTATTAAAAAGGCGGTAGATGATGGTACACAAATTTCCCGTAAGATTCTTAAATTTACCAAGACTGAGAGTGATACTGAAGGGTTTGAGCCATCTGATATCAGGGACTTGATAACGCAGTCTATTGATTTCACATCACCAAGGTGGAAAAATGAGGCCCAGGCAAATGGTATAGATTATCAGATAATGATAGATGGTTTGAAGAGCGTCTCGCCCATAATGTGTAATCCCTCAGAATTGAGAGAGGTATTTATAAATGTAATTAATAATGCGCTAGATGCAATGCCTGATGGTGGCAATCTCTTGTTCAGTGCATGGAGTAATGACAATGCTGTTCTTGTGAGTATTTCTGACACAGGAGAGGGTATGTCTGAAGAGACAAGAAAAAATATTTTTGATCCTTTCTTTACTACGAAAACGGCAGTAGGGACCGGATTGGGTATGAGTCTCTCTTATGGCATAATAATCAGGCATGGTGGCACTATAGCGGTGGAAAGTGAGGTGGGAAAGGGTACAAAGTTTACTATACAATTTCCAACGTCCAGTGAGAGCGCCAGTCTGATTACGAATCATGAACCGAAACATGTATTAAAAGAAAGGAATTTACGCATCCTGGTGGTAGATGATGAAGATGCTATATGCTCGGTACTGGATCAGCTTTTATCGTATAGTGGTAACAAGGTTAAGACGGTTAATAAAGGTACCGATGCTTTAGATATAGTAAAGAGTGAAAGTTTTGATCTTGTATTGTGTGATCTTGCCATGCCCGGTATCTCTGGATATGAAGTCATAGAGGTGTTGAATAAATTAGAAAAGAGACCAAAAATAGGAATAATTACTGGCTGGGGAGAAAACGTAGATACAGCGGCAGAGGGCATGAATGTCGACTTTATTGCAAGGAAGCCCTTTGATTTTAGTGAGTTAGCAAAACAGATAAATAGCCTGGAATTTTAGTCTGCGTTTGGCCATCCTCTTCTTAGGTTTGTTCAATTCAGGTAAAACATACTATTTCTTAGAATCTTCTTTTTTGTGTTGGATGCCGAAGAGGTGTTTTATCGTTTCTACATATTGAAAACCGCCGCCGTTCTTTGCTTTCTCTTTTCCTACCTTGGCGGGTTTGTGGAGGATTTTGTTGAGTGTTCGCTGCATTGAATAGACTATATGTTCCCACTCCTCATGTGCTATGTCTCCCAGTTTCGGTCTCAACCTCTCAAGCTCCTGTTCTCCTATTTCGTGGAAGTGGTTTCTTAGCTGAGAAATAGCCGGCCCGATCTTCAACTCCTCTACCCATGCCATGTATTGTGCTACTTCCTTGTCGATGATCGTCACGCATTTGTCGATGTCCTTCTTTCTCTCCTCTGCATTACTGTTAGCGACTTTGTTCAGGTCGTTTATATCGTATAGGTAGACGTTGTCGATCTTTGATATTTCAGGGTCAATGTCCCTTGGGAAGGCGATGTCTATTAGCAACATAGGGTTGCCTCTACGTGCCTTTATGGCATTCTTTATGTGCTCCACGTGTACTACGTGGCGAGGAGATGCGGTAGAACTGATGATTATGTCTGCCTGTGGGAGGTATTCATCAAGCTTCTCGTAGTTTATGGCCTTACCCTCATACTCTTCTGCAAGGGACTTTGCCTTATCGTAGTTTCTGTTTGCTACTATTGCCGTTTTTGCGCCGCGCTCTACCAGGTGTTTTAATACAAGTTCACACATCTCGCCTGCACCGATTATGAACATCGTCTTTTCCGAGAAGTCTTTGAATATCTTGATGGCAAGGTCAACGGCAACCGTACTCACAGATATATTTCCTTTGCCGATGGCTGTCTTAGTGTGTACGTCCTTGGCAACGGTCAGTGAACGCTGGAAGAGCTGGTTAAGGATACTGCCGGTTGTCTCTGCTGTAGTCGCTGTTTGGTACGCCTCCTTCACCTGGGAGATGATCTGTGTTTCACCAAGGACACCTGAGTTGAGGCTGGATGCCACAAAAAACAGGTGTCTGACTGCATTTATTCCCTGGTGGTGGTACATATGATCGGCAAATTCTTCCTTTGGCAGTCCGTGGAATGCAGAGAAAAAATCCAGCAGGGTGTCTTTGTCCAGACTGTCATCGGGTGACGTTGCATAGATCTCTACACGGTTACATGTAGATAGTATGACTGTCTCTGAAGACGGGAAAGACTGTGCAAATGAAGAGAGTGCGATTGGCACAGATGAAGGGCTGAAGGCAAGCTTCTCCCTTACTTCTACAGGTGCAGAGTCATGATTCAGACCAAGTGTATGTAAATTCATATTTAGTTTATTCTAAGATTCTACTTTTATCATTCCGGGCGCTTCCGGTGTTATTATCTCTTGTTCAAGTATTACTGAACCCGTATCATATCCATGTTTATGTCCCATCAGAAATGGGCCGATAAAGGTAAATATTACAATAACAAAACCTACTATTGTAACTATAGCTACTCTTGTTCCATGGAAAGAGGCTCCGAGTCTAAGGTGTAGTATTGCGGCATAGATAAGCCATGTCAGAGATCCCAATAGTACCTTCGGGTCAAGGTACCAGAGAAGGCCCAATATGTTGGTTGTCTTTGCCCATACCGTACCAGAAACAAGACCAATTGTAAGAAGTGGAAAACCTAGTGTGATAGTTTTCCACATTAATGCATCCAGGGTTTCAAGGGATGGCAAACTATCGAAGAGAGGGCCAAATGACTTTTTCTTCAATTGCCTCTCCATCGTCAGGTACATTATGCTGAAAATGAAAGAGACTGTAAAAGAGGCATAGCCCAGGAATATCGGTATTATATGGGCAAACAGCCAGAATGTCTTTAGGTTAGCCGTCAGTGCCAGGTCATTTTTTACCAGTGTAACCGCTGCAATTGAGAACCCGGTAACTATCGGCATAACAAAGGGCGTCAGTGACTGCAGCCTGTACAAGAATTTGAGTATTACAGAGAGCAACACAATCAGAGAGAGATAGAATGTGGATGACTCAAAAAGTGTTGATATCGGCAAAGTACCGGATTGTGCACTTACAATAATTAAAAAAGCGCAGTGAATTGATAAACCTGCAATAATAAAGTAATCGGCCAGTCTTTTACTGAATCTGTTCGGATTGAATATAGATCCTACTTCCCAGATTGAATCCAGGAGATAGAGGACGATTGCTGCTATAAAAACAAATTGTATTGGACTGAACATGGTTGCTTTAAAAATTATTTATCATAGTGAGTTTAAACCTCACTATGTCTATATCAGGTATACATTTGCATAAAACCATAATGGCTGTGCAAATTAGCGAAACATATTATTTTATACATAAAATGCAATTAATCAAACAAAAAAAAGCCTTGTACATGCTACGTTACATAGACATATATAAGGAGCAGGCAGCATTATGCTTCTTCTCCTTTTCATGCCAGACCTATTTTCTTCTTGATTTTCATTTATGTTTCTGTAGCATGCAACGAGTTTCATAAACGGGGGGGTTGCATTTTAGTATATATCTAATCACTTATTAAGGTTATAAAAATGCAAAAAAATATCAGTGTATGGAATAAGTTGTTTGTTGTTTTTGTGATGCTGTGGTCCGTATTTGCTATATATGTCTTTTACGGTACATTTCATAATATTTCCAGTGACTGGGACAAAATTGAAACAAAAGCTGTAGAGAAAAGTACAGACAGTGAAGAACAAAGGCTGGATCATTCAGTTGCGCATGATCTAATGAAGGAAGAGAAAAGTAAGGCGAGATTTCTGTTCTTGCAATTATGGGTTCTTCCTATCGTCTTAGTCTACTGTTTAGGGCAGATTACTGGCTGGACAGTCAAAGGATATTTGAAAAAAGAAGAAGCAGGCTAGAAATTATATCCTGCTTAAATTAAGAACTCCGTTCCTTGTTGATAAAACTTAGTAGGAGCAGGCATAGCCCTGCGAAGATAAACAGTGACGCTATATTGCTGAATGGTCCCATCCACAGATAGCCTATCTCAAGTGTGGTAGCAAACGTTCCACTGTATGATGCAACCAGTGCCAACCCTACTCCGACAAGTGCGCTTCCGGCTATCAGGCCGGAACTGAATAGAATTCCGCTTTCACGTCTTCTTTTCAGAATGCTTTCATCTTCTGTTTTCTCCGTTAAATATCTCAGTAGTCCACCTGCCATTATTGGCGTAGTGAGATATAGTGGTAAATAGACGCCTACCGCAAATGGGAGAGAACGAATACCAATAAGCTCTACAATAGCTGCGAGGAAAATTCCGATAATTACAAATCTCCATGGAAGATCTCCTGTAATCACACCTTTGACGACCAACGACATCAGTGTCGCCTGAGGCGCCGGCAACTCTTCTGATCCAATTCCTACACCTTTGTGGAGTCTTAAAATTACCCAACCTACAAAAATAGCAGATGTCAGTACCCCGATAAACTCACCTATCTGCTGCTTCCATGGTGTTGCTCCCACCAGGAAACCGGTCTTCAAATCCTGAGATGTGTCTCCCGCAATCGCAATCGATATGCAGACAACGGCGCCTACACTAAGTGCGATTACCATATGTGCATCTGAGGTCCATCCCAGAAGTGAAAAGATCAAGCTTGTTAATAATAGCGTAGTAATCGTCATGCCGGAAACCGGGTTAGAGGATGATCCGATGAGGCCGACAATCCTTGATGATACCGTAACGAAGAAAAATGAAAAAACGACCATAAGGAATGCCACTAATAGATTAGGAATAATTCGTATTTCAGTTGCAGTCCAGAAAGAGAGCACCAGCCACAGGCATATTCCTAATACGACAGCACCGCCAATAACAACCAGCATTGGGAGGTCTCTGTCTGTTCTCTCCTCTTTCTCTCTCTCCTTTTTCGATATCTTGCTTAAACCTGTTTTGAATGTCTCCAATATTGTTGGTATTGCACGGACTAAAGTTATCATGCCGCCGAAAGCTACCGCACCGGCTCCTATATACCTGATATAATAGTGCCATATTTCTTTGATACTCATCTGGGAGATCAGGACTTTGGCCGGGTAAATAGGCTCGGTAGAATTTTTGCCAACTGCCATAATCAACGGTATTATCACCAGCCATGCCAGGGCGCCTCCGCTTAACATAATGGCCGAAATCCTGGATCCGATAATGTATCCGACTCCGAGAAGGGCGGGTGTAATTTCACCGATTATTTTACCGCCCTTATAGAATGGAATGTCCCATGAAGGCCTGAAGTTCCAGAGTTTTAGGCCGTTCATCAGGAATTCGTACAGAGCGCCTATACCTAATCCCATGAAAACAGTTTTTGCTTCAGTGCCTCCTTTATCGCCGGCTACCAACACCTCTGCACAGGCAGTGCCCTCAGGGTAAGGAAGCCGTCCGTGTTGTCTTGATATAAGAAGGCTTCGCAGTGGTATCATGAAGAGTACGCCCAATAATCCACCAAGGAGTGAGAAGACAAATATTTTGGTCAGTTCAGGTTTCATTCCCCAGATGATAAGAGCGGGAAATGTGAAAATGACTCCGGCTGCCAGCGATTCACCCGCGGACCCAACAGTCTGGACCATGTTGTTTTCAAGGATGCTGCCTTTTCCTATGATACGGAATATGGCAACCGCCATAACAGCCACCGGAATGGAAGCGCTTACGGTTAAGCCAACCTTAAGTCCTATGTAAGCATTGGCAGCGGCAAAGATGATTCCCAG
>CAYTGO010000037.1:9527-22566 GCA_964437425.1 uncultured Candidatus Scalindua sp.
TTAAGCCAACCTTAAGTCCTATGTAAGCATTGGCAGCGGCAAAGATGATTCCCAGGACCATCCCCGTAAATATTGCCTTGAAGGTGAATTCTGGGAGGAATTCCCGTTTACCTATGTATGGTTTATACTGATCACCCGGGATCTCCTGGTATGCATCTGATGATAGTTTTCGTGTTTCCTTTTCCATTATTAAAATCAAATAGCCACTAAGGCTCTAAGGCACAAAGCTATGGGACATAATAAAGCATTTATTCGCGTTTTTTACAACACTCTCTTTTATGACTTTCTATTTCTTGGTGCCTTCGTGTCTTAGTGGCAATTTTCCTATGTTTTTTTTAATCCCTTGAATATTAAGCCTGAATTGATATAATTGCAAAAAATATAACTCCTTTGGTCTTTTAATCTTATGTAATTTAATCAGTTATGGGAAAAAGTGAAGAAAAATATGTGCAAGCCCCATTGGGCATGAAAGATATCTTCCCCGAGGAGAGGTTGTTGTGGGTAGAGATGGAAAATGCCGCAAGGGAAGAGTTTGAAATAGCCGGATATCATGAGATAAGGACGCCGGTTTTCGAAGATACGCGCCTCTTTGTAAGGAGCATTGGAGAAGCGACTGACATTGTAGAGAAAGAGATGTATACTTTTGGTGATTCTGCCGGGACATCCATTACACTTCGCCCAGAAAGTACAGCATCAGTAATGAGAGCGTATTTGCAATATGAGTTGTATAAAACGAAGAAGTTTCAGAAATTTTACTATATCGGGCCGATGTTTAGGAAAGAGCGTCCTCAGGCGGGGCGGTTGAGACAGTTTCATCAAATGGGCATAGAGGCAATAGGGTCTAATGATCCATTGCTGGATGTAGAGACTATAAAGGTTGCCACGAGGGTGTACGACCGGCTTGGTCTGGGCGGTTACGTAGTAAAGATAAATACTATCGGATGCGAAAAATGCAGACCCGGTTACAGAGAAGTGTTGAAAAATGAACTTTCAAAATATAAAGATGAATTATGTGAACTATGCCAGGCGAGGATTGATAGAAATGTATTCAGAGTCCTCGATTGCAAAAATAAAAAATGTAAAGAGATACGCAAGAATGTACCAAATACCGAAGACCATACTTGTAATGACTGCCTCGAACATTTTAAGATAGTTAAAGGTGCATTCGAGGATATCAACCTTGAATACACTCTAGATCCGCATCTTGTCAGGGGTTTGGACTATTACACTAAGACTGTTTATGAGATAACTCATTCGGCAATGGGCGCCAGGGATACCATATGTGCGGGAGGGCGTTATGACAACCTTATATCAGATATTGGTGGTCCTCCAACAGGCGCGGTAGGTTTTGCCGCCGGGATGGAAGCGTCAATGATTGCTCTGTTGAAGACAAGGAAGGAGAATCAGGAATCAAAACCTGATACATCTCCATTGGCTCCGGATGTATATATAGTGTCGATCGGAGATGAATCCAGAAACTACTGTTTCAAGCTGCTCAATGAGTTGCGGCAGGGGGGAATAAAGGTTGATATGGACTATGAATGCAGGACCGCCAAGGCACAGATGAAAGTTGCCAACAAACTTGATTCAAGATTTACAATAATAATGGGTACTGACGAAATAGAAAAAGGGGTAATTAAACTAAAGAATATGCATACGGGAGATGAAGATTTCTCGGAAGATACTGATAAGATTATAGAGATAGTGAAAGGAAATAACTAAATGTCTGATTTACAGAGAACACATACGTGCGGGCAGCTTCGCAAGGCAGATACCGGGAGTGATGTTACGCTTTCGGGTTGGGTGGACACCAGAAGAGATCATGGTGGTGTTATTTTTATCGATTTGAGAGATAGATATGGTAAGACACAGATCGTATTTAATCCGGAACATAACGCTGATACTCACGAAGCCGCGTCAGTGCTCAGGTCTGAATTTGTTATATCAGTGAGGGGTAAGGTCGAGGAGCGACCTGAGGGTATGGCCAACCCTGATTTGGTTACTGGTGATATAGATGTGATGGTTGATATTATCGATATATTAAATGCTTCTGAGACAACTCCATTTGAGATTACTGGCGATACCGAAGTCTCCACGGAATTAAGGCTCAAGTATAGATACCTTGATCTAAGAAGACCGCTTATGCAGAAGTATTTAAGCTCCAGGCATAAAATTTGTCAGGTTGCAAGACGGTATTTTGATAGTAATGATTTTATTGAAGTGGAGACGCCGTTTTTGACCAAGAGCACACCGGAAGGTGCCAGGGACTACCTTGTGCCCAGCAGGATAAACAGGGGACAGTTCTATGCATTACCGCAATCTCCGCAGCTGTTTAAGCAGATCTTAATGGTTTCCGGTTTCGACAGATACTTTCAGATAGTCAAATGTTTCAGGGACGAAGACCTTCGTGCGCAACGCCAGCCGGAATTTACACAGGTAGATCTGGAGATGTCGTTTGTACGTGAAGATGATGTTATCAATATGATAGAGGGTTTGATGGTGGAGGTTTTTAAGGAAGTTCTTGGTAAAGAGGTATCTGCTCCGTTCCCACGGCTTTCGTACAAAGATGCCATGAATCTATACGGATGCGACGCCCCCGATCTGAGATTTGAAATGACGATAAAAGAGATCACAGACTTAGCGGAGAAATCTGATTTTAAGGTGTTTAAAAGTGTAGCTGAGGCAGGAAATCAGATAAGGGGTATCAATGCAACCGGATGTGGAACTCTGTCCAGGAAGGATATAGACGGGCTTACAACATTTGTTAACCAGTTCGGGGCTAAGGGGCTTGCGTGGTTTAAGGTTGATGAAAACGGACTCACTTCTCAGATTGCAAAGTTCTTTAATGACGATCTGCAGAAGGAGATAATCGAACGTTTCAGTGCCGTTCCAGGTGACCTGCTCCTGTTTGTTGCCGATAAGGAGAGTGTAGCGTCGCAGGCGCTTTCTCAACTCAGGCTCAATATTGCTAAAAGCAATGGTATGATCAACGAGGATGAGTTTAATCTCTCGTGGGTTGTTGACTTCCCTCTATTTGAATATAACGAGGAGATGGACAGAAACGATTCACTTCACCATCCGTTTACCTCTCCGCATCCTGACGATCTTGATCATCTTGAAGAGCGTCCGCTCGAAGTCAGAGCAAGAGCCTATGATCTTGTGTTGAATGGTGTTGAGCTGGGAGGCGGCAGTATAAGAATACACCAGCAGGACGTACAGAAGAAGATCTTCAATCTGCTCAAAATTGATGAGGCGACAGCACAGGAAAGATTTGGATTCCTGCTTGAAGCTCTCAAATATGGTGCTCCTCCGCATGGTGGTATTGCACTGGGACTTGACCGGATGGTTACTCTGCTTCTGGGGCTCGATGATATCAGAGAGGTGATTGCATTTCCGAAAACCCAGAAGGCTACGTGTCTCATGGTGGATGCTCCTTCAGATGTAGACGAAAAGCAGCTCAAAGATCTCGGGCTCTCGGTTCTAAAACCGGAGTAAAGCTGTCCGTAAAATTAAAGTATGGTCTGGACGTCATTCATGTCCGCTTCGCAGACTGTCATTAGTCATTTGGCCCGCTTTGGCGGGCCGTCATTAACCACTCACAATAATCTTCTTGAAAATGTCTACATCCGATCTAGACAAATCTATTCAATACATCAAAGGCGTTGGCCCCAAAAGAGCCCAATCTCTTGGAAGGTTGGGAATACACACCGTAAAAGATCTTCTCTACTACTTTCCACGTACATATCAGGACAGGTCCAGGGTAGAAGAAATTTCGAATTTAACCGATGGTGCCACTGCAATGGTGAAGGGTATTGTTCTCAATATTAAGTCATTCAGGACCAGGGGGTGGAAAACTGTCTTTGAGGCATCGATTGGTGACGGAACCAGTTTGCTCCAGGTTAAATGGTTCAACCGGCCATATCAGAGTGAAATATTCCAGGTAGATGATCATGTGTTTTTATTTGGCAAGGTCACCTTGTATAAGCAGTCTCTTCAGATGGTAAATCCTGAATATGAGATAGCTTCAGAGGAAGACGGCCCGGCCAAGAGCGTGGGCATACTGCCGATATATCCACTGACAGAGGAGATGAGGCAAGTCAGTTTTCGTAAACTGGTGCAAACGGTTGTTGATGAGCACTTTCACAAGGTTGAAGAGATATTTACTGATGATATTATCAGTAAGCATAGGTTTGTACCGATCACCAACGCGATTAAGAATATTCACTTTCCCGATTCCATGGACAACCTGGAAGAGTCTAAAAGGCGTCTCAAGTATGAGGAATTCTTTCTGTTTGAGACGGCAATGGCACTCCGCAAGCGCGGTATTAAGGAAGTGAGTGGATATAAATTCCGTATTGGTAAAAATGTTGAAAATCACATCTGCAAACTCTTCCCATTCGAGCTTACTAAAAGCCAGCAGAAAGTAATCAGTGAAATCCATGAAGATATGTGCAGTGAGAGGCCAATGAACCGGTTGCTGCAGGGGGATGTTGGTTCCGGTAAGACCGCCGTGGCTGTATACGCGTTACTTGCTGCCGTTGCAAACGGCTTTCAAACTGCTTTCATGGCGCCCACGGAAATACTCGCGGAACAGCACTATCGAACACTCAGTCACTTGCTGGAAAAAGCCGATGTGGAAATACTGCTTCTCACTGGTGGTGCTAAGACAAAGGTAAAGAAGGAGAATATTGAACGCATAAAACAGGGAGATATTGGCCTCGTTATTGGCACACACGCATTGATCGATAAAGGTGTAGAGTTTAAGAAACTGGGACTGATTGTAATTGATGAACAGCACAAGTTTGGTGTAATGCAGCGTACGCGATTGAGGCAAAAGGGGTGTAATTATCAACCGGACGTACTCGTCATGACGGCAACCCCAATACCCAGAAGTCTTTCTCTTACAGTTTTTGGTGATCTTGACATCTCAACCATTGATGAGCTTCCACCCGGACGTACACCGGTAGAGACATATCGTGTGCCTGCCAAGAAAGAGAATGATGCCTACGCATTTATTCGCAAAGAGATAGAGAAGGGGAGGCAGGCGTTTGTCGTATATCCGTTGGTTGATGAATCGGAAAAGCTCGAACTCAAATCTGCAACGGTTGAAGCGGAGAGGCTCAGGGATGAAGTGTTCGCAGGGTTAAATGTAGGACTGTTGCACGGCCAGTTAAAGCCTGAGTTAAAAGAGTTGATAATGTCTGATTTTGTTAATCACAAGTATGACATTCTTGTGTCAACAATTGTGATAGAGGTGGGGATAGATGTGCCGAATGCAACCGTAATGGCAATTGAACACGCGGAACGTTTTGGCCTCGCGCAGCTTCACCAGCTCAGAGGCAGGATAGGGCGCAGTGCACACCAGTCATATTGCCTGCTCTTTGGTATACAAAAGAGTGCTGAATCCCGTCAAAGGATCAAGACAATGATGGATACAAACGACGGCTTCAAGATAGCGGAAGAAGACCTGAAGCTCAGAGGGCCGGGAGAGTTCTTTGGGACAAGACAGCACGGCCTGCCAGAATTCAAGATAGGCGACATCATCAATGACTACGACATAATAAAACTGGCACGTGCGGATGCCTTTGAAGTGGTCAAATCAAAGGACTCAAAGAAACAGATATTGCTCAAGAGGATCATGGAAAGCTTTAAGGACAAGCTTGATCTGATAAATACGGGATAACAAGAAAGTTACATTTTAACAAACAGTCGCTGACTCCATTTTCTCATTTGCGGATGATCTACTGTAAAGCAGCTTCTCCTCAAGCTCTATATCTCTCCGTGTATCTATAGAAGCTTTCTTGAGAGTAACCTAAAATGTTACTGGCCCTTGATACATTTCAATGTTGTTTGGCAGGTTTAAGAAGGCCTATTTTGTTTTTAATAATTTTTTGATTTTTAGTTGTTCTCCAACACTCCTTTCTTTTGTTATAGTGATGAACATAATTTCACTGAGGCTACGCATTTATGTTTATCATTTTATCAATATCACTATAGAAGCGTCAGATTAAATATAAACTATCTCAATAATTCGGTACTTTCTCACCGCAACCTATCAGACGATTTCTAAATTTCTCATATTTCTTCATTTTCCAATGTGAACAAGAAGCAACATACATACTAACACCGTATATTTCAACTTTTCCACAGTTACCTTTATTGCATTTGGACTTTTTGCAGCTTTTTTCTCTACATTTTGCTATTTTCTTAAGATAGACCATGGTTTTTTCTTCATCATCTATATCATCTTGTGATAATGGAATCTTTGCCCATCTGTCTCGTGCATCAGATTTAAATGGGTAATAAATTTTATTTGTTTCCTCGATAAGCTCTTCAAACGCTTTTTCTATTTCTTCTTTGACTCTACCTCTGGTATACAGTTTCTCCGCAATAGTTCTCATTTTAAATCTAAAATAGTATTTTGCATTTTCTAATGCCATTTGCCTTCCCATTGCCTCTGCATATTCCTGATTCATTTCTTTCGTATACTTCTCTAGCTTTTTTTTACCTTCGACGTTATCAGGAAATTCCCCCAAAAATTTCTTCATTTTTTTCACTAATTGATATGGCCGTAAGCCCTTTCTTTCCTGTTCCTCCCATGTTCGTATTTCCGTTCCTCCATCTGGCTCATAAACACTGAAGTTAGCTCTTTCGTTATAGTTGTATCTAGTAACATCTTTGAATTTATCAGCTTCCACTTCTAGATCGTTTATTTCCCTAAGACGTCTTCCCTGTTCAGATTGATCAAAATGCGTTGAAACAAATTTATAAAGAAAGTCTTGCCTACATATTATACCACTGTTATCTTCTTCTTTTACATCCATAAGCATGCCACAGATAATGCCGTTTATTCTCAAAGTGCTGCCACTCATTCCTTTTATCAATAGATCGTCTTTTTCTGAACGGATTTCAATATCTGGGTTCTTACTTCCCCAATTTGTTATAAGGACTGGAATTCTTTGGTACCCTCCACTTTCCTTTCTAATATTTAACATACCTTTATGGTTCTTTTCAAGAATTGTATTAAGGTCATAGACTTGTGTAAACTTTGAAGGTGTACAATCGAGTATTTGGGTATCTGCAAAACTTAACACGTAAATATCATGTGGATACTTGACGTCACGTTGGGCTGTAATATACTTGCCAGAATAACATAAAAACTCGCATGTGCTGCTCTTCGCTACAACGTGTTCAGGAGTAATTACGCACATAATATTATTCTTTTGTACCAGAATACCCTTGCCTACATTTCCATTTGACGATTTAACGAAAACTTCTGTTGCATTAAGACGTGAATTAAAAAAAACAAAAGTAATTATGAACAAAGTTAATAGTATTACATTTTTTATCATTTCTGCTCCTTTCGCTTCAAATTAAATATATTTCTGCGAAGTTCTAAAATACTAAACAAAACTAAAATAGACAGCCAAAAAGCCTGAATAACAGTGTCGTTCTTTATCCTGCTGAAAATTGTTGCAGAAATAGTATAACCTTTACCTCGATAAATTTTTTTGTAATCCTTTACTATGCCTTCGTATGCAAGAGTATCTACTACCATGTAAAAACCTTCATCTTTATCTAATGCCATATAGCCAAGGCTATATGGCTCGCTTTTTGAGTATTTGGTTATTTGGAATTCAACTCCTTTTTCCAATTTATGTTTACTGATTTCAAAGAGCCTGGTACTAAGGTAGGGGTGGCCGCGTAATATTACATCTCCGTAATAAAGAACAGGATCTCGCTTTCCTTCTCCCAGCATTGGTGTCTTTCCCAATAAAACTTTTCCAACAACAGGAATTACGATATTATTACGCTTCGATTTATTGATTTCTGATTTTTTCCATGTTATTTTTGTCTTGTTTGCTAATTTTGTTTTAATCCCAGTTTCTTCTTCCTGTATTGTTCCAATTTGATTGTTGTTGGTAGTTGAATTAATTGTAACAAGAAGATCTCCATCCGAATATCTAACGGCATATATTTCTATAGTGTTATTCTTGTCAAACTCTAAATAGCCAGTAAAACTTTCATCAATATAAACTTTATCTTTCTCATAATCTGTGGATATGATTTCTACATTGTTTAAATCCCAATTTAACCCTTTTTGTCCATTGTATATAATATTAACAACTTCTGTTCTGGCGGTACAATGAAAAGAAATCTTTACTTTTTTAAAGGTAAAAAAGGCTATAACAAGAACACAAAGAATTAATATGAAGCGAATGTTTTTCAATAGACTAGTTATTTGGTAATTGAATTCTCAATGGTTTTGGCTCTAATGTGTCCCAATCTATTTCTCGTATAATCATGGCCTTATTAGTCAAAAACATATCACTTAAGGTTAACGTAATAAAAGAATTATAAGCTACAGAGTTTTCGTCAGTTTCGAATTTTTCTAAATTTCCGTAATAAGGGACTTTTCCATTTCTTCTAGGCACCTCGATTGATATTTCTTCTCCTTTACTACTATTAAAATATACGAAAAGATTTAGGTTCGACAAGCTTTCTAATTTGTCCCAGCTTGAAACAATAATAATAGGTATTGATGTCTGCTTTTTAGTAAACTCAGTTTTAATTGTTAAGTGTTTTTGTTTATAATTTTTTAGGAGTTTATGTTCCTTTGTTGGAAACTCCAGTTCTACAATCTCTGGATATTCAGAAGGTAATTCGTATATAATATTTGCGTCATAAACTCCATCAAATGAAGTAATTCTTGTTTCTAAGCTTCCGGAATCAATTTTTGGCATGTATACGTATAGTCTGTCGGTTGATACTTTACTATTCTGGTTGCCAACAACGGCACCCTTAATTTTGAGTGAGCCAACAGAAATTTTACCTCCAGTATGATTGGATTCAGTAAATTTCAGAGGCTTTAAAGCACCGTATAGGCGAAGTGGGTTGACGTTGCAAAAGAAGAAAATTAAGAAAATAATTGAGATTTTTCTTGGCATTTTAACTTTGGAAATAAAAATATAGTGACAGAGTCTATTGCGTTAATTGGAGAGATTGTACCTATATTAACTCACTGTATTTTATTCGATAACAGGTGCAATACCTAATTCTGGTAAGAAAGTTCATATAAATTACATTCTTGCAATAAATAAACTTAATTATAGATGATTATACCACGCGTGCTACGTGGTGTAGTTTTTTGCTTTAAGAGTTGAAGGAAAGGATACATATAATGTATGCATAGTGTGAAGTCAAGAAAAAAAATAATAATGAAATTTACGATTTTGAATTTGGGAATTACGATATTAGTCTATCCTAGAGAGGCTCTTCCAGTGGCCTGAGATAGGGATTTAAGAATGGAAAGGAAGAAAGAAGCGTTCTTCTCTGTAATCGTTTTGCATGACTATCTGTTTTATTTAATTATTTAGATCGTTTTCATCTATATCAATACGCAGCTGGGTAGGCACAGGGAGGAATTAGGGGTTTTGAATTGGGATGGAGACAAAGGTAAGAGCGGTTTACAGCAGGCAGTAAGTTAAAAGAAACTAAAATGAATGAGTGCAATGCTTGATCTATTTAACTAATTTGTCTGATGATTTGTTTGACGCGAAGACTATTGGATATTTTTCTTTTTTTGGTGGTTTCAGAATTTCTGGTTTTAACGTAACCAGCATTTTTGTCATGATTTCTACAACACGCTCTTTTGCTCCCGGTCTTTGTGCCGGAAGCCCATATGCGACAGCTCTTATTTCCCATTTATCCAAAATTTTAGAGAACAGAAGAATGACATGCCCTTTATTCTCCTTGCTGAAAACCACCTCTAATGGAACTTGTAAATGCGATGGATGGTTTTTCCAATACGATGTATCTCCTCCGCTTACTGCGACGTTGTAATAGAGAGTGGGATCCAAATCAGTTTTATGGTTCGATGGGAGACCAAATTCGTCAGTAAAGATTTTTAGCAGTTTACTGACATCAAGAATCTGTTCAGCTTTTTTCTCAGAAGTATATTCTTTGGGGTAGTGAAATAACACTGAAGCGTCAGTATATTCTGAGCGAGCCATATGCTTGAAGAAGTCTACAGAGAGCGATACGAGTTGGGCTTCAACTGGATCCTGAGTCTCGAACGATTCCTGCCCTGATGCACGAGTGCTCAGAAACGAAAGAAGCATACAGCATGATAAAATTAGAATACTTTTCTTCATGAGCTATTAACCCCTAAAAATATTCACTTTAATTCCGGTTTGTATTCCTATTGTAAGCTCTACCTATATTATCGGATCATCACAAAAAAACTTTAACTTCGCATCAAATACGCATCTTACATGCCATAAGAATTTTGTGATAAATGCTTTCTTTCAAAAAAGACTTAAGTGTTACGTATTTAACGTGATAGAGGAAATAATATTTCTCAATTATTACCCGGGAGAGGTTGGATAGAGAGTTGTGATACAGGCAAAAATTTCCTGTTCAAGAGGGTTTTTAAGAAGCAAAGTTTTCGAGTTGCGGGTTACGGGTTGCGTGTTGGCGAGAGGGAAAAATAGGTTTTATAAAGTTATCAATTATAATTTTTTGTGATCCGTGTTAATCTGTGCCAATCTGCGTCCCATAAAATCAGACCTGAACATAAAAGTTTCTCGTCCTTGGTCCATCAAACTCGCAGAAGAAGATGGACTGCCAGGTCCCTAATAAAAGCTGTCCGTCTTTTATTATAACCCTTACGGATGATCCGAACAGGGATGCCTTGATGTGGGCGTCGCTGTTTCCTTCCATGTGAGAATAGTTGTCCCGTTGTGGGATCATCTCTTCAAGCTTTTTAAGTATATCCCGGGGGACGTCAGGGTCTGCGTTCTCATTAATGGTGATCCCGGTTGTGGTGTGGGGGACGAATACAGTGGCCACACCTTCAGAGACTCCTCCTACAGGATCTTGCACCTGTGAGGTTATGTCGATGAACTCGTTACGTTTTGACGTTTTAATGGTGAATTGTTCAATCATGATAAATTATAATCGTTAAAAAAATATTTATATTATTATAATACTTTATCAGTCTGTTTCTGCATTCAGCATCTTCACTTTACCGCTGAATGTTCCGCCTTTATTCACGATTAATTTGCGGCAGGTTATATTGCCGTATATCTCACCTTTTTTTGAGATTTCTACGGTTCCCATTGCGTTGACGTCTCCTTTGATTTTACCCTGCACAATAGCATTTCCAACACGGATACTTGAAATTTCAATTATGCCTTTTTTCTTTAAATAAAGTGTGCCATGGGTCTCAAGGTTTACGCCCAGAAGGGTCTTGACTTTGTGATCGGTCAGGTCGTTACGGGTGTAACAGTGCTGGCATGTAGCCGCTTGTGCTTTTTCATCGGTGAAAATATCTTTGTCACATTTTAAGCAGGGAATCTTTTTTTGTCCGATGAGAGGTGTTCGCTTCTTTTCAGGCGGGAAAATAATCTCTTTAACGTTGATGTGTTTATTGCAATGGAGGCATGGCATTGACATGCAATTGACCGATACGTTCAGACTGCCTTTGCAATAAGGGCATGCTATATTCCTTATGTCTGACAACTCGTTTGATTTAGCCCTCATAAATCATTTTCTATTTAAGTGATACCGTTTCTTTCTTTATGATATATTTTTAATTACTTTGATATTTTCTTTTTCCGCATTCTGTTTTTCAGGTTTCGCACCATCAGGGTTTACGTTACACTGACCGACAAAGACAACGCCCTCCTCTATAACTAATGTTTTTGCCTGTAAGTCGCCAATGAGCTGTGCATTTTGCTTGAGCTCCACTTTTTCTGCCGCTTCTAAGTTTCCATCCAGGCGACCCTCAATAGAGGCATTTTTAACCTTAACGTTTGCTTTGACCGTGCCTGTCTTGCCTACTATGAGTTCGCCTTGATTTGCTATGAGTTCTCCCTCAAATTTTCCATCTATGTTCATGATCTTTTCAAACTTTATCGTACCCTTGATCTCTACATCGGTTGTCAAATTAGTCATACTGTTATCGCTCATCTTAACCTCCTTTTAGGTTATATTATCTCTAATAATAATGTCTCATAATTGATATTCATTTTAACTATAACTATGTAATCTTAATATAGTAAAGATGGTTTTTTATGCTGTTTCAATAAGGTAAGGTCTTTCCCTGCTAATGGAGAAGGTGTCTGTTATTTTTCATAAAGAATAGTGTTTTTTTCCTAAATATCAATAATTTTATCAGTTTAAATCAGTTTATCAGCATATATTATGTAATTTTTAAGTCTTAAATAGCAGATTGCCTGTTAGGTTCCTTATTATGCCAATTTGACATAAGCGTTTAAAATCAGAAAAAGGGCAGCTGCCAAAATGGCATCAAACAGGTAGAGATTGATAATTTCTACAGAAAACTGATTTGTTCTTATGAATGTAACATGTTGCATAATAGGTATATATGATGTGCTCCCAATATATTGGTACATATTTTGCTATTATATTGTCGAATCTAATAATATCGAGCTTGCAATTTTTAAAGGAGGTATGTAATGGCAGCAAAGCAGTTGTTATTCAAAGAAGATGCAAGGATGGCAATTAAGAGGGGAGTTACCAAGTTGGCCAGTGCGGTTAAATGTACACTGGGGCCAAGGGGTAGAAATGCTGTTCTTGATAAGGGATGGGGAAGTCCTACAATAACAAAAGACGGTGTATCCGTTGCTGAGGAAATTGAGTTGAAGGATCCGTATGAAAATATGGGTGCAAAACTGGTTAAAGAGGTAGCATCCAAAACCAGTGACATTGCCGGAGACGGAACTACTACTGCTACAGTATTGGCTGAAGCTATTTTCAGCAACGGTTTGAAAGCGGTTTCTGCAGGTGTAGATCCCGTCGCTCTTAACCGTGGCATGAAGGCCGCAGCTGATAGTGTTGTGGAGAAGCTTGAGGGCATGAGTAAAAAAATAAAGGACCAGAGCGAGATTGCTAATATTGGAACAATCGCATCTAATAACGATAGTGAAGTCGGTAAGATGATTGCAAACGCAATGGAAAAAGTTGGTAAGGATGGTGTTATTACTGTTGAAGAGGGAAAGGGTATCACTTCAGA
>CAYTGO010000037.1:22666-30650 GCA_964437425.1 uncultured Candidatus Scalindua sp.
GATCTAGGAACGGTAAAGAAGGTTAATATCGATTCTGAAAATACGGTTATTATAAATGGCGGAGGCAGTGCGAAGAATATAAGTTCACGTATAAATCAGATAAGAAAAGAGGTTGAAGAGACAACTTCTGAATATGATCGTGAAAAATTACAGGAAAGATTGGCTAAATTAGCAGGTGGTGTTGCACAGATAAATGTTGGCGCATCAACTGAAACAGAGATGAAAGAGAAGAAAGCTCGTGTAGAGGATGCATTACATGCCACACGTGCTGCAATCGCCGAAGGTGTATTGCCTGGCGGTGGTGTTGCTCTGTTAAGGGCATCTGAGACGTTAGATGATCTGACGTTGAAAGGTGATGAACATTTCGGCGTTGATATTATAAAAAATGCTCTCAGCGCACCAATAAGACAGATATCCAAGAATGCCGGACTTGAGGGTGCAGTTGTAGTAAGGAATATCTTGAAGTCAAAAGATAAGGCATTTGGATACGATGCAGAAAAAGAAGAATACGGTAATCTCATTGAAGCGGGTGTGATTGATCCTACAAAAGTTACTAGGAGCGCATTGCAGAACGCCTTAAGTATTTCCAGTATTCTGCTTACCAGCGATTGCCTGATTTCAGAAATACCAGGCAAAGAAGATGCTATGATGCCTCCCGGTGGTGGTATGCCTGGTGGTGGAATGGGCGGAATGGGCGGTGGAATGCCTGGTATGGGTGGTATGCCTGGAATGGGCGGTATGGGCGGAATGCCTGGAATGATGTAAGAGATAACCTGATAAACCGGTCAGGGCGTTTTTCCTGACGATATAAATTATTTCAGTTTTCATGATAATAAAATAATAGGAGGTATTTGTTATGGCTATTAGGCCTTTGGATGACAGAGTCGTAATTGAACCGCTTGAAGCGGAAGAAAAGACACAGGGTGGAATTGTTCTGCCGGATTCAGCAAAAGAAAAACCAACAAAAGGTAAGGTTGTTTCTGTGGGAGAGGGTAAGCTCCTGGATAGCGGAAAAAGAGCCGCACTGTTAGTGAAGAAAGGTGATCGGGTTCTTTATGGAAAGTACGCGGGAACAGAAATAACTGTTGGTGGGAAAGATTATCTTATATTAAAAGAAAACGATATCTTGGCTAAAATCGATTAATCAAGATCAGGAGGAATATTATGGCTGCAAAACAGCTTTTGTTTGATGAAGAGGCAAGGCGCAATATAAAGAACGGTATAAAGAAATTGGCCGATGCTGTAAGGGTGACTATGGGCCCTACTGGCAGAAATCTGATCTTGGAAAAGAGCTTTGGTTCGCCGACTGTTACTAAAGACGGTGTTACGGTTGCTAAAGAAGTAGAACTGAGCGAGCCCTTTGAAAATATGGGAGCGAAAATGGTCTGCGAGGTAGCTTCTAAGACCAGTGACATTGCTGGTGACGGTACTACAACTGCAACAATCCTGGCTGAAGCGATCTACAATGAGGGGATGAAGTACGTTACTGCAGGCGTTAACACAATGGCTCTGAAAAGGGGTATTGATAAGGCCGTTGCTGTAGTGGTTGAAGAATTAGCCAACATATGCAAGAAGGTTAAGGATAGAGAACAGATCGCACAGGTTGGTACGATCTCTGCTAATAATGACTCTACAATTGGAAACCTGCTAGCCGATGCGATGGATAAAGTTGGTAAAGACGGTGTTATTACGGTCGAAGAAGCGAAGAGTATGGATACTACATTAGATATAGTTGAGGGTATGCAGTTTGATAAGGGGTTTGTTTCACCTTATTTTGTAACAAAAGCTCAGACTATGGAAGCTATCTTTGACGATCCGTACATATTAATTCATGAAAAGAAGATTTCCAATATGAAGGAGCTGTTGCCTTTACTGGAAAAACTGGCGGGTGTTGGTAAGCCTCTAGTAATTATTTCAGAAGAGGTAGAAGGTGAAGCACTGGCTATGTTAGTCGTAAACAAATTGCGCGGGGTTTTGAATTGTGCTGCGGTTAAAGCGCCTGGGTTTGGAGACAGAAGGAAGGCTATGCTGGAGGATATAGCAATTTTGACTAATGGTCGTTTAATATCAGAAGACCTTGGAGTACAGTTGGAAACTCTGGAACTTGATGACCTTGGGACTGCGAAGCGTGTTACAATTGACAAGGAAAACACTACAATAATAGAAGGTAGTGGAAAAAAATCAGATGTGCAGGGCAGGATTTCCCAGATTAGAAGTCAGATTGAACAGACGACATCTGATTATGACAAGGAAAAACTTCAGGAAAGATTAGCAAAGCTTACCGGTGGTGTTGCAGTGATAAACGTAGGCGGAGCTACTGAAGCTGAAGTGAACGAAAGGAAAGCTCGTGTAGAAGACGCATTGAACGCAACAAGAGCCGCTGTTGAGGAAGGTATTGTCCCAGGAGGTGGAGTCGCCCTGGTCAGAACTATCTCAAAGGTTGAGGAATTACGCAAAAAGTTGAGAGGTGATGAAAAGATGGGTGTAGATATAATAGCAAAAGCTATTGAAGCGCCTCTAAGGCAAATTGTTTCCAATACGGGTGGAGAAGGTTCAGTAATTGTTGAAGAAGTAAAAGAAAAAAGCACCAATACCGGATTCGATGCAAACACTTCTGAGTTTGTGGATATGTTTGCAAGAGGAATCATCGACCCTACAAAAGTTTCACGTACTGCATTACAAAATGCAGCAAGTATTGCAGGGCTCATGTTAACTACAGATGTAATGGTTACAGAGTTAAAAGAGGATGATGATGAGGAAAATCCGGTTGAGGGCAGTGTGTCTTAACTAAATGACTGATAAAATTGAATAGCTGTTTTTCAAAAAGGCCGCATTTATGTGGCCTTTTTGCTTTCATACTTCTCCGATATTCCAGGATAGAACCGGCTTGACATTTAATTTATCACTTGTATCATATAATGTCCACGGAGTTAGTATTTGAATTTAAGCTCTTGTGTAGCTTGGGCTTACAGATCTGCAGATATAGTAGATAGATATTAAGTTTTTAGTCAGCCTTTTTGATAATCTATAGCTAAAAAATGGAAAAAGAAGACTATTATAATGTTCTCGGAGTCGATAGAAGTGCGAGTCAAGATGATGTAAAGCGCGCTTATCGGAAATTAGCATTGAAGTATCATCCTGACAAAAATCAGGGTAACAAGAAGGCAGAGGAAAAATTTAAAATTGCCGCTGAAGCATACGAAGTGATCAGTGATCCTGAAAAGAGACAAAGGTACGATCAATATGGCCATGAGGGATTAAGAGGTGGAGATGCAAGGGGGTTTGGCAATTTTGAAGATATTTTCGATGCGTTTGGTGATATCTTTGGTGGCGGTGGTGGCGGAGGAGGCATTTTTGAGGATTTTTTTGGTGGCGGGAGAAGGCAGGCCGAAAAACGCGGTGCCAGTTTAAGATGTGATGTTGCTATAGATTTTAAAGATGTTGCTACCGGTGTTGAGAAGACAATAGAAATTACCAAAAGAGACTTTTGTGAAGAGTGCCGGGGGACGGGTGCCAGGAAAGGTACATCTCCGGTTTCCTGCCCTTATTGTAAAGGTAAAGGTGAGATTCATCAAAGACAAGGTTTTTTCACTATAAGAACCACATGTCCTAAATGCCAGGGTAACGGAAAAATAATTGAAACACCCTGTGGAAAATGTAAAGGTCACGGTGTATATCCGAAAAAGTCTAATATTAAGGTCCAGGTTCCTGCCGGTATTGAAGACGGTTCGAGATTACGTGTTACTGGCCAGGGTGAATCCGGAGCAAATGGAGCACACCCGGGAGATTTATATTGTGACATACACATAAAACCACATCCAATCTTCAAGAGGCAGGATTACGATATTATTTGTGAATTCCCAATTACGTTTACTCAGGCGGCATTGGGATGTGAAATTGAGGTGCCTACTATTCTCGGGAAAATGAGAAAAGTAAGAATACCTGCCGGAATGCAAAGTGATGATATAATTTCGGTTAAAGGGGAGGGGTTTCCACATGTTCGTGGTTTTGGGGTAGGGAACCTGTTAGTACATGTTGTTGTCGAAACGCCAACTAAATTGACTCCCAGACAGGAAGAGTTGTTGAGAGAATTTGCAGAATCAGAACATAAGAATGTGACACCTAAAAGAAAGAGTTTTTTTCAAAAGGTAAAAAACTCTTTTAAATAATTCACTCTTATGAAATCATTGGAGGAAATTCGTTGTGATGTCTGAAGAACAAAATAATCAGGATGAAGAAAATACGAATACCGAACAAGATGACGGTATGAAAGACGATAAGGACCAGGGGAATATAGAAAACTCCGAGACGGAAGCTGATGCAGATGTAAATGATGAAGAGGCCGTGCAGGAAGAGGCTCAGGATGATATAGATTCTCTGGAAGATTTGACAAAAGAAGATATTCTTGAATTAAAGAAGAAGGCTGCAGAACGTGATACTTACCTTGATCAACTGCTGAGAACCAAAGCTGAGTTTATGAATTATCAGAAGAGAATGGTTAAGGAAAGTGAGTCGACATCTCAGTTTGCTGTTCAAAGCCTTATACTTGATTTTCTGCCGGAACTCGACAATTTTGACAGAGCCTTGAAACTTGCAGATAGTTCTAAAGACATTGACAAGTTTGTAGATGGTTTTAAGTTGATAGAAGAGCAGTTGTTTAAGGTCCTGGGGAAATATGGTGTGGAGTCTATAGAAACAGTTGGAAAGCCGTTTGACCCAAATCTTCATGAAGCAGTAATGGAGGAGGAGAATAATGAAATGCCTCACCATACAATTATTGATGAATTTCAGAGAGGTTTCCTCTTAAAGGAACGTGTAATCAGACCCTCAAAAGTAAAGGTTTCTAAAAGAACCATTGAGGAAGAGGAGTCAGATGAATCAAAGGAATGATGTTTTATGTCTTAGCAATTGTCAGGGACGAGGATAATTATGCCAACATATGATTATGAGTGTGGTGCATGTAACCATGCAATGGAGCTGTTTCAATCAATAACTGCAAAGCATATCAGGAAATGTCCTGAATGTGGTAAACTGAAACTGAAACGTTTGATCGGAGCTGGTAGCACAATTATTTTTAAAGGCTCTGGTTTCTATCAGACTGATTACCGGAGTGAGGAGTATAAGTCACGACAGAAAGCCGATAAAAAATCTTCCACTACAGACAAAAAAGATAGCAAAGCTAAGAAAAAAGAAACAAAGAAAAATGTCAAAGATTAAATGCCGTAGTTGTGGTAAAGAACTTCTCTACACTTCTATAAGCGACATACCTACATTTCCATTTTGCAGTGAACGTTGCAAGCTGGCTGATCTGGGCTCATGGTTTGATGAAGAAAGACGTATTGACGAGCCGACTACTAACGAAAAGCTTGAAGACTACAACGAATAGAGATATACTAACCTGAATAAAAGTCCTTATTAATAATAAACAAGAATTTATTTACGAACCATAAATCAAGAGAGGGGCGTGTGATGCAATCGTTCATACAAGACACTCAGAGTATTCTGCGAGGAGTTAAAATGTCGCTTGATTTCAACAAGCTGTTTTGTGCATTTGCTGGAATTGCTTTCAGTATTCTTTGGGTTTTAGTAATACTTGCTTTTGGCTCCGCATTTAAATTAGTTGAAATTACTCCATTTGAAGTGATCAATGGATTTTTGATTTCACCCAGACTTGGTCTATGTAGCTCAATAAGTGCATTGGTATCATCAATGAAGAGTGTTGAGTGGGGAGAGTACGTTGTTCTCATCGTACTGGTTCTGGGATTAATGATAATCTGGTCTGTTTTTGCAGGTGCTGTTACGCGTCTAACCGCTTTGGGATTAGGCAAGGGAGAAAAAACAGGACTTAAAGACTCAATTTCATTTGTAATGAAGAAGTTCTGGTCGTATTTCTGGTCTCCTCTTACGCCTGTTCTGGGAGTGCTTTTCTTTATTGCATGTAATGTTGCCGGGGGCCTGCTGGGTAAAGTAGAATTTGCCGGAGAAATTGCCGTTGCCGTTGGATTTCCATTGGCTATTCTTTCCGGTTTCTTAATTGTCTTTTTAGGTATTGTTGGCGTAATAGGATTCATCCTTATGTTTCCCGCAATAAGCTCTGAGGGTTCTGATGCTTTTGATGCAATCAGTAGAGCATACAGTTATGTGTTATCCAGGCCTCTGCATTTTTTATCACTGTTTATTACTCTAATAATTTGTGGGATGATTTTGACTTTTGTTGCGGGGTATGGTGCTTGTCTTGTTATGAAGACCAGCTATTTCACTGTTGGTTTAGGCATGGGAGGGAAACTTGATGAGATAAGAGCTTTCATCGCCGGTTTGAGTGGTGGCGGTGATACGTTCACATCACTAAATCCTATATCAATGAGAATTGCCGCATTATTTTTTATGTTGTATATAGTTCTGATTAAGATAATTGTTGGCAGCATAATAATTGCATTTGTCGGTACTGCCAGCACCATTGTATACCTGATTATGAGGAAAGATGTTGATGGTACCGAAATGGATGATATATATGCTGAAGAGAATGAAGAAGATGTAGCAGCTGAGGAAACATCTCCAGAATTACCTGAGGAGCCTGCAGTGCAACAAGTGCCGCCGGTACCTGAGCCATCTCCAGAGCAGACAAAACCAGAGAGCACAGAAGAGCCACCAAAAGAGCAGTAATCATACATTATTGCTATTACCCTCAATTATTATTTCAGGTATAAGTACCTGATTAACATGCCCGAAAGGGCTATAGGAAAAGTTGAAAGTAAAAAATGTTCCTCCCAATCGTAACTATTGTAGGAAGACCGAATGTCGGTAAGTCTTCGCTTTTAAATTGTCTGGCAAGAAAACGCATTTCAATCGTTGATCCAACAAGTGGTGTTACCAGGGACAGAGTATCCATAGAGATTGAACACGAAGAAACCCTGTTCGAGTTGATTGATACAGGCGGTATCGGGGTTACTGACATTGAAGATATAGCGCAGGAAGTTGACGTTCAAATAGAAATAGCAATTCAAAAGGCAAACCTGATTCTCTTCGTTGTAGATGTTCGTGACGGTATTACACCATTGGATGTAAAAGTAGCCGAGAGATTGCGAAAAATCAAAAAACCGCTCCTTCTCATAGTGAATAAGTGTGATGCGGAGAAATTTGATTTCCAGACATCAGAGTTTTTCAAGCTGGGACTGGGTGAGCCGATACCGGTTTCCGCATTGCAAAGATATGGTAGAACTGATCTTTTAGATAAGATCGTTTCAATGTTTCCTGAGATTGATACAAAGCCGGTAAAGTCAGAGCCGTTAATGAAAATTGCTATTGTAGGGAAGAGGAATGCGGGAAAATCTACATTAATTAACACGCTTGCTCAAGAGGAACGGGTTATTGTAAGTGAAATTCCAGGTACTACGAGAGATTCTGTTGATGTAAAATTTACAATAGAAGGAAAAGAATTTATTGCCATTGATACGGCAGGGGTAAGAAAGAAGAAGCATCTTCAGGATTCTATTGAATTCTATGGAATGACAAGGGTGGAGAGATCCATCCGACGTGCAGATGTTGTAATCTTGTTGATTGATGCACCCCGAGATATCTCTCAGGTAGACAAGAAAATAAGTGACTATATCAAGACCCAATACAAACCCTGTCTACTGGTTGTAAGCAAATGGGACATTGCAGAAGAAGATGCAGAGATTGAAGAGTTTATTAAGTATGTTCATGCCCGATTGCCCGGAATGGGCTTTGCGCCTCTATCATTCATCAGTTCATTCAGTGGGGAAAATATAATTGAGACTATTGAACTGGCACAGGAGATGTTTCAGCAGGCAAATACGCGTGTAACAACTTCAGAACTTAACACAGTCCTTGAAAAGGCTTTTACTCAACATCGTCCGACAAAGAGAAAATCTAAAGTATCAAAGGTCTATTATGCTACACAGGTATCTGTCTGTCCGCCAACATTTGTTCTGTTCGTCAATGACAAAAGGCTTTTCAATTCCGA
>CAYTGO010000038.1:0-30506 GCA_964437425.1 uncultured Candidatus Scalindua sp.
ATTATTTAGCTTTAAATACCCCAAAAAATAGCTTTCGATGAAATACGATACAAAAAAGAGATTTAAATACAAATCACAATTCTAGCAGTAGCAAATAGCAGACGGTAAGGAAATTTAGCATGGAAAACAAAATAATAAATATACTCTATGTTGAGGATGAAATCGATCACGCAATTCTTATCGGCGAATTTATCAAAGAGATCAAGAATGTTAATTATGAAATGACACATGTACAGCAGCTTGATGAAGCGTTATTGGAAATTGATACTGAGCGTTATGATATTATAATGCTGGACTTGTCCTTGCCTGACAAACAGGGAGTAGATACAATTACCACAGTTTGCGAGAGAGCACCAAATATTCCGGTTGTAGTGATGACAAGTATGAAAGATGAATCTATGGCAGTTAGGGCATTACAAAGAGGAGCCGAAGAGTATCTGGTCAAGGGGGAAATGAATAGTCATGCACTTTCACGTGTTTTACGATATGCTATCATGCGGCACAAAGGTCGGGTAGAACTGCAATCTCTCTCACTTGTTGATGAGTTGACAAGCCTGTACAACCAGAGAGGTTTTATGCTTTTCGCCCAGCAACAGTTAAGTATTGCAATACGAACTAAACGTGGAATGATACTCTTTCTTATCCACATTGAAGGTCTTAATGAGATCAATGAAAAACTTGGCAATCAGTATGAGGACATGGCTAAAATCGAAACTGCCAATATCCTCAAAGAAGCCTTTCGAGAATCTGACATTATAGCTCGCCATGGCAGAGATGAGTTTACAGCTATAGCAATAGAATCTTTTGATGCTAACAATGAAATTATAATAACACGTTTGCAGGATGAATTAGAGAACCGTAATAAACAGGAAAACCGCCAATATAAACTATCACTGTGTATAGGAAAGGCGTATTACGACACTGAGGAATTGTGCACTATAGAAGAGTTGATAGATCGTGCAAAACTGTCAATGCTTGAGCAAAAGAAGAACACATTATAATATTAATTAATACGAGGTATTTCAAAATCACCTAACCTGGGAGAGACAGAACCAGGCAGAAGTCAATAAACCACAACGCTCAAATCCCAAAGAACAAACAAATATCAAATTATAATGCCCAAACACCCAAAGTCAGTTTTTTCTATTTGAATTTGTTTGTTATTTGAGATTTATTCACCTTACAGAAATATTATGCGTCAAATCAATACAGAACAGATAACAGAAATAATCGAAAAACTTTGTACGGATGCAAATTATAACCTGGGAGATGATCTCATCACTTCATTAAGGAGTGCCTTGGACAAAGAAGAATCTCCTCTGGGCAAAGAAGTAATTACGCAGCTATTAGAAAATGCAGAAATTGGCAGAAAAGAACAAGTCCCAGTTTGCCAGGATACCGGCTTTGCTATTATATTCATTGAACTTGGCCAGGAAGTAGTGCTCGCAGGAGGTGATTTGCGGGAAGCTGTCAACGAAGGAATAAGACGCGGCTACAAGAACGGCTTACTACGCAAGTCAATTGTGAAAAACCCTATAGACCGTATCAACACAGGTGACAACACCCCGGCAGTAATCCATACAGATATAGTTCCTGGTGACAAATTAAAAATCACTTTTGATGCAAAAGGTGGTGGGTGCGAAAATATGAGCCGTTCTGCTATGCTGACACCTGCACAGGGCAGAGATGGTGTGATAGACTTTGTAGTAGAAACGGTAAGGACAGCAGGCGCAAATCCATGTCCGCCAATAATAGTGGGAGTCGGACTCGGAGGGACATTTGATTACTCTACCCTGTTAGCCAAGAAAGCAATATTACGCCCAGTGGGCAGTAGCAATAAAGACGAAACCATTGCCGGTTTGGAAGTTGAACTTTTAGAAAAGATCAATAAACTGGGGATAGGGCCTCAAGGACTTGGTGGAAGGACAACGGCTTTAGCCGTGCAGGTAGAAACATTTCCCTGCCATATTGCCAGCTTACCGGTAGCCGTAAATATTGAGTGCCACTCACACAGGACTAAGACCGTTGTGATTTAATTGTATGGGAATTTCAAAAGAAGCTCACGAAAAGACAAAAAGATATCTATTATGACTGAATATATTGATCTGAAGACACCATTAGATAATTCTACTATTGAAAATCTGAAAGCCGGAGATAAAGTCAGAATCAGTGGAGTATTATACACAGCCAGAGATGCTGCTCACAAACGACTCATAGAGATGGTTGAAGCTGGTAATGATTTACCTTTTGATGTAAAAGGGCAATTGCTCTATTACGTTGGCCCTACTCCTGCAAAACCCGGACAGGTAATAGGATCTGCAGGCCCCACTACAAGCTACAGAATGGACACGTATGCTCCTACTCTTATCAAAATGGGTTTAAAGGGAACGATCGGGAAGGGTAGTAGATCAAAAGAGGTAATTGAAGCGATGGAAAAGTATAAAGCCGTCTATTTTGCCGCAGTTGGTGGTGCTGCAGCCCTGATTGCAAAGACAATAAAGAAGGTAGAAATTATTGCATTTGACGATCTCGGAACTGAAGCCATTCGTAAGATGGAAGTAGAAAACTTTCCGGCAATTGTCGTAAATGACACAAATGGTGGTGATTTATACGATATAGGCAGGGGAAAATACAAGCTACCCTTATAACTCTTTTGATGCACTCAAAATACCAGAAGCTGTGAACCAAAACCCTGGATATCTTGTGAAATCAAGGAAGCCCCCCTTCTGGATTCTTACAATATTTTCTCCAATTCTGAAGCTGCAAATCCTACAATTGCAGAACAGAACTTCCTTCTTTCAGGAGTTTTAAATGTTCCTTTTTCTCTCCATGTACATGTCAATCCGCTACAATCCTGTTTCTTATATCTTTCATTAAACTTCGTTAAAAAATCATTAACCTTTTCAAAAACCCCTGTGTTATCGTCCGCAATATCTACTCGTCCATATTTTAAACCTATTGCTATAACGGAACCGGTTATCGCACCACAGACTTTCCCCGAACCTCCCATACCTGTTCCAAAACCTGTAGTACATTTGAGAACCTCTTCAGGAAATTCACCAATAATGTTTTCTTCCTTAATTGCATGAAGTATACTTTCGGCACAGGCAAAACCCTTCAGATAATTCTCTTTAGCCTTTTCAGGAAAAGACATATTCAATCTCCTTTTACTGTTATGCTGCCAATGTCAATCTGCTAACTTAAATGGTCTATTATATTACGAAAGCGGATTAACGTACATCTAAAAAACGCAAAAAGAGCTGATAACACAAAATGACTTTGCAATTTATCTGCTTTACGATATAACATGAGAACTTCTAATGAATGCTAAAATCATTTGAATTTCCTATGCAAAAATTTAACTCAAAAGAGACAAAAGACGGTAATTTGAATTTTAGAAAACTGTTAGGAAACAGGTTACTAATCATACTATTTGCATACCTCTCTATCCTTACATTCGGCCATAATCATATTTCTTTCGCTACTGAACAAACTACAGAGCAAGAAGAATACAAAGTTATAGATGACCTCGTCGTTAACAGCAGGAACAAATTCAAGACAGTGATCCATGAAAGTGAAACAGTAGGAATATCAGAAATGAGGAAGCTCATAGCAAGCTCACTAATAGAGGAGTCCTGGGCATATTTACCACATCAAAAAAAATGGATTGAGATCGGTCGCAACGAAGAAACAGAAAAGAAGATAGACAAACGCTACATAACTAAAGCAAAGCTTGATGTTCAGTTGTTGAACAAATTAATGAACGAAAACAACAACATGGTCTTATACCATTTTCATCCGTCCCATTCCCTCTCTTTAGAAGATAAGATTAGAAAACAAGAAGAAAGTGGTACATCCATGAAAAGCAATAAGATTGAGAAAGAAAGAGTAAAGTTATTAATCAAAAGTGCTTACCCCTCCAGATCAGACCTATTAAATATGATTGGAAACACAATGGAATTTTTTGAAAGAAACACTGAAGGAAATATCACATTTAAAGTGTGTTCACATTATGGCATTACTGAATATTATCTGACTGATGAGGGAATGGAACACCTGCACACGGACAATTCCCTTAAGCAAATTTTATGGGTAAAAGAGATAAGTTCATCAGCAAATATCGAGGCAAATGTCAAAGGAGAAATTCTGGAGATGAATCCCATGGAAACAAGAGACCCGCTAAAGAGAATTAAGATGAGTCCTAAACGAAAGAGAAAACCTGTGTCCAGATATATAATAATTGATCCGCTAACCAAGATCCAGAGAGCTATTGATACAATGAATGACAAGCATATAAGAGTAACATTCACACCGTACCATTAATGTTAAATACCACTAAATAACACATGCCTACTTAAATATATTATTGCGGAAATAATTTCCTTTTTCTGGTAATACTATTTGGATAATTCTTAAACAGAGTCATCTATTAAATATACATTTTCAATACACAAAATATTGAGCTATTGTTACCTATCCTATAGACACCAAGAACTTACGAAAAGCCGAATAGTTTCTTTGCCAGATTCTCTACGTACGGTACGGCTTTTGCGATTCATCACTAATATAAAAAATCTGCTAAATTCACCTTTTTTATGATTAAGGAGGAAACAGTGATGAAAAGCTACTTCGACGAACACGTAAAAAATGATGAAAGTTATGATGATATTTATCCATCAATTGTGAAACAGCAACCATCGCTTTTTAAAAAGATAGTTCTACGTCTATCTTTTAGTTTTGAACGTATATGGAATAGAGCATGTCATTCAAAGAAGCCAGGAAGTTGCTTGTAGTATTAGAGCTCTAGCTCCCCTGTCCAAATTAAACAGTCTACATATAGTTCAAAACGTGCAATTAAGCCTAACACCTGTGCGTGCAGAATGCTAATTACACATGTCTGTTAAAGTCGGGCTGATTACTCCACTCTATTATATTTTGTAGTTGGCCCATCAGGTCCGTCTTTCTTCCTCGGCTCGTCTGTTAATGAGAATGCATTTTCAGATACAGAAACCTTAAAGTAGCTTGGTGGCCTTCGACTCGCCACAGAGTCGTCTCTAAAATCGAACTTTATACGATCTGCTTCAATAATCTGATAATTGCCGTTTAACTTCACCGAATTCCCCCTTGGACCTTCAGTAACAATTGTCACCGTACCATTATCATGGAAATCATAGGATTCAGTCTCTAATTTATTGATCCACTTGCCATACAATTGCTTTTCAATCTCGATATATGGCCTATTCTCTGCAACAACAGACTTAACAGCCAAATCGGCTTCCGGCTTATCCTTGGCTATAGCTTCTTTCTCACTGGAAGGATCAGTAAGAATTGCTGCTCCATGCCCTCGCAATCTACCAAGAAAATTATTTCCAAACTTTTCCATCATCTCCGCCTCTTTGCCAGCTGTTGTACCCGTCTCATCTGTTGCCGTTGCAGAAGTTGCAGATGCCTCATTTTCTACTGTACTGGTTTGGGGAACAATACGCTCTTCAGATTCTGTTTTGTCAGGTGTAAGCTCTGCAACCAGTGGTTCTGAAGTAACGGCATTATTGGTGGTCTGACATCCATAAGCGGCAAACAACAGGAACACCGCAAAAAAAGACTTATATAATAATTTCAGTGTAACTTTCATTTTTTAGATTCTCCATATGGTACTTGTTCATAGATTGATTTCATGTAGGAAAACATATTACTACTATTAATAAGGGCTGTAAAGAAATAACTCGATTAGATTGACATTAGGTTGACATGTAAATGTTTATATGCTAGAAAATAACGTACTTTGCTGGCAGAAATCAGTGTGTATATCGCACAAACCTCAACCGGTAAACCACAATCTTCAATCTGTTCTATTTTACCTTTTATCATCATTTAAATGATGATTTTACATTATATAAAGTGTCAGGAGTGTTATTTTTATGAGATTCCCTTTTGCTGAATATGGTACCAAAGAACTCTCGTTTTTTGGAATGTTCTTGTTTGTAATGATAGTTTTGAGCCTCTTTTTTTATCCGTTGGCAAGTATACCTTTTTTAATATTCCTATCTTTTGTTTTGTATTTCTTCAGGGATCCCGAAAGAAATATCCCTGATGGAGAAAACAATTTAGTCTCTCCTGCTGATGGTAACATAATTGCAATTTCGCACGTGCAAGAGGACAACTATTTAAAATGCAAGGCATTAAAGATAGCAATATTCATGTCTGTATTCAGCGTTCACGTCAATAGAATTTCATACAGCGGAAAGGTGGAGTTTGTCAAACATGTACCCGGGAAGTTCCTGGATGCACGTTCTCCTGATTGCTCAGAAATGAATGAACATAATCTTATGGGAATTTTGACAGGAGATGGAAAAACAAAAATAATGATAAAACAGGTTGCCGGGAAGGTAGCCAGAAGAATTGTGTGTGACTGTACCGTTGGACAGGATGTTGAACGAGGCAAGAGGTTCGGTATGATTAAGTTCGGTTCCAGACTGGAGGTCTACATTCCTGAAGAAGCAGCTTTTGAAATAGCTATCAAGCAGGGACAAATGGTATCCGCAGGGTCTACTATACTGGGTACACTGAAAATATGATGCACTGTTAACCGCTTTGTGAACAGAAAATAAGATGAGCAAGATTGCTGGTAACAATATACTATTTTATGTTTTTTGAAATGAAAAATGTTTACAGGTATAATTGAACACTTAGGTAAAGTAAAACAGGTAAGTCAACAGGCGAATTCAGCAGTTATTGCCGTTGATATAGGACCATTAAAGGATGGTGTTGTTCCAGGTGATAGCATAGCCATAAACGGAGCTTGCCTGACAGTAACACAGATAAAGGGTACTGCAGTACATTTTGATGTTTCAGGAGAAACATTAAGCAAAACTGCCATTGGTGATTTATGCACATCTGATAATGTAAACATAGAGAGATCACTGAAGATAGGCGACAAACTCGGTGGGCATTTTGTAACTGGGCATGTCGATTGTGTTGGCACAATTAATAAAATAGAAAACGAACCCGGCCAATGTACTGTTTGGTTTTCTGTAAGTAACGATATCTCAAACATGATGATTAAAAAAGGGTCTGTGGCCATAGACGGGATTAGCTTAACAATTGTAGATCTCAAGGAGAAGTTGTTTTCTGTCGCTCTTATTCCATTTACGCTTGAAGCCACTACATTAGGGTTCAAAAAAGCAGGTCAGAAGGTCAACATAGAGACAGATATGTTAGGTAAATGGGTAAAGAGGATATTAACAACTAATGACAATACTACATCAGGAATAACAGAAGAGATGTTAAAGGAAAAAGGGTTCATGTGAAACCGATAGTTTACAACCTGAATTGTGTGAATTGCGTAGTTGAGTATAGCCCACCAAAAAAACTATGAAACCTGAAGTTAAAGAAGAAAGCTTAATTGGAATAACAATGGGAGATCCCGGTGGTATAGGCCCGGAAGTTATCCTTAAAGCATTGACATCGCCAGAGATAAGGGCTGCAGCAAATTATGTAGTGATTGGTTCTGAAAAGGTTTTGAGTAATATTTCAGACAGAGTCCTGACAGATAACATAAGCGTATTAGACCTGGATAACTTTACAGTTAATAATACCCTGATGCACAAACCCCTGCCAGAAAGCGGCAAGGCATCCGTAGAATATATTCTAAAGGGACTCGATCTGGCGCTTAACGGAAAAATAGATGCACTTGTAACAGCGCCAATAAGTAAAGAAGCAATCAAACTGGCTGGTTTTAATTATGCTGGACACACGGAGTTACTCAAAGAGAAGACGTCTGTAGAAAATGTAGTAATGTTCATGGTTGGAAAAGGACTTAGAGTTGCGTTTGTCACTACTCACCTTGCAGTAAATGAAATATCCGAAGCTTTAAACCAGGAAAATGTATTTTCCACCATACAAATAACAGCAACAGGGCTTAAAACATTTTTTGGTATAGATCAACCGAGGATTGCAGTTTGCGGTTTAAATCCACATTGCGGTGACGGTGACCGCTTCGGTACGGAAGAGAGGGATGTTATCATACCTGCAATAGAGCGTGCACAGGAAATGGGGATTAATTGCCAAGGACCTCTATCCGCTGACACAGTCTTCAACAAAGCACTCAATGGAGAGTTTGATATTGTTGTAGTCCAATTTCACGATCAGGGGGCTATCCCCATAAAAATGCATGCATTTGATTCCGGAGTAAATATTACGCTTGGCATACCTGCTATCAGGACTTCACCCACACACGGTACCGCCTTTGATATAGCAGGCAAAGGTATTGCAGATCCAGGTTCAATGATTGAAGCAATAAAAACGGCAGTTATGATGGTGGAAACACGTAAACATTTATTTGTGTAGCAGAAAAAACTGAAAAAGGAGCGAAAATATGGGAAAAGTGTTAATTACGTATTATAGCAGAACAGGTAAAACCGAAAAAATGGCTGAGTATATTGCAGAAGGTGTTCGTTTTAGTGGTAATAGTGCTGATATTAGAAAACTAGCTGATATTAAGAATGAGCAAGAGTTGGAAGGATACGACGGTTATCTATTTGGTTGCCCTACCTACCACAGAGATATGACAGCAAACATGAAGACATTTCTATTTGTGGTAGACAAAGCGAATTTGAAGGGAAAGGTAGGAGGTGCTTTTGGCTCATACACCCACAGCGGTGATGCGCCCAAGTATATCTTTGAAACAATGGAAAATGTATTCAAGATGGACATGACTTCGTTAGGATCTTTCAACCTGTTGGAACATTTAGTGGAAGATACAGAGGGCATGAGGGCTTGTCAGGATTACGGAAAGAGCATTAGCGAAAAGCTGTAATCGCAATAATTTTACAATAATTGAGAACCAGTTTTATATTAATTCCATAAGTGGAGGAAATAAATAATATGTCAACACAAGATAATTTACAGGAAGCCTTTGCCGGTGAATCACAGGCAAACAGGAAATATCTGGCCTTTGCTAAAAAGGCTGAAAGTGAGGGCTTTAATCAGGTTGCAAAACTCTTTCGTGCCGCAGCTGAGGCTGAAACAGTGCATGCTCACAAACATCTCAAGGTTATGGGTGGCATCAAAAGTACGAAAGAAAACCTTGAGGAGGCCATAGAAGGAGAGACTCATGAATATACGAAGATGTACCCACAGATGATTTTAGAAGCTGAAAAAGAGGGAGGCAATGAGAAGGCTATACAAAGTTTTGATCTTGCAAATAAGGTAGAGAGCATCCATGCAAGCCTCTACCAGAAAGCATTGGACAATCTGGATAACAATGAATCAGTTGACTATTATGTGTGCCAGGTGTGTGGAAACACGATAGAGAATAATGCTCCTGACAAGTGTCATGTCTGTGGCGCCCCCTCGTCAATGTTTACAAAGATTGATTGAACTTTGTATTCTGTTGTTTAAATTTAAGAGTCTTTAAAATTAACCAAGCCTTCGACAGGCTCTGAGAATTTCGGCTATTTTTCAATCGGAGTGCTTAAATCATGTTCTTTGAAGATATAATTACATTAGACGCTCCTCACACAAAATCAATGCTGAAAGCACTTTTCGAGGAACGAGACGTTCGTGTCAAGAAGCAGTGGGGGCAAAATTTTCTAATAGACCAGAATCTGCTGCAGTTTATCGTTAAAGCTGCAGAGCTGAGCCCTAATGACATTGTTCTCGAAATAGGCACTGGTACTGGTTCTCTAACACGGTTGCTTGCCCAAAACGCCAGGCACGTCTTTGCTGTAGAACTGGATCGCAGACTGTTTGAAATCATGGAGGAGACATTAAAGGACTACAATAATGTAACTACATTTAACAGGGATATCCTGAAGTCTAAACATCATATCCATCCAACAATCGTAGCGGCAGTATCTGATTACATTCAAGCGGCTCCTTCTTCAGAAAACCTAACCGTCAAAGTAGTATCCAATTTGCCATATTATATCAGCACTCCGGTAATTATTGATTTGTTACAGGAAGTATTGCCCATCAAAACAATGATTTTGATGCTCCAGCGGGATACTACGGATAGGATGAAGGCGCAACCGGGAACTAGGAATTATGGTGTACTGTCTATTATGACAAACCTTTTTGCTGATGCAAAAGTATTGAAAAAACTCCCACCAGACGTATTCTGGCCTGTCCCGCTCGTAGATTCTGCAATCGTCAGGATGACAGTTAATCCACACAAGTATGCTGACAAAATTCGTGATTTTCAAAACTTTCAGAATGTTATACATGCAATATACGTTTCAAGAAGAAAGACACTTCTGAACAGTCTGTCATCGCTTTGCTCAGGGCTGGGCATGAAAAATGAGTCAAAGGAGATACGTAAAGATTTAGTAGCAATTTTAGAGCAGATTGGCATAAATACTAAGAGCAGAGGTGAGGAATTAGACATAGAAGCATTGATTAACCTGTCCAATGGAATTTCAGAATATCTAAGTTCCAAAAAATAATCTACATCCAATATAACACGAAATAACTATAGAGGTAACAAGCACCGGAGGTTCTATGAAACATTCATTATTACTATACATCTCAATTGTATCATTTGTGTTTTTTTTATCAGCCCCTATACATTCGTCTGAAAATAAGAATCCAAAAACAAATCTACGCCCATATTGTAAAATAGTGACTATTTCTGAGGCGGAAGAAATAGCTGACATCGTAATACGTGAGAAGAAATTTAATCAGGGATTTTTTGGACACAGTACAATAAGTCACGATTACGAAGAAAACATAATAGAAGACGATAACGTCGTTATAGACCATGCTACCGGATTGATGTGGCACCAATCCGGATCATTTAAGAATATAAGTTGGAAGGGTTCAAAGAGATGGGTAACAAAGTTGAATGAAAATGGTTACGCAGGATTTACAGACTGGAGACTACCCACTCTGGAAGAAGCGGTTTCTCTGTTGGAGCCAAGCGCGAAAAACGGTAATCAATTTATAGACCCCGCATTTGATAAAACACAGTCGAGTGTGTGGACGTGTGACAGTAATATCTCTAACTCCAGTCTCTCTCTGGATAGAGCTTGGAGCGTAGATTTTAACTACAGTTTGGTAAGCAGAAAGGAAATAATGATCGAAAGAAAAAAAGTTCGTCCGGTACGTGTATATTCCGGTGATTAATATGTATTAAATCTTTTTTTGGAGTGCAGTGACCGTGTCACTGCTTTAATACGCATCATCACGGATGATGCACTCCATATTTCCTGGTTGTCTTCATTAATTATTAACATTTATAAATAAACAAGGAGTTATTTGAATGACTAACAACGAAGGTACAATATATGTAGCACACTGGACACATACACCGGAAAATTGTCCGGGCAGGACTAAGGACGGAGCGAAGATGCTCAGCGATTTCTGGGCAAGCCGGGAGGAAGTTGAAAAGAAGGGAATAAAGATACTTGGTTCCTACGTAACAGTAACAGAACACGATTACTACATTATCGTACAAGCAAAAGACTACTCCGAAATGGTTAAATTCTTCCTGCCACTCATCCCGACTCAAACCGGTTCATTCAGACCCGTTCTTCCTATGCAGGATTGGATAGATATAAACCAGTCACAGTAAACCACTTTGTCAGTGCAATCAGTTTTAATAAAGCTGATTGCACTGTGTATAACAGGCGGAAACTTTCTTATTTGATAATTGAGTCATTGTTGCCATGTCAATACTTCGTGGCTAACTCCCATAACCATTTCCGTACTACCTGAAACCGTCATAGCGGCTTCTGTCATTGTTCTGCTGATTGTATGCCATGAAATCGTCATGATATCTTCCCGCTGCAACTTGCCTGACACTTTGCTCTTTGCTGATTTTCTTGCGTTCATTATCACGTCTTTCTCTGATAAAATCCCGACGTTTAAACTGAGAATGGTATTGACCACTCTGCACCCGTCTTACAGAGGATTTGTTGTCCTTGCTGCCCGCATTATTAACACCAGAGAACAAAAACAAGAAACCAATGACTAATAATGTGACAGTTACCAACATAGTTGAAAAAGCCTTCATTTAGTTTCTCTCCTTTCCTTACACTTTTCTTGAAATAAGTACTTAATTATTAAAAATATACTGGTTTTGCCAAATTGCGAAGCCTGTTAATTACTAATCTAAGCTAAATATAATCTCTCATCTTTCAATAAGCCATTCATTATGGAATGAATAACAGAGAGACTACCTCACACTACAAAGCAACTACCGCACCATTTTTTTACAATGCCTTCTTTAAGGCCTTTCAAAGATGCTGACTCACTGAGACAAAATATACAAACCATATCAAAATCAGCACTTATGACTATTATGCCCTTTGAAATAATTATTATTTTTTCAAGAATAATTATTTTTTACTTCAAACTTTCATATAATAACTCGTTTAATTGTGAAACAATTATCCAATATACAGGCAAAAATTGCAGCCTACATAAATTTATTATCGGCAGGAACTGTTAATAGTTTAGAAGAAAATTTACATAAACAAGCGGTATGATGCAATTTACATGAATGATTATTATGTTGATAATAGACGCGTTATCTGGAGTAGGTCTGTAGAATGCTCAGCCTTGCTTATTAGAGTGCATAAAAACTATCGACAAACTGAAATATTAATTTTACTCCAGGAGAGAAGATCATATGGAAAGTTCCGGTTGAAACGAATTGAAAGGACTCTTTGCAGGGGTGGGTACGTCAGCTCATATTAAGCTTCACTATTTCAAGACTATTGTATCTTTTTTAACAGCCTGGAGTTTATATAGCTTACTGTTCCGAGTCCTAAAATGGCAGCACGGGAAGAGTAAACATGGAAGTCCTTTAGAATATGATCAATGTGCCGTCTATCAGTCTCTGAATGGTATTCTACAAGAATATAGTCTATGTCAGCCAGGCGGTAACCCAGACTTTCGAGAATTTCTATTTCACAACCTTCAGTGTCGATTTTCAGTACATCCAGATGTTTGAACCCCATCTTATCAAACTCAGTTGCGGCATCTTTCAAACGCACTTTTGTTGTATCAGCACTTGATCCGACAAATGTTTTGATAGAGTTCATACCGGAATTCTGTGGGTGAATGTATAGGACTGCCTCCTTTTCCTGATTATATAAACCGTATGAGCGAACAGTTATATCTTTGAATGATTCGGTGTTAGTCCGAAAAAGAACCAAGTTATTTGGGGTAGGCTCAAAACTATATATGTTACTTTCCGGATATTTCATTTTCATATATATGGCAAAAAGACCTACATTACCCCCTATATCAAAAATCTGTAGTGGGCCGGAATGACTTCGGTGCGGTAAGATATCATATTCGTCCTGCTCAAAAATTTCCTTCACCAGAAAACCCTCATCTTTCGGGAAATTAATGTTAACAGTCTGGTTTTGATAAGTAAGTTTGAGTTGAACAACTTCTGATGGTGATGATAATGTCATATTTATATTCTCACAATATAAATAAATCTCAATAAGGTCTGAAAGCTACACCGAACCAGGCATGAAAACAGAAAGTCCCCAAACTGACTCCACATCTATAATTGCACACACAAAATGATGATAAAAGTTGCTTTACAGAGACACAAAAAGTATAGGTCAATAACAAGAAAAAATCAAACCTTTTCCTTTCCTTACTTTTTGTGTGTTGCAAACAAGAAGTGTAACAACAAGTCCAGGTAAATACCCGTCGAATCACTTTACCAATCCCAGTTCTTCTCTAAGTTCGAGATCCTTAACACTGTGTTTGTTCCAGTAATCTGTCATGACGGCATGTGTACGCCGTGCATTAGTAGTCAATATCTTTGAGCCATCCCCTGAGCCGCTCGGATAGGTCTCACTCCAGGAGAGAATATCATATGGGAAGTTTTGGTTAAAGTGGATAGACAATGTCCTCTGAAAGGATGGATATGTCACCGTATACCGAGATATCCCACTATCTCCTTCCCGCGTGTGTGTCAATTCTGCAAAGGCATCTTCTGCTCCTGCTTCAATCATGTGTAATATGGTAAAGAAGCTTCCGGGAATCATTTTGATTTTCCCCAACGGAAGAGTCTTTGGAGCTATGCGTATGCGTGTCCATATATCATCCTCCATGTGTACTGATGGTATGGTTATGGACTTGTCCCCCCCCTTTTCAAAGTATGAATACTGCTTTACCTTGTACTGATCACCCTCAAGATTATACTGGAGATAGACGTGGCCACACCAGTCCTGCCTTGTTGTTGATACTTTTAATGTTTTAATGTGCTGATGTTTCTCTGTGGGAATTGGTGTAAATACGGACTTCATCATAGAATAGTCATAGATACCCGCATTGAATCTTTTGATAGAGTTGAGCTTCAAGACAGGAATGCTTTTATTCCTGGACGATTCATAATCTGATTTTACTTGTATGTCTGGAAGAAACGGCTCAGTAACAAATATTAAAATCGCATAACCAGAATGAATTTCACCATATCGGCTCTGTTCGAGATCAAAGCGCGTTATTTCTGCACCATGATTGTACCAATATGAATGGAAGTCCACTTCATCAGGTAATGAAAAAGCCACGGATATCGAATGTAAAAATGCTACAGACAATGTTGTCAGCAGTATTAAACTTTGAAACTTAAGTCTCAAATCATTTCTCCTTTTTTGAATTGTAATATGAAAATATCATATGCCATCAAAACAACATGGTCAAGGTGAAACTGTCACATTCAATTCCTTATCAGTAACTACATTCAGCCTTGAATCACTTTCACATATATAATAAAATATTTAACAAGTAACTACAAATGATGTATACTCAACGAGTTAAAAAAAATGTAACACTAAATGTGATTGAAATATGGAAAGAGCAAGATCTGCAGGCTATTTGCATACAGGACTAGATAGATACGAGGTTTTTGATTTTCAAGAGGATGAATTAGGTGAGCTAAAGTCTTTCATAAAGACCAAAAAGCTGCCCTTCAGTTTTCATGTGCCATTCTTCAGACCCTCATATTTTCCCTATACCGGAGTAACCACTTTTTTCCTTAATGACGATCCAGACAAGAGAGCTCTTTCTCTTAAACTGATCGACAGCACTATGCATTATGCAAAGGAGTGGGATGCTGATTTTGTCGTGACACATCTGACCTGGAAAGAAGATTCTCATGACAGGAAAAAGGTAACAGATCTTGCATGTGAGACAAAGTCAGAATTCTGTAATCTGGTAGACAGATACAATCTGCCTATTAATATTGAGTTCGGTGGATATTCTGGACATTTTCATGAACCTGAACAATTCGTGAATTTTGTTAAAGATCACTCTTTATTGGGTATCTGTATTGATATAGGCCATACATCACTTATATCAGGAATACGAGATCGTAATTTTTTCAAAGATATAGAAATTATGGCGCCGCATACTAAATCGATACATGTGTGGAACACAAAGGGACTGGAGCATAACAAAGAGTATAATCACGTACCTGTCCATCCCTCACAAAAAGCAGAAGATGGATGGGTAGACATTAAAAAAACACTCGAAATAATATTAGGACACAACAAGGACTGCAACATAGTATTTGAATATAACCATACATATTACGACAACATTCCCGATGAGGTTCAAGAGGGTATGGAGTGGGTCAAAGAGATAGTTAACAGAAGATGACAGATAATAAAGATTTTAGAGTTTTGTTCATTAACTGCAATACAATGATGGATGTCCTTCTGCCTGTTGGGCTCTCCTTGATATCGGCATGCCTTAAGGAGAACGGTTTTGGGGTAAAACTGTTCGACACTACCTTTTACAAAACCGCGACTGAAACAGGTGACGAAGCAAGGGCAAAGAATCTTCAGGTAAAGAAAACAAATCGAGAGGAATTTGGACTGGTATATAAAGATACAGATATGTTTGATGATCTTAGAAAGATGGTAGAAGAGTACAAGCCGGATATCATTGGATTATCCTGTATAGAATGCACCTACGAACTGGGATTAGAAATGCTGAATAATATAAGACAGTATTATAGCGTTCCCATGATTGTGGGTGGTATATTTGCCACTTTTGCCCCTGCTGAGATAATTGCTGAAGATTGTGTAGATATGATATGCGTGGGAGAGGGAGAATACGCACTTGTTGAACTTTGCACGAAGATTAGAGAAAAACAGGATATAACGTCAACACAAAACATGTGGATTAAGCAAGATGGCAAGATATACAAGAATGGAATCAGAAAGCCTGTCGAACTTGACGAGCTGCCGTTTCAGGACTGGACTATATTTGAGCCCAGAAGATTCTACAAGCCTATGGGTGGCAAGATCTCTATGACCGGAACGTTTGAAATGAACAGAGGCTGTCCATACAGCTGCCGATTCTGCAGTGATTACGGACTTAATAAACTTTATGCAAACAACGGCGGTTATTATAGAGAAAAAAACATCAAAAAACTTATTGACGAGATGAAAGAGAAAAAAGAAAGATATAATCTCGAATTTGCATATCTGGTAGCAGAAAGTTTTCTTACAACTAAACGGGAGAGAATCGCCGAATTCATAGAACGCTATAAGGAAGTGGATATACCATTCTGGATTGAGGCAAGACCTGAATCAATTAATGAAGAAAATATCAAACTCCTTGAGTCTTCAGGTTGCGAGGGGATAAGCCTTGGTATCGAAAGCGGTAACATGGAGCTGCGTCGCAATCTTCTTGGCAGGAATATGAACAATGAGACTATATTAAAGGCTTTCAGTCTTTTAGAGAAGTCCAGTCTCAGGGTAAGCGCTAACAATATTATCGGCTTCCCCACTGAAACCAGGGAGAATATTTTTGAAACTATCGAGTTTAACAGGAAAATAAATGTACCGAGTGTTATGGTATCACTATACAATCCTTATAAAGGCACTGCCTTGCGCGAATATTGTGATGATGAGGGACTTATGCAAAAAGATGCATATGCCGGAGATTACAGGTCAGAGACAGTATTAAACATGCCACAAATTTCCAGGCAGGAACTTCTCAGCCTCCAGAAAACATTCCCTTTATATGTGAAGTTTCCCAAGAGCGAGTGGCCGAGAATAGAGAAATGCGAAGGCAACGATCAGGAAGCAGAAGCCTTGTATGAAGAATTGTCCATTGAATATACAGAGCAGTATTTGTAGTGATAGCCGTATTTATTAACGAGTGCAATATCTGATACCAATACTGGTATTACCAATCAATTTGTAAGTGATTGATTGGATAAGAAATTGGAATATTATTATGAAAAAGATTGGGATAGGACGGACTGCTGAAGTATATGATTATGAGGATGATAAGGTATTGAAACTATTTTATTCTGCTTTCAGTGTTAAGACCATAGAAGACGAATATCTTATAGCAAAAGGCATTTCTACTACAACCAGTCTTGTGCCCAGGGTATATGATATTGTTCATATTAGAAACCGAACTGGAATTGTATACGAGAAGATCAAAGGGAAGATGCTATCTGATTATCTTTCAGGGAATATTATAAATACACGCAGAATTATACGCAAATTTGCTCAAACCCAAAAGAGAATAAATAATACCAGCTCTGAAAATGTCCCAAACCATACAGATAAATTAAGACAGAGAATATCGAGTTCATGTTTATTATCTGATTCTGAGAAGAAAACAGTTCTAAAATATTTGAGCCTAATAAATAATAATGAAATATGTCACGGTGATTATCATCCTGAGAATGTGTTTGTAGATCAAAACCATGATTTCAGAGTAATTGATTGGGCAAATATGTTTGTAAGCAATAAATATCTGGACATAGCGAGGACTTATTATTTAATAAAATCAGGAAAATCACTAAATGGTAAAACAAAACTAGGGTCATTAATTGAATGGGTTGGAAGGCAGATAATTGCAAAATTCTATTGGGAAGAGGTTAAAGCTGAAAAAGGTATAAAAGAGTATTTCCTACCATGCCTTTTTATTATTATCGTAACAAGATATGATGAAAATATAGAACAAGAGAAAGAATTGATTTACAATTATGTTAAGAAGAATAAAGAGAAAATGCTAAAGGCTATGGATGTAAGAGAAGGAGCGAAGTGACAACGCCGTCTAGAAAAAACGAAGTACACAAATCGAAACTAACTCTTGCCATGTGCAAATCCATGTTTTATACTTCGTATCTACCAAAAGCCACCAGTACAATTATCGAATCACTCCCACATTTTTTTGAGTATCCCGGATCTAAATGAATAAAGAAAATAAGAAAAAGTTCAAAATAATACTTTTGATTGCTGGCTGCGCTATTTTTTTCGTATTAATTTACAAGGTTGGCCCTTCAACTATTTATCACCAGCTGGCTGTTTTAAAATGGAAGGTTTTGCTTCTGCTCCTGCCATTTTCACTTGTATTTATTTTTGACACACTGGGGTGGAAATATGCCTTTACAAGCTCAAAGATTAGTTTTAAAGACCTCTTCTTGATAAGACTTGCCGGTGAATCTCTGAACTGGATAATACCATCTGCAAATTTTGCCGGCGAACCAATGAAAGCGTATTTCCTGAAGAAGCACAATGTGCCGATGGTAGAAGGGATGACTTCCGTTGTTATTTCGAAAACAATATTGATAATATCACAGATAGTCTTTGTAATGATTGGAGTTGTCTTTCTTCTCTTTAAATTAAATGTATCAGGCCCTCGTTTGATAAGTTCAATAGCAATAATACTGTTGGGGATTCCCATAATAATGTTTATTGTTTTCGCCCAGAGACAAGGACTCTTTGCTTTCCTGCTGAAGATATTACGTCTGTTCAGAATAAGGATACGTTATATTGAAGAAAGGGAAGAGAAGTTGCTGGAACTTGATAAAAACATATACCAGTTTTACAGCCATAATAAAAAGAAGGCCTTTTACTCTTTTGTTTATTGCTTTCTTGGCTATATTGCAGGACTAATAGAAACATTCCTGATTCTTTACTTCCTAAATGTACCCATAGACACTGTCTCTACCTATATCATTGAATCACTCGCAACTGTTGCCAAGGGAATAACTTCCTTTATACCAGGAAGCGTTGGAGGTCAGGAGGGAGGCATTATCGCAATCTTCGTGAGTTTGAAACTAAGTGCAGGTGTCGCACTGACTTTCGGAATATTGAGACGGTTCAGGGAATTAGTATGGACTGGTGCCGGGCTGTTCGTTCTGTCAAAACTTGAATGGGCAATTGCCGATTCTGTGCCATCAGAAGGTGATAATCATTAATTTGTTTTCTCTTCCAGATTGCCATACAAATCTCCAAACCCAAGGACATTCTTTGCAACAAATCCAATCGGCAGAAGATCATCTGTAAACAGGATTACGACCTTACCATCCTTAGAGTTGAAAACTTCCGGGTCAATGCTGATCTCCGCTGCAAAGCTTACAGTAAAATCAGATCCAATCCGTTTATATAAATTGTCAGAGTTTACCGGGGTGCGGACGTAGATTGTAGAGTCAGAAGTTCTGTCCTTGTAAGCGGTACAAACATTGAACCTGGCCCCATCTTTTATTTCACCATACATTTCACTTCTGAGGTTATAAAACGCCGAGATTCCGTCGTCACTTACTTTACTTTCAAGTTTAACTTCACGCTCTCTACGAAATTTCCCGTTTCTCCATATCTTGAACTTACGCATATTATTTACATAATCGTAGTCTGTAACCTTAACCCTCTCTTTGTCCCCCTTAATCTTCTTTTCATACGTACTCAGTGGTTTCAACCTGTTCATCTCTTTGTCAAGTATCAGAGTTGTTTTGTAGAAATTGTGTCGGTGGAGAATGCTGTCAATCATGCCTGTTGTTGAGCTATCTATCGTAACTACTATGTTGTTACCGTCGCGTAAAGTTTGGAGCTCAACTGTGCCAATTTTATTAAACATCCAGAATCCAACATTATATTTAAGAGACTCGCCAACAAACTTTGTAATATCACATTCTGTTTCAGTTCCGTGGAATAAGCCGGTGTGTGTAGTGACAATGTCTTTGCTCACATCTTCTTCAGAACATAAAGTTTCGATTTTGATGAATGATATGAATAGTAAGCATATTATGCTGGTAGTAAAACTTAACTTTATTAATGCCTTTGCCATATAAATCCTCTTATATATTTAAAGATTGCATGGTCTTGTCCGGTATGTCTGAAGAACCGTCTAGCTTCATTGCCTGAATGTGAGACCGTAGAAATTCCAGATTGTCCGGGGTATCAACATCATACCATGGAGGAAGCACAGATAATTGTTTATTTACAACCTGTATCCTTGTCAGAGTCTGGCCAAACACTTTTGATGTGCTCCAGTCAATACCATCAAATATTGCATCGTTCTGCTCTGAAAGGCCTATAAGATAATAACCACCGTCAAAAGTGGGTCCTATTGCAATAGGTACTTCTTTTAATACGTCAAAGGCTTTTTGAATGTAAGATAATGGAAGGGTAGGACTGTCTGTGCCTATAATTACTGTTCTTGTTGAGCCTTGATGAAAAGAGTGCTTGAAAGCATTCTTCATTCGCTCACCAAGATTATCCCCTTCCTGTGGTAAATAATCTACTGATTGCCCACATATACCATGAAATGTTGCTTCCGCATCTGAGGGTGTATATGCAAGAGTTATTCGTTCGCATTTCTGTTTGTGTGCACTAAATACTATGTCAGCAATAAATGCCTTGTATAATTCTGCAGCCTCTGTGGGAGCAATATGAGGAGTGAGCCTTGTCTTAACCTTACCGGGAATTGGACTCTTTGCGAAAATAATAAGAGTTGTACTCATGTAGAGTGTCTGGCAATCGGTTAATAAAACAATTTTTGTCAATTAACGAAAATGTTATTATTTGTTCAATATTAAATAATTAGAACATTTCCATACCTATGGAAGTATAGTTTCACTGGCTACACGCATAAGCCCTTCTCTATTCATTGTCGAAGTCAGACTATACAGCGTATTGCCATGTTTCCATATAACTACATTATATCCTTTATATTTCCCAAAGTAATATGACCTGCCTTTGTAAAATTCGTGCGGAAACTTATCTATATTCATCCCTGAACCGTCTACCATCTCCAATGATATCTTATTCTGGCGGCCCATGAATCCAACATAAGCACTTTTCTTCCCGTCCCGACTGTACTTCTTACAGCCTAAGAGTTCCATTTCATGCCCATTATATTCAGGAACATCTACAGCAAAGTTAGAACGTTGTGAATCTTCAAAATGCCTTCTTATTTCATTGCGATCTGAGCTGACAAGATCAAGGCGCATATTGTTGTTGACAAAACTATCGTGACGTTCTGCCGCAACTTTAACAATGGGAGAGTATTCTACTGGTCTGAAGAAAGCGAGATATGCGGCAAGGCCTATAATAGTCATAGGCAATAAGACAGCCATCGTATATGCAGGCCTTAACGTAAAGAAACCAAATATGCCTTTTCCGTGTGCCACTACAGGCTCTACAGCAACAGGTTCCGGCTTGCTTCGTTCTTCATTCAACTCCGCCCACTGACTAACGATGCTTTGTAGCACATGTTGAGGTGTTTTGTGATGCTGCGTCTTTTCTTTTATGACTTTCATCAATGACTGCTCAAACTCAAACTTTTCACAACATTTATGGCACATATCAATATGCTGTCTGATCTTAGAATAAACCGCATCATCAAGTTCTTTATCCAGGAATTCGTGGAGTTGTTCAATAGCTTCTTTACAAGTCATTATATTTCTTTTCCCTCCTGCCTTTCTTTCAAATAACCTCTTTCATTTGCGTAGTTCCATAATGATTTCTGTAACAATTTCCTTGCTCTGAAAAGTCTAGATTTCACTGTTCCTATCGGACATCCGACAATTTCTGATATTTCTCCATAACTGAGATCCTCAATATCCGAATATAAAACAACTTCCCTGAAAGCAAGTGGTAGGCTATTAACCGCATTTTTTACTTCATCTTCAAGAAACTCATAAACATCAGAAGATTCACCACTTACATAGTCTCCTTCTTTTTTAGCAGTTTTAATTTTGTTGAATAGATAAAAATCTTCAACCTCATCATAATGAACCGATTTAGGTTCTTTAATCTTCTTTCTAAACGTATTAATAAAGGTGTTTCGTAATATCTTGAACAACCACGCCTTTAAGTTGGAACCATCCTTAAACGTATGTGAAAACCTGTGTACCTTAAGATATGTCTCTTGAACGAGATCTTCAGCCGCTTCCCGGTTTCCAGTCATCCGCATTCCAAAGTTGAAGAGCGAATCTATGTGTTCAAGTGCAGCAGCCTCAAACTCCTTAATTTTACTTTCCTGGTTGTCAAAGTCTTTCATACATCACCGTTTATAACAGCTTATTAAACAAAAAGGTTCCTGTTTTGGTATTTCATTCTGATTTTTTTTCAATATTAATCGTTATCGTAAAGAAATGCGTACAAACGACTATTGAGCCAACCAGTCATGACTGATATCTCAAGTATTTAATACAACAGCCGATTGCCATATTAATGAAAGTTGCTCATTATCCAAGGCAGAACTTTCGTCCATATTATTAGAGACAGGGGAAAAGGCAAGAAAAATATTAAAGAATATTACCTCTATGAAATGCTGAAATATCGTCCTTTTCTATTTAATTCAGACTTCAAGATAACTCTGTATAGAATAACAACATAACACCTGTATAGCTAAAATTTTGTTTACTTTTTTGATAAATACATTATATTTGACTGCTTCAGCAATATTAGAAATACTTTCGCTCTCTTCTGATAATAGATGAGAGCTTTATCATATTTAAATTTAACAATTTTTTTATAATCAACAATTAATACATTGTAATTAGTTTTCAAGCTAAGCTAGTTCGAGGAGATACTTATGAGTAGAAAAACGGTCATAGTTGATGGTTGTACTGCATGTGCACACGTAGTACACGCCACTAATGAAATTATCACAATCTATCCGATAACACCCTCTTCTCCTATTGCGGAAATCTGTGATGCAAAATCCGCGAAAGGACAGAAAAACATATGGGAATCAGTTCCAAAGGTGAGCCAGATGCAATCAGAAGCAGGTGTTGCAGGAGCAGTACATGGCTCTCTTACTACCGGAGCAATGGCCACAACTATTTCCGCGTCTCAGGGTCTTCTCTTAATAATTCCAAATATGTACAAGATTGCCGGTGAGCTGACACCAACAGTATTTCATATAACTGCCCGCTCTCTTGCTGCCCAAGGATTATCCATTTTTGGAGATCATTCAGATGTAATGGCAGCACGTTCTACCGGCTTTGCCATGTTATGTTCTCAAAACGTACAGGAGGCAATGGATTTTGCACTTATCTCTCAGGCAGCCACACTTGAATCCAGGATCCCGTTCATGCATTTCTTTGATGGATTCAGGACTTCCCATGAGGTCCAGAAGATTGAAGAGCTCAGTTTTGACGATATGCGTGCTGTAATAGACAATGACTTAGTAATTGCTCATCGCAAAAGAGGCCTTACCCCTGATCGTCCGAATATTCGTGGTACGTCACAGAATCCGGACGTATACTTCCAAGGAAGAGAAACTGTAAACAAATACTACGATGCGACACCAGGAATCGTCCAGAAGGCAATGGACAAATTTGCTGAAGTAGTCGGACGAAAATATAAATTGTTTGATTATCTAGGTGACCCGGATGCAGAACGTATCATTGTCATAATGGGTTCAGCATGCGAGACTGCATTAAATACCGTAGACGCGCTAAATGCCAAAGGTGAAAAGCTTGGAATAGTCCTGGTCAGACTTTACAGACCATTTGATATAGAAGCTTTTGACGAAAGCTTACCATCAGGCGTAAAATCAATTGCAGTGCTTGACCGTACTAAGGAGCCAGGAGCAATTGGAGAACCTTTATATCTTGATGTCAGGACTGCCATTGGTGAGATGATGGATAGAGGCACATCAAAATTGAAGACATATCCAAAAGTAATTGGCGGACGTTATGGTCTGGGTTCAAAAGATTTTACTCCCGCAATGGTAAAGGCAATATATGACAACCTTTCATCAGAAAAACCTAAAAACCACTTTACAATAGGTATTAAAGATGATGTCACCGGTACAAGCCTTGAATTTGATGATTCTTTTGACATTGGAGACAAAGGTGAATTCAGATCACTATTTTACGGTCTGGGAGCGGACGGCACTGTAGGCGCAAATAAAAATACCATTAAAATCATCGGAAATGAAACGGATAACTACTCACAAGCATACTTCGTTTATGATTCTAAAAAATCAGGTGCAACTACAGTATCTCATCTTCGTTTCGGAAAAGATAAAATACAAAAACCGTATCTCATCAAAAAAGCGAATTTCATTGCATGTCACAATCCTTCGTTTCCGGATAAGATAGATATGCTTTCAAACGCGGAAGATGGAGCAACATTCCTTCTAACTACATCTCACAATAAAGATGATGTATGGGACACGTTGCCTGTTGAAGTGCAGGAGCAGCTTATATCCAAAAAAATGAAATTCTACATTATCGATGCCATTGCACTTGCTGAAGAGATTGGTCTCGGTGCAAGGATAAACATGATCATGCAAACAGCTTTTTTTGTTATATCAGGAATTCTCCCTAAAGAGGACGCCGTTAAAGCAATAAAAACGGAGATCAAAAAGACATATATGAGGAAGGGCGAAGATATAGTCAATTTAAATTATAAAGCTGTAGATACCGCACTACAGAATATTGTCGAGGTGCCTATCCCTGTTGAGGCTACCAGCTGCAAATGCATGCGCCCTCCGGTGCCTGATCACGCACCTGCTTTTGTTAAGGACGTAACAGCCACATTGCTGGCCGACAAAGGAGACTCTCTTCCCGTATCTAAGATGCCTGATGATGGAACATGGCCAACAGGAACAACTCAATATGAGAAACGGAACATTGGTGTTAATATCCCTGTCTGGGAGCCTGATGCCTGTATTCAATGCGCCCAGTGCTCATTTGTCTGCCCACATGCCAGCATAAGGGTAAAAGCGTACGACCCTTTAGAACTAGAAGGCGCACCTTCCACCTATCAATCTATAGACGCAACAGGTAAAGACCTTAAGGGACTTAAGTTTACCGTACAGGTTGCCCCTGAGGACTGTACCGGCTGTGCTTCGTGTGTTTTCAACTGTCCGGGACAGAAGAAGGATGCTGACGGAAACAAGATTGAAGGTGTTAAGGCAATTAATATGAAATTCCAGGAACCGATACGTAAGAGTGAAGCAGAGAATTACGATTTCTTTCTCAATCTTCCTGAAACAGACAGATCGAGATTCAGTGTTACCAGTGTTAAAGGAAGTCAGTTCGTCAAACCTCTTTTTGAATATAGTGGTGCATGTTTAGGTTGCGGAGAAACTCCTTATATCAAATTAATGACACAGATGTTTGGTGATCGTCTGATGATCGCAAATGCAACAGGTTGCAGTTCCATATACGGTGGAAACCTGCCAACGACACCTTACACAACAAGAGATGATGGCAGAGGGCCGGCATGGTCAAATTCTCTATTTGAAGACACTGCGGAATTTGGTCTTGGTATGCGGCAGACAATGGACAAGTTCCATTCTCAGGCGATGGAGTTGATAGACCGCCTTGCTGCAGACCCTTCTTATGCCGATTTAAAGGAGTTATTTGGTGCAATCAAGGAAAATGCAAATGTATCTAAACAGGAAGATATAGAGGAACAGAGGGAACGTATTGATGCATTGAAGAAAAAGCTTTCAGAATGCGATTCTCCGGAAGCAAAGAGCTTGCTATCCCAGGCTGACTATATCATTAAAAAGTGCGTTTGGGCTGTAGGTGGAGATGGCTGGGGTTATGACATCGGTTATGGAGGAGTAGATCACGTACTGGCAACAGGAGAGAACATAAAGTTATTGATCATGGACACGGAAGTGTATTCAAATACCGGCGGTCAGATGTCCAAAGCAACACCACTGGGAGCAGTTGCCCAGTTTGCAGCCGGTGGAAAAAGGACTCCTAAAAAGAATATCGGCATGATAATGTCAACGTACGGTAATGTTTATGTTGCTCAGGTGAACTTTGGTGCGAATCCGGCACAGACACTTAAGGCATTTGCAGAAGCAGAGGCATATGACGGTCCGGCGTTGATAATTGCATATTCAGTTTGTATTGCACATGGTATGGATATGAGTAAGGGAATAGAGGCGATGAAGAAAGCTGTGACAAGCGGTTACTGGCCGCTCTATCGATATAACCCGGAACTTGAAGCAGAGGGTAAAAATCCACTTCTTATCAACAGCAAAGCTCCTTCAACCCCTTTTGAGGAGTATGCCTATCGTGAAAACCGTTACAAGGCATTAAGGGCAGCTAATCCGGAAGCAGCAGCAGAGCTTATGGAACAAGCAAAAGCCGACATTAAGAGAAGATGGAACCTACTCAAACATATGGCAGAGTGGGATCCTTCGGCATGAGGTGTGTTTAAACATACCTTAGTACAGGGCAGATTAGTATCCTGAAGTATATATCACGTATTCTCTAATATTGGAATTGCCGCTTCAACTACGTCAGGATCGAACTGGGTTTTAGAACTATTTTTAATTTCATCGACAGCAACCGGGATTAAACTAGCATCTCTATACCCGCGAAGTGATGTTATAGAATCAAATGCATCGGCAACTGACAATATCCTGGCTCCCAAAGGTATATCCTTACCCTTCAGCTTATGGTGATAACCATCCCCATCAAATCTTTCATGATGGGCCGCAGCTATAGGCACCAGTTCACTCATACAGGAAACTGTTTCAAGAATTTCTTCAGTGTAAACAGTATGTTTTCGCAAAAGCTCATACTCGTCACCAGACAGCTCGGATGTCTTATCTAATACGGCATGAGGAATTGCGACTTTACCAATATCGTGCACCAACCCTGCCCATTTGATCCTTGTTACCTCATCATGTGGTAAGTTCATACTAAGAGCTATTAACAAACTATTTTGTGATACCCTTTTGGAATGTCCCGCAGTGTAAGCATGTTTAGAATCTATTACCTGTCCAAATATATCAAGCGAGATTCCCATTATATCAGTCCCATCATCAATACCACTTACTGAGATTTCATCCCTCAACTTAAAAAGCAGATCAGGTAATCTTTGCGCATCAACAAGATCATGAAATAAATTACCTTCAATCATAACTTTCTTTAATGATGAGAATATAGACTTGTTGAATTCTTTGTTTACCAATTCATTCATCTCATTCAAAATCTCAGAAAGCGTCTTTTCCGGGTGGGTCTGGAATATGATGTCAAACGTGTCTGCTGCCCTGATCAATTGAGCACCGGCCACAATCTCTTTTCCCTTTTTAGCTCTGGGGTAACCATGGCCATTCCAGTATTCATGGTGATCGAGAATCAGGGAGGGTGCTTTTTCGAATCCGGGAAAGTCACTGACAATTTGTGCACCTATTATTGTGTGTGAACGTATTATCGGGTGTAGAATCTGTTCACTCATGGAAGGATATCTTGTCATATGATTTGGTAGAGACATGGCACCTACATCATGTAGCAAACCTGCGATGAAAATGTCTGATTTCTGATCCGGCAAGATCTCTTCAGCCATTAAAGTGGAGATTACAGCAACTCTCCAGGCATGATAATAATTGAGATCTTCCTGTAGATCTAAAACAAGCGCAAGTGCCGTAATTAATTCTTTCCACGCCTTCTCATTATCGATACTCATTTGTACCTTTCACTTTTAGCCGTTTATTGCCCCTATAACATTTCAAGATCTTCTACTTTAGGAAGATCTTTGGTTGATTTTAAACCGAAATGATCCAGAAATTTTGTGGTGGTTCCATACAGGAGAGGACGCCCCAATACCTCATCACGACCAGTAATCTTTACAAGGCCTCTTTCAACCAGTGCTCTAATCATTTGACCAGATTGAACACCACGTATTGCTTCAATGTCTGCACGTATGATAGGCTGTTTGTACGCAATAATTGCCAGAGTTTCCAAAGCAGGTTGCGATAGTTTGCCTTCGCTACTCTTTTTACGTATTTTAGATATCCACTCATGGTATTCAGGACGGGAAAGCAATTGAAATCCGTTTGCAATCTCTTCAATCTGAAAAACTCGATCGTGAGTGTCATATTCCTCACGTAATTGCCGTATTACTTCCTGAATTTCTTTAGTATCGGTATCGCCAACTATATCACTCAGTTTACGCGCAGAAATAGGCTCTTGAACAGCAAATAAAACAGCCTCTACTATTCTCTTAACTTCATCAGGAGATTTCTTTTCCAATGGTTCCATCTATTATTGTGAATGTATTATGTAAATGATGTACTATTATTGCAACAGTAGGATGGCTAACGATTAACTTAGATCAGACATCTTTCTTTTGTTTTAAAACAATAAATTTAGAAGCTTTTCCAGAACGTTTAATGAACATCAGTATATCCTCTTCATTTTGAATCCTCAAGATTGCCTGATAAAGTTCATCACTACTTCTAACAGGCTTGTGCTGAATCTCTACTATAAGATCGCCTTTTGTTAATCCTGCCTTAGATGCGGGACTTCCCTTCTTTACATTAGTTACGATTGCACCTTTTTCGTCCTCATATCCTAATTTCAAAGACAGTTTGTTGGTAAGGTTTTGCACAACCAATCCCAGGTTTCTAAACATATCATTTTTACTTTTAGCTTCAGATTTTTTTGCCTCCAGGATAGCAGCACTAAGTGCCAATTCACGACCATCTCTTAGTACCGTCATCTCAACTTCCCTGTTGATTTCAGTTCCTTTAACGAGACTTATAAGATGTAGAAGATTTTTAATCTCCTTGCCATTATATTTGACTATCACATCGCCGCTCTTAACACCGGCATTTGCAGCTGATGAGCCCGGTTCAATATCACTTACGAGGGCTCCCAGATTGTTCTTAAGCCCAAGAGCTTTTTGCAACTCCCTGGTGACAGGTTGAGCTGTAACACCTAACCAGCCTCTGGTAATCCTTCCGTGTTTAATCAGATCTTCAGCCGCTTTGTTAACCACATTTATTGGAATAGCAAGGCTTATTCCAAAATAACCGGCTGTTTGTTCCGGCGGAAGAGTGCTTATACCAACTACTTCTCCATTCATGTTTACGAGAGGGCCACCGTAACTATCCGGATTAATGGTAGCATCTGTCTGTACAAAATCTTCAAATCCAGTAACCCGTAAGTTAGATGTTCCTTTCGCACTAATTATACCGCTTGTAACTGTTTGACCTAATCCAATGGGATTACCAATTGCCAAAACAATTTCCCCTAACTCCAGAGAATCTGAGTTGCCAAATTTGGCCGGTGTCAGATTCTCTGCATCGATCTTTAATACAACAATGCCTGATCTTTCATCTGTGCCAATAACTTCCGCCTTATACTCACTCCCATCGTACAGTCTGGTGATAATTTCACCGGCATCTTTTACTACATGTTTATTTGTAACTATGAAGCCTTGACCGTTATAGAGGACACCGGAACCCTGTCCTTTAATTCTAAACCCTCTATGTTGCGCTCTATCTTTTAGTATCTTGGTTGTATGTATGTTAACAATAGAGGTTTTTGTACTCTTAACTATCGAAACGAAAGTATCGGAAAGAAATTTATTTGCAAAGCTTTCTTGGGGGAATGAACTGGTAAGGAGAAGTATACTTGTTATCAGGAGACAAGACCGGCCACATCTTAGTATAGATAGTATGTTAGTTAACGTTAGTTTCACCCGTCTTTCCCTTTTCTTCATTTTCGAGGAAGGCAATTAATTCATCCCCTTCTATAACCTCTTTTTCCATTAGTACTTTCGACAGCTTGATAAGTACCGATTTTTTGCTCTCTAGTATCTTTCTGGTTTTTGTGTATGTTTCATCAATAATACCCTTGACCTCTATGTCTATTTCCCTTGCTGTTTCTTCACTATATTCCTTAGTACCTCCCATACTAAAACCCAGGTAAGCAGATTTATTCTCAGGCTCGAAAGTAACAATTCCCAGCTTGTCACTCATACCGTAATATTTTACCATTCTCCTTGCTATCTCTGATGCTTTCTCAAGATCATTCTGCGCCCCTGTAGACACCTCTTTAAAGATTATCTCCTCTGCAATTCTACCACCTAGATAAACACAGATTCGCTCTACCAGTTCAGCTTTAGTCATCATATATCTATCTTCTGTTGGTAACTGAAGAGTGTAGCCTAATGCAGCGACACCTCTTGGTATTATAGATATTTTCTTTACCTTGTCCGTAGTAGTCAAGAATGATGCTACCAGTGCGTGTCCGCATTCATGATATGCGACAATTTCTTTTTCCTTCTTGTTTATCAGTCTTTTCTTCTTTTCAAGCCCAGCCATAACCCTCTCTATGGCTTCTTCAATTTCACTCATACTAACTTCATCTTTACTACGTCTGGCAGCCAGCAATGCTGCCTCATTTATTATGTTTGCCAAATCAGCTCCGACAAAGCCGGGCGTCATTGCAGCAATAGATTTAAGTTTTACGTTTTCGTCAAGTTTTACACCTTTTGAGTGTATAACTAATATTGCCTCTC
>CAYTGO010000039.1:0-16158 GCA_964437425.1 uncultured Candidatus Scalindua sp.
TGAAAGAGTGGAATACCGAATTCAAGAGCGGAATAAGTGCATTTGAGGTACCATATAAAAGTGATGAAAAAGGGTTTATAAAGTTTAGTGCAAGCCTGGATGTTGAAGATGCCGGACTGGATTTAGACAAAGAGAACAATAGTAAGTTCGCATTTGTTAATGTTTCTGATAAGACGAGACTGCTATATATTAATGGTGTCAAAAAGGAGAAGATGTATCTTCCTGATGCTCTGGAAGATAAAACAATTGATGTTGAGATAAAGGGGCCTGACCAGATACCTAAATCGCTACAGGAATTTCTTAAATATGACAGTATAATTTTCTCGAATGTTTCAAAAGATTCTATCAGTGATGAACAGATGGCATTGATGGAAAAGTACGTAAAGGATTATGGTGGTGGGTTTGTGATGACATGTGGTGCTAACATCACTGCTGAAGGTGGATATTCCGGGACTAAAATAGAAGAGATTCTGCCTGTTAAGATAATAGGTGGAGAGCCGCCTAAAAAAGAGAAGAAAACAAGACTTTCCTTAGTCTTAATAATAGATAAATCAGGTAGCATGTTGGGAAAGAAAATGCTTTTTGCCAAGAAGGCATCAATTGAATTGATCAAACAGCTGAAAGAGAATGATAATTTTGGTATTATTGCATTTGATACAGCGCCGCATACTATTGTTGGACTAAAATCTAAGGAGGATGTTAAGAAAGAGATTATCAGAAAACTGAGTATGTTAAATGCGGATGGGGGGACGGATATATTCCCTGCAATGGATTCTGCTTATCGACAAATCAGACAGAAGGATTCAAAGGTAAATCATGTTATTTTGCTTTCTGATGGAAACACAAAATCCATATATTATCATTATAATAAAATGATCAGCAAGTTTCAGCAGGCACATATAACGGTTTCAACCATTGCTCTTGGGACGTGGCTTGTGAATACAAAACTACTGCAAGATATTGCCAAGAAGACAAAAGGACAATTCTATCAGATATCTGACATAATAAGGCTGCCAAGGTTAATAATAAAGGACTCAGAATTCTTTGTATCGCAATCAGATTTTCATGAAGAACATTTTTATCCTTCAATCAATCAGAAAAGTCAGATATTGAGCGGTATATATGATAAGCAGTTTCCTCCGCTCAAAGGGCACACAATCACAGAAGCAAAAGAAAATGTTGAAGTGCCGCTGGTAACAAACATAATGGGGAAAACTGATCCGATCCTGGCTGATTGGAGATACGGCTTGGGCAAGGTAGTCGTTTATGCGTCTGATGCAAATGCGAGGTGGTCGTCAAAGTGGATAAACTGGGCAATGTTTAATAAGTTCTGGTCGCAAGTAGTGAGGTGGTCAATGAGGGATATATCTAAAGCTAATTATGGTATTAAGATCAAGACTGATGACGATGCGATGTCCTTGCAAATTGAATCGTCATCTCTGTTAGAGGATGATACAAAGCTTGAAGTCAGTTTAATATCACCGGACTTTGCTGACAGTGGCCAGGGACTTCTCCTTAAGCAGGTCGCACCAAAAAGATTTATGTCAGAACTGGAAGATATTAATCCGGGCATTTATAACTTGAAAATATCAAGGGTAAGGGACGGAAAGGTTATTGACTTAAAGACAAAAGGATTGCTGATTCCGGAGAAAACAGTCACAAAACCACTTGAGTACGCTGTTCAAGGCAATAACACTTCGCAGCTTAAAAATATTGCGGAGATCACTGGGGGAAAGTATAATCCAATGAAAGAAGAGATAACAGTAGAGGAAGAAGAGATAGTAATATTTAAGAGCCTTGCAGGGTTTATAATCCCCCTGGCTCTTTTTCTGTTCATTGCCGACATTGCAGTAAGAAAATTTAATAGACAAGGGGCTTAAATAACATGAGATTATATGTTTTGTTTTTTATTACTATCATTTCATTGAGCACTCTCATTTCAACTGTTCATGCGCAATCAATCTTCTCAGGCATGATTTTTTCTGAGAAAAAAGAGGGTTTAAAAATTGTTGAAGTGCAGTCCGGGAGTCCGGGTTTTGACGCGGGATTGATAAAAGGCGATATCGTTCTTGAAATAGAAGGTAAGAAAATAAGATCCTTGCCTGATTATGTGAAAATATCTAGAAAAATGAAAGACAAAAAAGTTGAAGCATCATTAGTGATCCTCAGAAAGGATGTTGAATATGATGTTACTATAATGATCTATAGTGTTCCGATTTATAAAAACTGGCAAGAAAAGGTGGCCAAGCCAATTAAGCTTCCGCGAGGGCTGACAAAGACACCGTATATATACTGGGTTGGCAAGGGTTACAGAGCACTAAAAAAACGTATGAACAATAAGTCTGTTGGTGTAAAGATTAAAAATTACAATAAGGCCTTAGAGTATCTTTTGAATGCACTACACTATCGACCGGAATCTATAGATACAGCACTCCAGATCGCCAGTGCCTATCATAAACTTGGGAACCTTTATACTGAGAAGAAAACCGTAAAAGAAAGTGTGATGTTCTACAGGAAGTCTATTAAGTACTTCAACGGTTGCTTCAAAAAAACTGATGAAAAAGAGTATCTGAATAAAATTTTGACAAATTTGCAGGAAATAGAAACAGAACTAAGTAAGATTAAATCTGACGAAGCAAAACCCGCATTAGAAACCAAGAGAAGAAGTCTAAGCATTCCTCAATAAAAATAGTCGTTTAATTGATGTTATCTCCTGCTGTTTGAGACACATTTGAGGTTGCAGTGAGGTATGGCTCTGTTGAAGTAGGGGGATTTAGAAACTGGCATCCATGTCAAAAGGATGGCTATAGAATTCATGATTACTTATTATTAAATAAACAGGTTTTTATCAGATGACAAAAAAATATTATCTCTACTTATTAATAAGCTTATTATTGCTTGCCGGATGCAAAACTACAAATATATCACTGATACCATACAGAAAGGAATATTCAAAGTTTGTAAATGATGTTGCAATAATGCATTATCCTGAGAGCCCTCAAATAGACGTGGACATCAGAAATGATGAAATGTTTATTTCGTCATTGGCTGCAGGGCCTATGATTATACCGCAATTGATGATGATGCTTGCCAAGAATTCAGCGAATGAGGAAGATGCTATGGCTTTTAATGATATAATATTTGACTTGAACATTGGTGATGTATTATGTGAAAAGCTTAATACCAAATTCCAACTCTGTTCATATTTTCATGTGGTACCTCAGAAAAGTATTGTGAGCAGCAACACCTTGTGGAGACTGATGGAGAAAAAAGATAAAGATGTAAAGGACTATGTACAAGTGGGTACAGAATTGGGGATCGATACGATACTTGAAACAGATGTATTATCATTTGGTATAAAAGACCCCGGAATTTTTTCTGATCCATATGCATTTATTAAGGTCGATGTTAAGATGACTACTGCAGCTGGAGGTACAGTTATATGGAGGGATATTGTACAGGCAAGAACGGAGATAGGGATGAATACTGTAGATTTGGTAGACATGGTGTATACAGACGATGAATTTCTGAGGAAAAAACTGGAAGAGGTTGTAGATGCGGTTTCAGAGCAGTGTATTGAGAAAATGGGTTTTGATACACATAATACATATTTGCTGGATAAAGATTATATCAAGAAAAGCAGACACAAAATAAACATTGCTGATAAACTCAATGAATTAAATCTGCTCCGGCAGGAAAACTTTATCTCTAACGTAGACTATGACAAAACAAAGCATGATTTGATAGAAAAAGCAAAAGGTATAAATGGTGCCGGCTTTGGTACCGAAACTAAACTGAGCTCCACTGCAATAGCAAGTCCAACAGTAAAATGACTATTCCGTTTTCAGCTTTGTGAATATTGATTTAATTCTGAGTCTACAAATTCCATCCTAATAATATGAGAAAGCACTTTTTGATTAACACCCTGGTCTTTTCCTTCATCTTTCTTCCAATTCTAACTATGACGTTAGTAGCTGAAGAGGAATCGCTACTAACGGAACTTCGTTCTTCTTATATGAATTTAACTGTTTCACAAGTTCAGTCAATGTCAAATATCTCCATACGTAGAAATAAGGTGTGGGGTTTTTATGGGCATAGTACAATTCAGCATGAATACGAAACAAAAATAATTGCTGATGAAAAGGTGGTAATTGACCATGCTACCGGTTTAATGTGGCAACAATCAGGTTCTTACGACTATATGAGAAGGAAAGAGGTGAAGAAATGGTTAAGAGGTTTGAACCGTAAGGGCTATGCCGGATATACTGACTGGCGTGTGCCAACGGTAGAGGAAGCGTCGTCTCTACTTGAAGCCAGTGAGAAGAATGGAAATTTATACATAGATACTGTGTTTGATAAAAAGCAAAGGTGGCTCTGGACAGGCGACAGTTGTAGTTCGGGCGGCATGTGGCGTGTATACTTTGACGATGGTTACGTAGATTGGGGAGACGTAAGTCTGCTTTTCGTACGCCCGGTTCGCAATCTAAAATGAAATGATTTAGTCAAATTTAATTATTCCTTCAACCCTGGAGTCTGATGATAGTCTTGCCGGTTACTTAATTCATTCAGAGTCATACATTTTTCCGCTTGATTTCAACAATTACTTGAGTATTATGACAGTTATTATTAGACAACCTACTAAATTCACACCACACTGAAATCCTCTCTACCGTCTGATTGGTAAGCTTTTCATAAGGAAGAGATGTTGTATGATTGAAAACAAAACATTGCAGGTTTTATCAGGTTTTCAGCTTTTTAAAGGGCTTGCTGAGATGGATCTAAAGGCGATTCATGCAAAATGTCAAAGGATAAAATTCAAAGAAGCTGAAACTTTGATGAAAGAAGGGCAGATTAACTCCGCCATCTATATAATAATTAAAGGGCAGGTGGAAGTCTGCCTTCCTGAAAGAAGCGGGGAGATAGAATACAGAAGACCTACAAAAGTCAAATTAGCCATAGAACATGAAGGTGATTTTTTTGGAGAATATTCTCTCATTGACTCAAAACCGGCATCCGCTTCAGTAATTGCAACTCACGCGGGAGAGCTTATAAAGATAACAAAGTACAATCTGGATAGTATTCTAGAAAGTGACGATCGCATAGCGAAGACAGTTTACCTGAATATACTTAAAATTCTTGTAGGAAGACTCCGGCATATTAACAAGGAATATGACGAGATCTATATTTTGTGAGTACATTTGGAAAATTTGAATACATTAGTCAGCATAAATAAAGGAACTCTCATTGATAATTGACAGAGTGGAGTATTGTAATTGCTACCCTTATGGTTCAGCCTGGAGCAGTGCATTTACTTTCCTGGGAACAGTAACACCAGATTCTGAAGAGATGAGGTATGAGGTTCAGGGTGATGATATTTATGCGATAATCGCAAGCTACAACACAAAAGAACCTCACAAATTTGAGGCTCATCGGGAGTATGTTGACATTCAGTGTCTTCTAGAAGGTCAGGAGATTATCGAGTCTACAACATTAAATGAGCTTTCCATTGATATACCATATGATTCTGAGAAGGACGTTGCATTTTATCTAAAGACAGACAGTCGGAAGATTATCTCTCACTTAATGCCCGGAATATTTATTGCCTTTTTCCCACAAGATGCCCACATGCCCGGCGTTTCTGTAGGAGACCTTCCAGTATTTGTGAAAAAAGTAGTAGTAAAGATAAAGGCAGAACTGTTAAGATTATGAACCTATAGTGCCACAGAGTTCAAAAAAACAGAATTTATCACTTATGGTTATGGGGAATTTGAATAATAGATGAAAAGATATAAAGATGGTCTTGTCCCGCGTGATATAAAGAAAGGGTTTTATAGAAATATAGAGCTTGGTAGGGATGTTGTAGTACAAAGAATAGAAATAGGTAATCAGATCAGAGAAATGATTACATCTCACATCGGTTTATCTGGTACATCAAACACAAACAGAGAAGCGATTAATTCCAGTATCAATTTGCTTTCCTATGACAATAGGGATGTAGGTAATGGTATGTACGGACTGAAAGCATCGTTTGAGTGGAATATATCAGAAGTAGTCTGGCAAATAGAGCAAAACGTACAAGAGTTTAAAGAGATGATAAAGATTATCTATGCTTCTCTGGAACCTTCAGTTGTAGAGCTGCGATCTTCAGCGCAGGAAGCTTATGAAAATGGTAGAATAGCTGATGCAATAGACAATTTTTCTAAATTATCTGAATGTTGTGAAGATGACTTTTCTGTTTTCTTAAGTCTCGGAATCATCAGCCTTTTCCACGAAAAAGATAAGGAAAAGTCTTTAGCGCATTTTGATAAGGCCGTAGAGATTGTTGGGCCACAATCTGACTTCTACACGAGTTACGCATTGCTATACAAAGCATTCGTATTACGTAATCTTGATCGTATTGATGAAGCTCAAAGATTTTCAAGACAGGCAGTAGATTTGTCTCCTGACTTTGCCGAAGCGCTATACCAGAATGCACAATACAACGCTCTCTTGAAAAATACAGATACGGCTATCTCATCGTTAAAAACAATAATCGGCACTGATATCCTTTATAGTCTGAAAATTACTAATGAGCAGGATTTTGATGGAATACGGCAGCAAATAACAAAAATCATAAATGAAGTTTGTGCTCCTGTGCACGAGGGAATTAAAAAAAAGTTGAAGAAGTTTGATGGGAAACTACATCATCTCAACGCTATCGTCAATAGTCTCAACAAACAGGGTCTTAATATTTCTGACAGTCAGGATACTAAACAGCTCCAAGAGGACAAACAAGAATTAACCAATATAGTTGATTCTAATTCCGTCTTAAATCTGTTTGTAGTTGATAAATGCTTTTCCAGATTAGATAAAAACCTGCAGCACGATAAATCTCAATTATTGTCAGATTGTAATGAAGCACGAAAGAGAGTGGGATATGAAAAAGAAGGAGCTGCCAAGGCATTAAAAAAACTAAAGGAAAGAGGTTTTCTAGCTCCGTTTTTTCTTAAGTTGTTTTTAAGTCAACTGTATGCAATACCGGCTGGTATATTTGTTAGAGTGCCGCCTGATATGTTAATTTCAAAATATGCCAGACTGATGGGAGCATCTATGGGCATTCCACCCGGAGTATTCATTCTGGAGGCTATTGCCGTAGTTTCGTGTGTTCTGATGGTGTTTGTACCTACTATTGGTCCTCGCATGAAATGTAAGAAAAACTATGTTCGTATTCAATATAAGGAGAGTATTCTAGATGATACAATAAAAGCGATTAAGCAGGGATAGCGTAATCAATGACATTCATGATTATGCAATAGGACATTGTTGCAGTGGTGTGTTCGGTTATTCAGGTTCATTGGCTTTGTGTACTTCGCCTGTTATAGGAATATTGATGACCGGCAGTTCCTCGCTGTTGGTAGTAAGCTCCAGTTGCCCTTCTATTCTACCAATAGGAGCGTCGTTATGAAGTTTAGTTTCGACCAGACAGTGAGGGTTTTTCTGTTCATATCTTTCATCGATATTAACACTTAAATAATCCGGTGAGATCTTACTGCTTAAAATCCTTATGTGGCTTTCGTTTATCTTGACAAAAAGCTTTTTAGTTATCTCTCTTCCCTCCGGAACAGTACCGTAATATATTCTTCTCTGATTTATGGTAATATCGCCTTCTACCACACCATAAAATATAATACTGGTTTTTGGTTGTTTGGTGCTGTTTGACTCCAGGAATATCTTGCCACTGAATCTGCCAATTTCATGATGGTTCTTTAATGTGGCGGTGATAGTGAATTTTCCCTCCTGATTGTCTGACACAGAGGTCTCTACATATGGTTTAGACGAAGCAACCTTCATAATTTTGAAATCTGTACCTGACTGTGATTTTACGGAGACTTTGACTGTGTTTTCTGATTGATTATCTGCACGGAAAGAACCAAAGTTGATGTTCTTTGGTTTAAAACTGATCTCTTCAATAACCTCTCCGGAAATAGTTAACTTATGGTTAGAGGTATCCGGGTCATTACTCAAAACGGATATAGTCTTCGAGACTTTCCCCCCATAGTTCACTGTATTAAGAGTAGCCTTAATCTCTCCTTTTTCTCCTGGAAGAATAGTATTATTAGAAAGTACCGCAGCAGTGCACCCACAGGAAGGTTTTACTTTTTTTATTTCCAATGTGGCCTTGCCACGGTTTTCGAACTTATACACATGTTCAACCTTATCACCTTTATAAGCCTTACCAAAATCAAAGTTCGGGTTTTCAAAGAAGATTACCGGTTTTTTGACTGAAGAGCTGTCGGCATCGGTTTTGTTGTCAGCTGCTATGCTTTGTGCCGGCAGCAGCTCTGTATTAAGGAAAAGCAGAATCATTATGGACAAGATGCAGACTGAGATTGTTATGTGTGGTGTTCTCATTTAGTCTAAATTATAATTAATGCTACAAGGCAAAACAAGATAGTTTTGTAAAAGTTTTACTAGTTAGGATTCTGTTTAACAGATCATATGCTTGTAGACGGTATTCAGTAAAGAAAACCTTTAGCCTTGTTCGCTTTCACACTATTTGTATCAAGGCCTGGTAAATAATGTTAATTAAGATCCTTATGCTTCCAGTATTTGGTCCCTTGAATCGTAGCCTGTAAAGACGCTCCAGCTTCCGTCAGTTGATAGGTAATAATATCCAGATCTGCTGATTGTGCTGCTGAATAGGCAGCACCCTTTTCGCCTGATTTAAGAGCAGCATCAGCCTGGCCACCGAACTCCCAGCCCTTTTCAACAAATTTATCCATGTCATCCTGATTTCTGAAAATAATTACCGCCCTGAAATCTTTGACTCCAAGGCCGATACCTCCTCCCAGGGTTCTCATCTTCATATAGACGGGATTCTTGCCTTTATTGTCTGTAACTGTTCCGTAGCCGCTTCCACTGCTGAGCAGGAACAGATTTGTGTTAATATTGCTGAATACACCATACCCGGCTGAATTCTTTATTTGCTGTTTTGCAATAGGGAACTCTTTATAAAGACGTACTAGTGTGGCATCCTTCATGTCAAGGACATACTCTCTCTGTTCAGCAATAGAGTTGCCTTGAATCGTAGCGCAACCTGCCAGTAAAGCTATCGTGAAAGAAATTGCCAGTGCTTTGCTAATGGGTTTCATGTGTTTTTTCTCCTTGTATTGATGTTGCTGGGTTTGCATAAAATAACTTTTAATGTGTGTAAGTAAAAGCTGAACAACATTTTTTCTTATCAGCTACACTATAATAATTCAATTTGTAAACATCGCAACTACTTTTTTTGCTTTTGAATAAAAGATTCTTGACGTTAAGCATTAACAGCCTTGCAATTTAAACTCAGGCATGTTCTTTGTGCATGTATTGAGCAGGTTAAGAAGTAGTTCAAAATGAATTTTGTAACAAAAAAGGGCAAAGCAGGTTGTCTGCTTATGCCCTTTAAGAGTGTTGTTGAAACTACATATATGTTTCTAAAAGAAAATTATTCAACAAATTTGGGTTGAACAGCTATAGACAAAGAGGCGGTTTTCATTGTAGTGATATCTTTACCTTGTTTTTTCATCATTGTATTCAACAACTCTTCATATGAAGTCCTGACAAGGGTATTGGTGATTTGACTACGGTAATTATTGACCAGACTTACACCCTCCATAACCAGATCACAGATCAGCCATTTTCCATTTTCACGGAGTAAGTAAAAATCTGCAGAGACTTCCTTGCCAGACTTAGTAAGAAGTGTGGTTTGCACTCTGGCAGATTTATTGAATTGTTTTTCCTTTAATGAAATAATCTTCTTTCCAAATAGAGGGTTTGGTTTCTTGATGTAAGAGCATTTGAGATGGTTGGTGAACAATTCCACAAATCCGGATCTTTGCTCATAAAGGCACTTGCTCCAGTATTCTCCCATGACTCTTTGAGATATCTTTTCAAAATCAAAGGAAGATGAAATCGCATCCCACTGTTTTGTCTTTCGTTCACTGATATCATCTATTTCATTTAAAGAGGATTCGCTAAGTATAACTTTTTTAACGAGTGCACTTGGCTCTCCAGACCACAAATAAGATTGATTAACCGTGATTGCAAAAATACTAACTAATATTACAAACATAACTTTTCTGTGTTTCATCGCTGCCCTCCATTAAAAGAAATTATAATTGCATACTGTTTAATATATCCTGATACTCACACTTAATGGGCTGTTATAAACAAAGCTCCATTAGACATCATTTTGTATCTCATTCATATGAGAAGATCGCAAGCAACATGCCATTTGCTGAAATTAATCAGTAAATCTTATTATTCATGGTGGTTATTACATCCAGATTTTATGCTTATAAATAATTCTGTTTAAAACCTAAAATTAGCAAGAAATCAATATATACGATGCTTCTATATGTATATATTGTATATAGTGTATATAATATAGACTCCATGCTACGCTAGATCGTACACTTCCTAATAAGCTTTAATACTTTGAATCATGATGAGTGCCTTTAATTCAAAACGAGTGATTTTATGGAAATGTTCAAAATAACTGAAATGCATTAATTGAAACCTGAAAAAAATGTCTACTTTCTAGACAGGATATTATCAATATGAAACACGTTATGGAAGGATCAGCAAATGTTGCACTGGATCTATACGCTGATAGGGGAGACAGATGTCTTAATTTATGTCAGCAGGAGTCTGATATCGATTAATTCGGGAAATGAAATATGGGGTGAGTGAGGGGATTCGAACCCCCGACCCCCAGGACCACAACCTGGTGCTCTAACCAACTGAGCTACACCCACCACATTACTTTTGTGAATTAACTACTATACGCCAGGGAGGGCTCGAACCCCCGACCCTCAGATTAGAAATCTGATGCTCTATCCAACTGAGCTACTGGCGCTTAGTTTGTTAGTTACTTATATGTCAATGGCTTATGAGTCAGCCGCCTCGCGTTGAATTCCGTCGAAGAACCCTCATAAACACTGTTTTTTGCAGTAAATCAAAGAAGAATTATATATCTGCAAAAACAAAATTGCAAGTCTAATAACATTCCTTTTCAAAGCCAATTCTATCAAATCTAGGACGTTGCCGGATGTTATCCATTCTTTGTGTCGTTGAATATATCGTTGGCTTCCTTAGGGTTCGCATCCTTATGTATAATGGCATGCAGCGCCTTTGCCATAGCAACAGGGTGCTTATGTTGCCAGATATTTCTTCCGAGATTCAAGCCGATAGCTCCCTTTGTCATACCGTCATGGACGAACTCAAACACAGGAAGTTCTGTATCGAACTTTGGTCCGCCTGCTATGACAATGGGAACAGGGCAACCTTCAGTAACCTTTTCGAACTCTTCACACCAATATGTCTTTACTACCTTGGCACCAATCTCTGCGGCGATACGACAACACAGTGCCAGGTACCTTGCATCACGTTTTTCCAGCTCTTTTCCAACGGCCGTAACAGCCATAACAGGAATACCGTACTCTTCACACTCGTCCACTAGCTTTCCAAGATTGAGAAGTGTCTGGCGTTCATAACTACTGCCTATAAAGACTGACAAACCAACTCCGGAAACATTAAGCCTTACAGCGTCCTTTATGGAAGTGGTGAGTCCCTCATTTGCCAGATCTCCTCCCACTACGCTGGTACCGCCGGATACACGAAGTATGACCGGTTTACTATCAACCGGATCTATGGCAGCACGCAATACACCTCTTGTAACAAAAAGAGCATCACAGTATTCAATAATCGGTTTAATTGTCTCACCGGGCTTCTCCAGGTTATTGGTGGGTCCCAGGAAATATCCATGATCTATCGGCATGAACATACATTTACCATCAGATCCCATTATCGAAGAGAGTCTGTTTTTCATTCCCCAATCCATTTCTACACCTCCATTTTTAAAATGTTATTTCGTATATTTTTTACTTATTTATCAGGTCATGCAATTTGGTAGAAAATCACATAAATCAATATTTTATTTTAAGAAAAATATCATTAACCTCAACAATTGGAGAGCTAGCATAGAAAATTCAATTTGGTATGTCAACGGAAAATGTCTATATGTAATTAAATGAGCAGAAGTTTCCTTGTTTACCAGATACATTCACAAAAGCATCATTTTCTTTGAACTTACGATACCAGGGTATATCTTTTGCTTGTAAAGTAGTTCCAGTTATTATCGAATAGATTAAACATCGCTTGGAGCATGGATTACACCTGTTCCTGCTCTGTCTAAATAATACATAACATATTAATGCAGTAAGGTTTATCATTCTGGAGGTTTTATACAATGAGTTACTTATTATCCAAAAGAACATATTTAATGGTACTGTTGAGTGTTTTAATGGTGGTCATTTTTGCAACAATTGGTAAGAAAAATGTTCAGGCTGACGAAGTTGAGCGCTCATTTTATCTGCCCAGTATTTTCAAACAAGGAGTAGATGAACATCTGAAAGAGATAAGGTTTGCAGCAAAATATCCCGGTGTTATCGAAGCTGATGCTTCCTGGGAACCGGTGGAAAGGGAACTGACAATAACACTCTATGATCAGGAAGGAAAACCCCTGGCAAGCAAGAAGGGCATGAGCCCTGTCCATCTTGATTACACGTATACTGAAGTGCAATTAAACAGGGCAAAAATACTGGGTAATACACTCAAGGTTGGGCTTTCAAAATCTCCTTTTAAGACGATAAGCGGAAAGATTAAGATTCGCATTCCTGATAAAAAAGTGATTGAAGAGGATGATTCTATAAACGTTCGTGGCCCATTTGGAACCTTTAAAAAAGAGGTAGTGGAGGAAGAATAAAACTCCATATTTCTGATTTGAATTTGCCTTCAGGCATCCTGTTTCGCCTCCATGACCGCTTCCAGCCACGCGGTACCGAAGCGTTTGTCCGGTTCCAGGTAATGACCTTCGCTCCACTCGTTCCATGACGCAATGAAGGAGAGTTGTGGTTTGTTGAACTCTTTTGTATATTTGATTGCACGGCCAAGAAAATCGGAGAATAGTGAGGGGTTCTCATTGACCACTACAGGCCACCAGGGATAGCGTTCCGGTTTATGATAGCCTTTAACAGCAGCCCGTGGTGTTGCATCCCACCCGGGCGAAACAGATGGAAAATATGTAAGTCCGGACTTATCAGCAAATCCTTTCCATTCACTGCTGCGTTTCTTTACCAGTTTTCCATAATCCTGCTGGTACTCACCCTTCCAGTCCGGGAGCCATACATAGTGGCTAGTACTGTCAAACCCTGCCTTTTTAAACTCACCAATTTTCGCAGGTGACGGATTAATGGCTATCAAGTGAAGGCCGGGATATCCTTTTTTTCTCAGATAGTCTTTAGCTTTATGGATTGCCAGGGATGCAAGTCCTTCACCCAGCTGTCGCAGAAAAAAGGTGCTGTCAAATATGGAGAACATTGGCATTTCGTTTACACGAAAATAGTTTGATTTTGAGAAATATTTCTCCTCGATGAATTTTATCAACTCTACAAAATCATCCGGGTCGGTGTAAACAAGTCTGCCCGGACCAATGTTATGACTTGATTTGTGTTTTACCGGAAGGATTCCCCTGGGCATTCGGTTTGCCCACATCAGGGCGAATGGAAAATCTCCGCCACCATCAGCGCCGAGAAATCCATTATCCAGGGCTGCCTCAAAGACACGCTTTCCCCGTGACCAGAAAAAGCCGTGCACAAAGAAGTCCACACCATATTTACGAGCAAGCCCAACCTGTTTCTGTGCGGTAGACGGATCTGAATCATCATAAGGGCCATCAGCGGGCAGACGTGGCTGGTTATGATCAGAGAATCGTTTCGGTGCATTCAGCACAAGGTCCCATTCGCTCCAGCTCGGCGAAAATTTTATGTCCCGTTCAGCGCACGCATGCCAGCCCGGATATAAATACGCGCCGATTTTTATATTATTATCTGAATTATTCAAATTTTCATTTCCTGCCAAACGGGAAAGTAACGTCAAATGTCATTATTGTATGTGGTTTTAATTTGTATCATTTTCTTCTCAATTTTTCCATTTTTTTCAGAATTACGACTCAAGCTTCATATAGTATAGGCATAGAAATTTTCTAAAGAATAGTGATGGAAATACCGATAATAAATACGGGTAGATCTGCTAAGGCAGAAGAGGAAATACTTGTTAGTGTTAAAAGAGTTTACTCATATGATAAGGATGAACATTGATATGGATGATGAGACATATTCCGCACTTATTAAAACAATCAAGGAACGGATTGAGTATCTGGAGAATAACGATCCGGATAATACAAATCTTGAGGAGCTTAAACTGCTGTTGTCAGACAATGTATCGAAAGATGGGAAAATTCAGGTCAGGTTTTCCCTGTTGAATAAAAAAGCTCATTATCATTTCTCGAACTACACAGACTATCTTCACAGGTACGAGAAAGAGCACTTATGTAATTGATTCAATCACAATATTCCTTTACGTAGGTCATATTTTCTACCCGATATTTACTATAAGGAGCAATGTTTACTATCCAAGATGTGTTGCAAGCAATCTTGATTTTTCTTTGATAAACGCTTTTGTCTCATCGTCAATATCAGCTTTTTCAAGCCATGAATCTAATTTACTAAAATCCCACCACACAGTAAAATCACTTTTAAGGATTTGATCAAGCTCTCTTTCGGATAGAGATGTATCCGTGCCAAGAAGTTTCTTGACAATACAATCGATATAAATGGCTAAAGCCTTTGTCTCTTCATTATTTGATAAAGACAACGCCTTCGTAATAGCAGTTAGTGCACTATCATAATTACCTGTAAAGATATTTATTTTTGAAAGGTATACGTAATGATAAGCATCATCCGGGGCCAGCTTGATTGCTTTATTATAATCTGCTGCAGCTTCCTCATACTGCTCAAGTCCGCTATAAGCAAGTCCCCTGTTGCTGTAGACAGTATCATTTTCAGGATCTAACTCAATTGTTTTACTATAGTCCATAATTGCCTTTTCGTACTGCCTGGTAGTATAAAGAATGTTTGCTCTGTTGTTGTAAGCAGGAGCGTATTCCGGATCGAGATCAATTGCTTTAGCGTAGTTCATAATTGCACTTTCATACTGTTTGAGCCTGCCATAAGCATCTCCTCTTCTGCCGTAAGCGATTATATTTTCAGGGTCTAATTCTATTGTTTTGTTGTAGTCTTCAATCGCCTTCTTATACTGCTTGAGACTATAATAAGCATCACCTCTGTTAAGATAGGCAAATTGATTTTCAGGGTTTAATCTAATTGCATCACTTAAATATGTAATTGATGAAGGAGGGTCCTCATTAGAATGTTTACTAAAGCCTTCTTTATGTCTGCCTTCAAAAATATATTCTCTCTCTGTCTTCTTCCTGGTAAGAACTTCATCGTAGTCAAGCAGAGTGGTAATCGTTTTCTCCGTAGCGATTTGTGCTTGTTTATTCGTTACCGCTTCTTCTGGCTCTTTACTTGAATTGACAGGTAAGCTCTCTGCTGAATCTTCTTTCTTTGTTGTATGTGATGGTGCCTCTGTTTGTTTTCTATCCTCGCCTTGCAAATCTGATAAAACTCTGCTGTTTTTGAGTTCAACCTCTTTTTCTGATTTGCCAAATATCTTATCTGTTCTTTCGTCTAGTCGGGCATTAAATTCCTGACGTAACTCATTAATGGCGCCTTCTGATTTCTCTTTTATAAGTATGTCTGCATTGCTCCTGGTGATATATTTTGTGGCTTCCATATTGGCTTGCCTTTGCATCTCTGCCATTACAGTATCATTTGCGGTTTTTTTAATTTTGCTGTAACCAATCAATGAAAGAATGATTATCACGACAACAAGAGCGGAACCAATGCCTATGACGTACATACGATTTGCCAGTGTTGTTGACTTTGCGGTATTTAGCAAATCCTCTGTCTGTTTCCTATACTCATCTCGTAAATTAGATAAAATGTTATCACTGTTTAGCTTTATCTTTTCATCAAGCTCATTAAGCAGCTTAGTTGCACTCTCATCTATTTTGCCTTCTGTGTCAGAACGTGATGCATTGATGGCGTCACCTATTTTTTGATCAAACGCATTAGATAGTCTGGTTAGACTCTCTTCTTTTTCCTTTTCTATGTCGGAGCGTGATGTATTGATGGAGTTTTCTATTTTTTGATCAAATGCGCTAGATAGCCTGGC
>CAYTGO010000039.1:16258-29434 GCA_964437425.1 uncultured Candidatus Scalindua sp.
GTGATGTATTGATGGAGTTTTCTATTTTTTGATCAAATGCGCTAGATAGCCTGGCGAGACTCTCTTCTATTTTCTTTTCTATGTCAGAATGAGATGCATTAATGAAATCTTCTGCTTTTTCTCGTGTAGGTTGTTCTGCAAAGTCCTTTGTGATGTTTTTTGTCGGCTCCGGGTCCGTCTGATTTTCGATAGGTGCTGTTGTAGTATCTTTTGTGGTGTTTTTACTCTTGTTGGACCCAAAAAACGAAAGAAAACCCTTTTTTGATGCCTTTATGGGGTGCTTCTTATTCTCTGCCATCTCTACTCTCCTTCGAATCAGACCAAGTGCATCGAGTGATTTCCACGTGTTATAGCAAATATATGTGTATTGTTCAAGAGTGGATAGCTTTGAGCAGATCTCAAGATAAAAATGGTACAAGCTATGGGTTATTTTCATGGTTGACAAATAAACAAGCAGTAAATAGAATATTAAGTCGTGTGTGGCATTGCTCTTGTGCGTGTAAATGGTTTTGACTATTAACATTGATTTTCTAATATAATGGGGTGCTGGTGTCGGGGAAAAGCCTTGACAGTAACTTACCTAGTTTTGGGCTTATCTGGGTAGCTTCGCCACCAAGCACCCCTTTTTAGTTCTATTGAGAATAGGCTTTCAATACATTTGTTTATTACCTGCTCTTAGCTCACTCTTTAACTGGCACTGTTCCTTTGCTTTAATGAACAATGCTTTACCTCTTGTAGAAACTTCTCGTGAATAACATAAAACTTGTTATAGAGTATGATGGTACGAATTATGTCGGGTGGCAGCAGCAGAAGAATGGTATCACAATCCATGGAGTGCTTACCAAAGCGATTGAGAGAGTTGTTAATGAAGAAGTAACTCTCCAAGGTTCCGGCAGAACTGATGCCGGTACTCATGCAGTTGGCCAGGTTGCAAACTTTCAGACAGAATCAAATATTCCTGCCAATAATCTGGTACAGGCAATAAATACTTATCTCCCAAAAGACATCGTAGTAAGATCTGCGAAGAAAGTTCCTGAGAAGTTCCATTCCCGCTATAGTGCAAAATCCAAAACATACTGCTACACGATTTTAAACAGCAAGATCAGAGATGCAATCGGCAGGGACTATTGTCTACATTACAGTGCTCCTTTAGATATTGAAAAAATGCAGAAAGCGTCAAAGGCCTTAGTGGGCAAACACGATTTTAGCGCATTCAAATCGAAATCTGAAGTTCTCAGTAGTGTAAGGACTATAATGAAACTGGAGATTAAGAAAAAGGGTAAGTTCTTGACGTTTACTATTGAGGCAGACGGGTTTCTGTATAAAATGGTCAGGTCAATTGTTGGAACCTTGCTTGAGGTTGGTAAGGGGAAGATGACCATCACAGAATTTAAAAAGATAGTAAAATCCAGGACCAGGGAAAAGGCAGGAAATACGGTCGCAGCAAGCGGTTTATGCCTTTTAAAGGTTAAGTATTAATCGTACAGTTTTATCTTGGTAATCAAGAAAGACATTTGTTAAAATCGAAAACCGATAAAAAACGAATCTTTATGGCGATGCAGAAAGGTTAATATGACAATTAGTATACAAGATTTTTCCGAAATTGACTTACGGGTAGCGGAAATAAAAGCAGTTGAAGAACACCCGAACGCCGATAAGCTACTGGTGTTAAAGATTGATGCCGGAGATGGAGAGAAACAACTGGTGGCAGGCATAAAGAATCATTACAGCGCGGATGAGCTCGTTGGTAAGAAAATCGTTGTTGTCAACAATCTTGCCCCGGCTGTTTTGAGAGGTGTGGAAAGTGAGGGTATGCTTCTTGCCGCCAGGGATGGCGATAATGTCGTACTGCTTACTACAGAGAAGGATGTTGGGCCCGGTTCCAAGGTTCAATAAGAATAATTAGAATGAAGCGAATTTACCTTTATTTTCTACAAAACAAACCATGGAAAGACTCCACAAATTTTTAGCTGAAGCAGGTCTGGGTTCCAGACGCAAATGTGAAAGCTTAATAGAATCCGGACGTGTATCAATTGGCGGTAAACGTGTAACGAAGATGGGTCAAATGGTAGACCCGGCTAAGGACAGAGTTTATTGTGATGGCGAGTCTATAAAAAAGCAGAAGAAGATTTATTTTCTTCTCAATAAACCCAGGGGATATGTCTGTACAAATGTTGCACACTCTAAGGATCCCAGGGCTATTGATTTATTAAACCATATAGAACAGAGAGTATATACTGTAGGGCGGCTTGATAAAGATAGTGAAGGGCTTATTATAATAACTAATGATGGCGAACTGGCAAATCTGCTTTCTCATCCCAGGTATGGGATAGAGAAGACGTATTTAGCAGTAGTTAAAGGCAGGGTTTCTGATCCGTCTATACGAGCTCTCAGGCGGGGCGTCTGGATTTCTGAGGGTAAGGCATTGCCTGCCAGGGTTAAAATTATTTCGAGAAGATACAAGCACAGTGCCATAGAGATAGTACTCAGAGAAGGCAAGAACAGAGAAATCAGACGCATACTTGCTAAAATAGAACATCCGGTTATCTCACTGAAAAGGGTGCAAATCGGGCCTTTGAAAATGCATTACAATCTAAAGGTTGGAAAATACAGGGCACTAAGTAAGGAAGAGGTTGAGAGCTTATACGCACTTGCAGTTTCCTGTTAATATTACGATACATACGAAAAAAGTAAAATGGAGAGCTATAAATGACGCAGTTAAAGCAGGCAAGGTTAAACAAAATAACACCTGAGATGGAGCGGGTTGCACAGCTTGAGGACTGCGATGTAGAAACTTTAAGGTCAAACATGGCTGAAGGAAAGGCTGTAATTCCATGTAATAAGAAGCACACGATAAAGAAAATCTGTGGTATAGGCAAGGACCTCAGAACTAAAGTCAACGCAAACATTGGTACGTCAGCTGACTATCATGGAGTGGAAGAAGAGCTGGAAAAACTTCGCGCTGCTGAAGATGCACAGGCGGATACTGTGATGGATCTGAGTACTGGTGGAGATCTTCGTGAAGTCAGGCTGAAGATAATGGAAAACTGTTCGATTACCATAGGAAGTGTTCCGATTTATGAAGCTGCAGTTGATGCCGTTACGAAAAAACACTCAGTCCGAGATATGACGGCCACAAGCATGATTGACGCGATAAAGCGTCATTGCGAAGATGGGATAGATTATATTACAGTTCATTGCGGCGCGACACATGGTGTTTTGAAACACCTTATGGATCAAAAAAGGGTATGTGGTGTTGTCAGCAGGGGAGGCTCTTTTCTTGTAGATTGGATGTCCTTTCATAAGAAAGAAAACCCGCTTTACGAACAGTTTGATGAGATTTTGTCGATCGCACATGAATACGATGTGACCCTGAGCCTGGGAGATGCATTGAGGCCGGGCGCATTAGTGGATGCTTGTGACAGAGCTCAGATTTACGAATTGAATGTGTTGGCAGAGCTTACTCAAAGAGCATGGGATGCGGATGTACAGGTTATAGTAGAGGGTCCGGGACATGTCCCTCTCAATCAGATTCAGTCTCAGATCCAGTTACAGAAGGAGCTTTGCAAAGGTGCGCCATTTTACGTTCTTGGGCCAATCGTAACAGACATTGCTCCGGGCTACGATCATATCACATCTGCAATAGGTGGTGCTATTGCGGCATCAGCCGGTGCTGATTTCCTGTGCTACGTTACACCGACAGAACACCTGGGCCTGCCGAAACCACAGGATGTGCATGATGGTGTCATTGCGGTACGTATCGCAGCACATGCTGCTGATATTGCAAAAGGTATAAAGTCTGCCTGGGAATGGGACAAAACCATGTCTCAACTCAGACGAAAGCGTGACTGGGAAGGGCAATTCTCAACGTGTATTGATCCGGATCATGCGAGGAAAATCAGAGAAAAGGGCACACCACAGAATGCCGACGTTTGCTCAATGTGTGCTGAATTTTGTGTTTTTAAGGTGGCAGATGACGGTACAGATAATTAAACACATAGACATTGAGGGGCCTGGCACAATAGGCGGTTTTTTAGATGACGATGGCATCTCTTATAACGTAATAGACGTCTTTAACGAAGAGCCTCTGCCAAATTCCCTTTCTAACACATCTGCAGTCATTGTACTTGGTGGACCAATGAATGTATATGAAGAGGATAAATATCCTTTTCTTAAAAAAGAAGATGAATTTTTGAAAGAGGTTATTGAAGAGGGGTTGCCAACATTGGGCTTTTGCCTTGGCGCTCAACTGATTGCAAAAGCGACAGGGGCATTGGTAAAACAAAATCCTCGAAAGGAGATCGGTTGGTTTAGCGTCTCGGTGACCGGGGAGGGTTCAGATGATCCTCTGTTTCAAGGGTTTCAGGCTGAGTTTGATGTATTTCAGTGGCATGGGGATACGTTCGATATTCCTGAAGATGCTGTCAGACTTGCCGAATCAGAACTCTGTCCAAATCAGGCGTTCAGGGTCGGTCACAACATTTATGGTCTGCAGTTTCACGTTGAAGTAACTGACGAAATGATCTATCAGTGGCTTGATGCTTACAGAGATGAGGTTAATTCTTTAATAGGCATAGTAGATCCTGACCAGATTATTGATGCTACAAAAACAAAATCAGAGAGCTACAAGGCGCAGGCAAGACAGTTTTGCTCTAATTTTGTTAAGATGATCTAAATCATTTTTTAACACTCCTATTAATGATGTCCAAAACACCAGAGATATCCAAACTTGTTCCAGAAGAGAAAAAGGGCCTTATCGTGGTCATTACAGGTAACGGCAAGGGGAAGACTACTTCCGCTCTTGGTATGGCCGTCAGGGCTTGCGGTCACGATATGAGTGTCTCTATTATACAGTTTATGAAGGGGGATCTCTATGCCGGTGAGTGGGATGGTATAAAGAAGCTGGGTGACAAGGTAGAACTGATATCCACAGGTAAGGGGTTCTGTGGTATACAAGGGAACCCGTACTCGCATGAAGAACATAGAGAGAATGCTCAGTATGCTATTCAACTTGCCGGCCAGAAGATGGAATCCGGGCAGGTTGACATTCTTATACTTGATGAGATAAACAACGCCATTAAACTTCGTTTAGTTGATTTATCACAACTCCTTGCAATCATTAAAAGTAAACCTCCTCTTATGCACCTGGTGCTAACCGGGCGCGATGCACACCCTGAGATAATCGAATTAGCTGATACTGTAAGTGAAGTTAATGAAATTAAGCATGCTTACAGAAAAGAGATTGAGCCTCAACCGGGTATTGATTACTAAAAGAGAATGCAATAATACCCCAAATTCCCGGATTACAACTATTTTCCGCTTGCTTTTAATATTCTACATTTCTACTATAAGTCCCTATATGTAATGCTTGTTGATAAGTTTAAGAGTAGATGCCATATAGGAAGGCTTAATATTCGCTCTAAAGGAAGAGGTATTTAGTGGATACTATACGAAAAGAAATTTTGGAATGTCTGGATGATTTCTCATCTGATGATGATAGGCTTATCACTGAGCTTAATCGTATAACCGAGAAAAATGGTAAGGAAGCGTATCAGGTTCTCTTCAGTGTAATAACTCATCTTGATCTATCACCTGATCAGGCAGTGGATTATTGGAAACAGATTGTCACCCATAGAAATATTATGAGTGAATCTCTGGGAAGGGGTGTCAATTTAAGGACAGCAATATGTGACTACTTCTGCACAATCAATAAATCCATGACGAATCCGATAATAATTGAGATTAGAGTTCTGGAAGATGCGCTCTATTCCTTGAGGTACGATAGCCTTACAGGCCTATACTCACGACGTACTTTTGATGAAGTGTTTGCGAGAGAAGTTGAACGTGCTAATCGCTATGGCAAGGAACTATCCGTTTTGTTTTTTGATCTTGATAATTTTAAGCAGGTAAATGATACGTTTGGGCATTTGGCGGGAGATGATGCCCTGGAGCATGTTGCCAGGATAGTAATGGGTGAAGTCAGGACCATTGATATTGCTGCACGATATGGAGGGGAAGAGATTGTAGTTGTATTGCCTGAAACGGAAAAGGCTGCCGCATTTGTAGTAGGAGAAAGAATCCGTGAAAAAGTGGAAGATATGAAACTTGCCTATAATGGCAAGATAATCAATTTAACCATTAGTGGAGGTATTGCAACCTTACCACTGGATGCAACTGATACAAAAGACCTGATAGCAAACGCTGATATTGCTGTTTATAAAGCCAAAGAAGAGGGTAAAAATAATATTGTAATCTACTCTGAGAATAAGCGACGTTTCATTCGGGTAGATTTTATCACTGATATTAATGTTCGTGAAATTGATTCCAATGAGGAGATTGATGTTTCGGGTATGAAAAGCACAGACCTTAGTACGGGAGGAATTCTTTTTAAATCCAGTCACTCCATAGATATGGGTACTCAGGTACAACTTCAGATACCCACCGGTATGAACGGTGAACCGTTGTTGGTTATCGGGACAGTTGTTCGTGTTGAGAAATTCGGATCTGATCAATTTGACATTGGAATTTCATTTATTAAAGTAGATGGCTCCGCCAGGAATGAACTTTCAAGATGTATCAGGAAGTGTATATGCGAGGAAATATCTGTTCAGCATGAAGAGTAGAATGGCAATTATAATCATTGACATTAAGACATGTCATATTTAATATATCTCTGCGATATTTGCACATTTTGTGATTGAAGTTAAGCATAAATAATAACGTTCAGAAATTTGTTGGGTATTATTAATATAAATATAAACGAAAATCGTTTGTTGGAAAAATTAATACGTTAATAAATAGATGAAAGGGTTATTTCCAATACAATTTTAATGGTAATATTTTAACTTAATAGCAGGAGGTTAAAATGCCTTATGATAAAGCATTGGATGAATGTGTAGTCGCAAAATCATGGGAAAATGATCAAGAAAAATTGACGGCAAGTATTTTTTCCTATAATAAGGGTATCAAAAAACTGCAACTTACCCGGGAGAATAAAAACAGTAAGGGTGAGCTCAGGTTTGCTAAATTGGGAAGGTTGACTAAAGAAGAGGTAGATGCTCTCCTCCCCTTAATGAAGGAAGTACGTAACAGTATGGATTAGTAATAAAGCAGTAAGTAGCAGAATGATTTATCAGGGTTCTGTTGTGGCATTATATATTCTTCAGTTCAGTAGCGAAGGTACTCGTGCAGATAGATACCCGCCCGTCCGGATGAGCCGGAAGGGCAGGTGGGAGTTAGAGCGGGTAAATCAAACTTGTCATATCCAGGAATTCTCTTGAGGGCGGCTATGTGTGCGGCTTCGGGATTCACCATGGCAACACCATTGCCAATCAACATAAGCTGCAATAACTACATCTTCTGTTAAAGATTGTTCCGATTAGTGATAGATATATACAACAATTTTTTTGTATACGTAAATAATAATTTAGTGATTAAAGGGAAACTGGAATCTACATGATTAGTAAGCCAAAAATCTCGAAAAACAGTTCACCAAAGGTATTCATAAAGACCTTTGGCTGCCAGATGAATAAGCTGGATACAGAGTTGTCAATAGGTTCACTTACAAAAAAAGGTTACTCGTTTGCCGAAGATGAGAACGATGCAGATGTTATTCTCTTGAATACCTGCAGTGTTCGTGATAAGGCGGAACATAAAGTATATTCACAACTCGGCAGCCTGAGAAATCAAAAGGAGAAGAAACCTGAATTAATCCTTGGCGTTCTTGGCTGTATGGCACAAAACGAGGGAGATAAGATTTTTAAGCGCATGCCTCATGTTAATCTTGTCTGCGGGACAAGAATGTTTTCCAAACTCCCAGAATTACTTGATGAGATCAGTGGTAGTAATAAACGCGTTCTGGCTATTGACGAAGACGGAGAAGTTAATTTTGACAGGATGGTTACTCAGAGGCAAAACCGATACAACGCTTTTGTCTCCATTATGAGGGGATGTGATAATTACTGCTCATATTGCATTGTTCCATTTGTCAGAGGTAGAGAATTCAGCAGGGCAGTTACAGATATAGTAGGCGAGGTTAAGAAACTAGCGGATGATGGGTGTAAAGAGGTTACACTGCTGGGGCAGAACGTAAACTCTTATGGCAAAGGTTTGAATGGAAAAGTAACTTTGGCTACCTTGCTGAGAGAGCTTGATCCAATAGGCGGTATAGAGAGGATTCATTTTATTACATCTCATCCAAAAGATATGAACAGAGAAATTCTGGAGGCTGTCGGAGAATTACCGGGAGTATGTGAATATTTACACATGCCGGCACAGTCTGGTTCAGACAGGATATTAGAAAAGATGAGACGTCAGTATACTTCAGCACATTATAGAGAACTTGTTGATATGGCCAGGTCAATAGTGCCGGGTATTAAGATTGCGAGTGACTTTATTGTGGGTTTCCCTGGTGAAACAGAGGAGGATTTCCAGGAAACAGTGAACCTGTTGAAAGACGTTCGTTGCCAAAATAGTTTTATATTTAAATACTCACCACGAACGGGGACTGCAGCTATAGAATTTACTGATGATGTTATAGAAGAAACAAAAAAGAGTAGAAATCATATATTGCTGGAATTACAGAAAGAGATAAGCACTGAAGAGAACAGAAAAATGCATGGAAAATCTGTCGAGGTCTTAGTGGAAGGTGAAAGTAAATCCGATACCGGCAGGTTAATTGGAAGGACACGTCAAAACCAGATTGTTGCCTTCAGCCCTCCCGCAGGTATATCTTCCTCACTATCGGGTACGCTTATCAATGTTGAAATTGTGGACTCAACAGATTTGACACTTTTCGGTGTTATCAATTTGTGAAATTCGTGTCTATACTTAGTCAATCCTTAAATCCCTTAATCTTTATCTAAGAAGTATCGCCTTTGATGAACTGGCTCATTAGTTGATATCCCTGTTTTACCTTTAAGCCGGTTTGTCCTGCATTTGATTCCGAGAATTCCAGGTTGCTTTTATTGTCACAGCCGGTTCCATACATAGCAAATGGTACAGGGTCTGACGTGTGAGTTCTCTTGCTTATTGGTGTATAGTGGTCGGGAAGGACAAGAATACGAAAATCGTCATACTTCTCCAGTGCTTCAAGAACAGGACCTACAATTTTTTTATCAATATTTTCAATGGCACGAATTTTCTCATGAGTATTTCCTTCATGACCCGCCTCATCCGGCGCTTCAATATGCACCAGGACCAGATCATGAGTCTCCAGTGCTTCAATTGCATATTTTGCCTTAGCATCATAATCTGTATCTAAGTATGCTGTAGCGCCTGGAACCTCTATAATGTTCCAGCCAATATAAGTTGCCAGCCCTCTCAATAAATCAACACCTGTTATGACCGCACCTGAGATTCCATACAACTCCTCAAAAGGTGTTAATGATGGCCGCTTTCCCTGTCCCCATAACCAAATCATATTTGCTGGGTTTTCGCCAAGATCCAGTCTTACCTTATTCACCTCATGGTTTTCAAGTAAATGGAATGAGTCCCGCATTAACTCAAATAATATTTCACTACCTTTTCCCTTCGGTAAATTCTTTGTTATCGGTTTGCCTATAATATCGTGGGGCGGGGTGCAATCAGCTTCTATCGAAACATCCCCGCTGTAAACCATTATGTTGCGGTAACTCGTCCCTGCATAAAATTTTACGTTTTTATCGGCAAAATTATCATTCAGAATTGACATAATAAGTTCTGCTTCCTTATCTGAGACATGTCCCGCACTGAAGTCTGCCAGTATGCCTTCATTTGCAGTAATGAGATTGCAACGGACAGCCAAATCATTTTCACCCAGTTCGATGCCCAAGCCTACAGATTCCAGCGGCGCTCTTCCGGTATAACAATCTTCCGGGTTATAACCCATGACAGAAAGGCACGCAACATCGCTTCCGGGTTTAAAGTTCTTAGGTATGGTATTAGCGACACCCATTATTCCATTAGATGAGATATTATCCATGTTTGGTGTCCTGGCAGCTTCCATTGGAGTCCTTCCACTCAGTTTCTCCAGCTTATAATCGGCCATTCCATCCGGGATGATAACGCAAAATTTCATTTAATTACGCCTTTCTACGTCATTAACTCATTTTGATTGGGTTCTTACCTCTTTGGTCGCCTATATTGTTGTTGTATGAATTTCAGCATATCTACGACTGAGAACATACATTTTCTGATAAATTTCAATATAACAGACACCTGCTATTAAATCAATGCATTTTGAGTGTAAACGTTTATAAAAACGTCACTTGTCAATAACATCCATATGTTTTTTTCTTGTCATGTTAAACCCTCTTTGATAATATCAAATGCTATTTATATACAGACAGGTAAGCAGATCAAAATGATAAGCTTAAAAGACAAAGATATAATCTCTATTCTAGACTTTACGAAGGAAGAGATATTATATATTTTGGAAATCTCGGCCAGGATGGAGAGAGAAGCTTGTCCTGATATTCTAAAAGGAAAGATACTTGCAAACCTGTTTTTTGAGCCTTCCACCCGAACGAGATTGAGTTTTGAAGCGGCAATGAAACGGATGGGCGGACAGGTTATAGGGTTTGATGAATTAGGCACAACGTCCACGGTAAAAGGGGAATCGTTAAGAGATTCTGTCAAAATAATTGAGGGCTATTGTGACATCATTGTTTTAAGGCATTTTCTTGAAGGTGCTTCCCGGCTTACGGCAGATTCCGTGGGCATACCGGTTGTTAATGCCGGTGACGGGGCGAGTCAACATCCGACACAGACCTTTGTCGACCTTTTTGCCATAAAGAAGGCAAAAGGCGACATCGATAATCTGTCGGTTGGTTTTCTGGGTGATCTGAAATATGGCAGAACTGCCCACTCGCTGGCATATGCTCTTTCACATTTTAATGCTGATATGAGCTTTATTTCACCTCCAAGTCTCAGAATGCCTAAAGACTATATAGAGGAGCTGGAAATAAGAGATGTTTCGTTTCAGGAAGTTAACTCTATATCTGAAGTCAGTGAGGAGCTTGACATCCTTTACTGTACAAGGATACAGAAGGAGCGATTTGCAGAGCCTGTGGAGTATGAGAAAGTAAGGGGGCTCTATAAACTCAGCAAATCAATTATGGATGAACTCAAGGTTAAAGACGACCTTAAAATACTCCATCCGCTGCCACGAGTAGATGAAATGGATGAGAGCCTGGACGCAACAGAATATGCCATGTATTTTCAACAGGCTCATAGTGGTATTCCGGTTAGAGAAGCGCTTTTAGCCCTGGTACTAGGTGTCATAAAATGAAAAAACTAGAAGTCTCTGCAATCGAAGAGGGCACTGTTATTGATCAGATTGCAAATAAGAGCACGTTCAAGGTTGCCAATATACTGAATACCCAGAAGTTAGAGCAGGTGGTGTTGATTGGTTTTAATCTGAACAGTGAGAAGTTAGGTAAAAAAGGTATCATAAAGATAGGTGGCAGACTCCTTACACAGGAGGAAGTAAATAAGATTTCACTGATAGCGCCGGATGCTACAGTGAATATTATCAAGGATTCAGAGGTTGTAAAAAAATTCACGGTTGATATTCCTGACTCTATAGAAGAGTTTATGAAATGTTTTAATCCGAATTGCGTCAGCAATAATCAGAAGATTATAAGTAAGTTCCATGTGATAAATAAAAATCCTATAAGGATAAGATGTCACTATTGTGAACGTCACATGGGTATAGATGATATTGAGTTGGTTTAAGAGTTTAACCCGACTTTCATATAAGAGAGAAGAGAAGTTAGAAATTAAAATTAGTTTTTGAGAATGGAGAGAAAGAGATGGTAGAAACAACGATTGAGAAGAAACTAAACGATGATATTCTTGAAAAGAATACATTAAGAAATGAGATTGAGGGATGTGTACGAACTGTTGCTAAATGGAGAGGCAAGCTCGCTGATACGAAGAGTTTTCAGGAGCAGACTAAATATGCTGATTCAATAAAACGTTTTGTTACCAGGATTGAGGGCCTTCGCGTAGAGTTTAATCAGCTGAATGAAGAGGTGGAAAAAAATATTCGTGAGACTGGAAAGTTTGCTGACGCAGATGTAAAGGCATTCTCCTCTCAGCTGGAGAAGGAAGTTAGTGGTATTCTGGAAGCTGACGAGGGATCAAAACAGAAAAATGCATCTAAGAAAAAGATTAAAATAAAACCAAATCCTGCCCAGGCCAAGAAGAAAACAAAGGCAAAGTCAAAGGGGACAGGAAAAGGAGTAGGTAGTTTAGAGCAGAAGATAGAGAAGACTATGGGAAGACTCAGCAAAGACATGGAAGAGGCGGAACGTATTGCAGGGAAAATGATAATACTGAATAGGGGTCTGAAAAAGATTGACGGGTCAGCTTCGGACGATTCATATACTCAGGAACTCAAACGTATCGCTCGCGAAAAAGCAATTTATAGTTAGTCTCTAAGCTGGAAATTTCTATGCTGTATAAGGGGTTGCATGGACAAACTTATTTGTCCGTGCTATTCAATGAGATTTCGATAGTGTTAAATTGGTGGGCGGAGAGGGAGTCGAACCCTCACCTCCTTGCGGAGAAGGGATTTTAAGTCCCTCGTGTCTGCCATTCCACCACCCGCCCATCCAAGTACAAAAAATGGAGGCGGCACAGGGATTCGAACCCTGGATAACGGATTTGCAATCCGCTGCCTTAGTCCACTTGGCCATGCCGCCTCATATGATGTTCACATCTTAAGTTGTTTTAATATTGGCAGTTATGCGATCCTGCAGGTCTCTCTTCCTTCACTGTTTCAACTCATTTAAAATCGCAATTCTACTGCAATTATGCGGTAATTATGGTGATTTTAAAGATGCGATTATATATCCAAATGCATAAATTGCAAGTGGAATAATAAGGATTTGAGTATAATCAGCCATTCCTGTTTGAGATAAATCAAGAATAATTTTAAGAAGGCAAAAAAGAAGTAAAGACACAACGGTTTTTCTGACCGGAGCAAATCTGAAAAGAGCTGTGAATATGCCTCTTAGTAGTTGACAAGCAGATGGAAGGTGTATAAAATCCTGAAAAAAAGGGTTATATCGATATTAGCAGTTTTAATTTTAGATAGCACTTAGAATGGTATTTATCAAGATAAAAGATCTGTTCCAGGGATCTCCGGAGGAGTAATGAACGTAAAAGAAATAATGTCCACAAGCCTTGTTA